>CAYMYS010000070.1:0-13876 GCA_964394725.1 uncultured Syntrophaceae bacterium
ATACTCTAAACTCCAAGGGGGGAAGTGTCTCACTTACATTGGCACAGAGGGAAACTCGTGTTTGTTCTGTGATGTAAAATCAATATCAGGCGTCTTAATCCTTATTGTAAAAAGAGGGAATTATGATCTGACCAGAAAACATGCCCCGTTTCACACAACACAGTGACGGGGTTTTTTGTGCGTGTCTGACGTTGTTGTAGGAGTGTTATACAGATCTGCATAAACCCTTGATAAATGACCAATTGCTCCATCAATTCAATTTAGACGGTAAAAATTTATCATTTTTAAGAAAGGGGAAATGTTATGAAAAACAAAATGTTGTTTTTAGGTATTGCACTGACGATTGTTACGTTAACAGCTTCGCCCGCCCTCGCTTTAGACCCGATGGGGACTCCGACAGCATGATTAAGTAAAGGGGAATGGAGAACCAATATTGAATATGCCTATACTAAAATGGACATGGAAGCTGATGGTATCCCCGTACTTGACCTTGTAGATTGCACTGTGAAAAATGTTGACGTGCATAAAACTTTTTTGAATATCGGTACAGGTCTATCAGATAATTGGGAAATATTTTTGCGATTAGGTGGTGCTAATGTGAAACCTGATAAGGACGACAATATAAATAATGTTGCCGGTTATATCGGAAGCGGAAGTGGTGTCAGCGCTGGAGGCGGGATGAAGGCATCACTTTTTAAATCAAACAATGGAAAAGTTAAGTGGGGAACGTTAGCTCAAATTAGTTGGACTGAAATTGATTTTGGAAAGGAAGCGTATACCATTAATGGGCATAATGTATCAATCTCTTCAGAGGCGAGCGTGATCGAAGCGCAAATTGTTATTGGCCCAACTATTGAAGTGACAAAAGAATTTTCAGTTTATGGCGGCCCATTTTTCCAAACCATAAAGGGTGATTTTGATTTTACGGGTACTGTAGATGGAGCATCTGAAGATTTTTCCACAGACTTCGAAGAGGGTTCGGCATGGGGCGGGTATGTCGGAGCACAATTTGACGTTGCACCAGGACCTGATCAGATAACTGAAGGCTTCACTTTTTACTGCGAAAGCCAATTAACTGGAGATGGTTGGGGGCTTAGAACTGGTATCGGCTTAAAATTTTAACTTCACAATGTTTACCAAATTGGGAACAATTTTGTCCCCCCCTCCCTTTTTTTGTGTGATCACAACATATTGTGATTGAGCCGGATTTTTAGAAGTGACCGCTTTCCCGACCACAAGCGGGCGGCAATTCTTATATCTTCGGTGCTTATGAAATGGAATGAAGTAAGAAAAAATGGGTCGAGGGTCGGACTCAGACTATTGCCTAGGAGGCTGTCCGAGAACTCACATATTTGTCATTTTGGTGAATTCAGGGGCAATAATATCAATGGGTTACGAGTGCATATTTCACAAAAAAGCTATTCTCGGACAGCCTCCTAGAGACGCGAAGCGCCTTTTACACCGTTCGCTCCGCCGGACTTTGTGGTAAAATGCAGCATGAATAATATTAGTAGAACTATCCGTGGCCCATGTACTCCCCCTACCTTTTATCGTAAAAAGCATGTTTCGCATATTAATTATCAGGAGCTAATATGAACAGATTTAAAGTTTCTGGATTATCCTTTGTCTTTCTTACCATAATTGCTGTGCTTATAAGTGGTTGTGCAACAACGGCACTTGCACCTATAGGCATTACTATGGCAGTTGATTCCATAGCCGCCCGCAATGCTCCTTCAAAGGGTAAGACTTATATCATAAAATCAGCAATGCAAAACATAAGCGATAAAGATTTGGAATTTCAAGAGGTTGCCAGATATATAGAAAATGCCTTATCTTCAAAAAAGTATATTCGCACAGATAGCAAGGAAAATGCCGACATTCTTATTTACCTCGGTTATAGAATGAGTGCACCCCAAAAGAGTTATCATACCTATACAAACTCTGGGGCGATGGCCATGCCTATTGGTGGTATCTGGTTTGCCAAGCTCCCCACAACCCAAACCATCGAAATAACAACCTTCATAACAACCCTGATATTAGAAGCTTATGACCTGAAAGATCCAAATGGGATATTGCAATTATGGAAGACCACTACTAAACTAGGTGGTTGCAGTGCTGATTTGCGCGCTGTATTACCGTCTATGGTTGCCGCTTCAAGCGATTATTTTGGAACAAATACCGGGAAGCAAATAAGTGTTACAATTCAACAAGATGATCCAAAGTTGCTGAATATTAGGAAATAACACGCAGGTTAACTCGGAGGAATATCGTGACAACTATTAAGGGTATTACGAGGAAAGCTTTTTATATGTTCATACTTTTTTTAGTAACCGGTTGTGCCGGGCCCAGTCCCCTTAAAATGACTATACTACCTTTATCGAAACCAATCCCCGATGTTGCGATCAATCTTTCGGTGTTGGCGAAAATACAATCTATCGCAGTACTACCTTTTGACAATTCGGATAAATCTCAACTTACAGCCTTGCCGTCTCCACCATTCCCCAACGGTACATTCAGGCAGATGTATCCTTATCAAAATGACGGCGAAGTAATTGCCGATAGAATTACAACATATCTTGTGAAATCCTTCCAGTTTAAAATGATCGATCGCATCTATGTAAAAGACATACTAAATGAACAGGCATTTCAATTGAGCGGAGTAGTTAATGAACGTAAAGCCGTTCAAATTGGTAAACTTGTCGCGGCAGACGCAATTTTGTTTGGCAAAGTTAACTCGTGTCGTTATTTAGTGCAATCGATACATAGGGGCGGAGATGGCATGGCGTTACCGCTTGCAGTTCTTAATGTAGACTTTAAACTCATCCATGTTGAGACAGGTGAAATAGGAGTTATCGCGCACCACGAGCTCTGCTCCGAGCATCTCATGGATGTACCTGTGGATATGCTTAATACAAATATACTTAAAAGATCACACCTCATTCCAACCCTTGATCAAGTTATTATGAACGTCATCGATGAAACTTTGCAGCCTGTTATTGCTTCTAAACGATCTTTAAAAGCGTTTTAGGAAAAGATTACCCTGTGGAAATTGGGGGCTTATATGTCAGTAGTGGGCATGTCTATGGCCCTTATACCTCCCCCCCAATGGGCGTCTTAACCCTACAGTAGCAATTTCTTGTATTGAAAAATTTTCTAAAGAGACACCAAAATAGAAAAACTGCGTTAAGTGGTAGCAATACGGTAGCAAGGCAAAATTAAAGGGGTTAAGCAAACTGCCTAACCCCTTGATTTTATTGGTAGCGGGGGGAGGATTCGAACCTCCGACCTTTGGGTTATGAGCCCAACGAGCTACCAGACTGCTCCACCCCGCGTCACTTGAAAAGAAAGGTATATTTAGATGAATCGCTTCCAAATGTCAAGACATTTTCTCCCTTTTTCCCAGAACATTATATACATCGACTGTCCCCTCTATCCCCTTTAACTGTATGGGACCCATTTTTTCCACCCTCACAACATCGCTCACTTCCCTGTACGTTTCATCACATATCAATATCTGATTTTCTTTGGCCATTTTTTCGAGCCGTGCCGCCACAATAACGGGATGTCCAAAGACGGTGTATTCCTTTTTTCTGAAAGAGCCGAAAATACCTGCCATGACCTCGCCTGTCCCAATGCCAAAACCGAGGGAGATTTTTTCATTTTCTTCAGCAGTCCCTTCACTCGATCTATTGATCTGATCCCTCATTTCTATCGCACAGAGTACCGCTCTGATCGCATCGTCTCCATAGGCATAGGGGGCGCCGAAGACGCCCATGATGCTGTCGCCTATGTGTTTGTCCAGCGTTCCATTATGCTCGAAGATAATATTGTCGAGGGGAGAAAAATAGTGTGCGTTCAGTATGGTGGAAATTTTATCGATACTCAGCCGTTCAGACATCTTCGTAAATCCCCTGATATCGCAGAAAAGGATGGCGACCCTCTTTATTCGGGGAGTGATATTTTTCCCCGTCTGCTGGAGTTCTCTGTATATGCTTTCCGAAACAAACTGCTTCAGCCTCTTCTTGATGTTGTATTCCCTGACCTTTGCCTTCAGTTCTATGTTTTCGAAGGGTTTTGTCAGAAATCCGTCGATCCCCGCATTAACCGATTCTATGGCGCTCTCCATGGTGGCATAGCCCGTAAGCATGATCCTTGTAATCTCCGGATTGATCCGGCCTATCTCTATGAGTGTTTCCAAGCCGTCAATGCCGGGCATCTTGTAGTCGGATATTACCGTTTCTATGCTGTCCCGTTTTTCCCTGACGATGTCGATGGCCTCGCTTCCCCCCTCAGCCAGGGATATCTCGTAGCCATCTCGCTCGAGTACCCGTTTGAGAGACCTCCTTACACCCTCCTCATCATCTACAACCAAGAGTCCAATCATGATGCCCTCCTTTTACAGGGAATTTCTATGGTAAAGACCGAGCCCTTCCCTTCTTCACTGGTAAGGGAAATGTCTCCCTCGTGTCTCTTGATGATTTCATGCGAGATATAGAGGCCCAATCCGGTGCCCTCTCCCGGTTTTTTCGTCGTGAAAAAGGGCTTGAATATATTTCCTATCTTTCGAGGCGGTATTCCCGAACCTGTATCGCGACATTCGATGTGAACCCTGTCCCTGTCTTCCCTGTATCGTGTTAGTAATGTTATCGTACCCTCCCCTCCAGGCAGCGCCTGCATGGCATTTTTTATTACATTTATAAAAACCTGCCCCAGGTTGGCGAAGTTTCCTTCAATCTCCGGCAATCCCCCGTCGTAATCCTTTTCAATGGTGACCTCAAGTCGCTTATACTGGTTATAGAGTATACGCAAGGCGTCATCGATGACGACATGTATGTTAACGGGCTCAACATAGGTCTGTGTCTGGCGGGAAAGGTCGAGGAGGCTCTTTACTATATGTGCAGCCCGTTTCAGTTCCTTCAGTGAAAATCTGAGGTCATCAACCACGTCATCCCGCGGGTTTGTGTCTCTATCCCAGGAATCTATTTCTTCGACACTGGTCTGTATCAAACTCGAGGCACTGGCCAGGGGATTGTTCAACTCGTGGGCCGTTCCGGCAACGAGCTGGCCGATGGCGGCGAGACTCTCGGATCGGACGAGTTCCTGCTGCGTCCTCTCCTTTTCCTCCAGCGTTTTCACCAGTTCGGCCGTCCGTTTGGCAACCTTTTTCTCCAGTTTCACATTCATGTCTTCCAGTTCACCATAGCTTCGGGCGTTTTCAATGGCGATGGCGCTCTGGTTGGCGAGGATGGTGAGAAGCTCCACATCGTCCTGGACGAAGAGTTCGCCCGATTTCTTCTCCCCCAGCGCTATGATCCCCGTCAGTTTTTCCCTGAACACCATGGGGATCAACAGCGTGGCCTTCAGCCTTTCAAAGAAATCAACCAGGCCGTCTCTGGTCTCACCTGGTTCCAGAATCCTTTCCGCCGACGCTTTATGTAATGCCCCCCTGTGTTCTCTAAATATCTCTGCCAGCGTATCCTTCCCCTTCAGAAGTTCCGCCTTTATCTCTTCTGTCGCAGCTTTCCCTGTAGAATGAAACTCCGGCCCCGCGCCTTTTCTATCCAAAATCAGAAGAGATACGGAACTGACACTGAGGGCCGATGAAATCGAACCCAGCAGATAGCCCGTAATCTCGTCCAGCCTCAATAGAGAGGTCATCACATCGCTCATTTCCATCAGCGTTTTGTGGTAGTCATACTTTCCCCGGTAAAAAAGCTGATCAACCAGGCCCTGCACCCTGTCCCTTACAGGATTGAAAAGAAGAACAATCAGGAGTGCCAGGATAAGCGGGAGAAAGAGAGACCCCGCATCCCCATAGCCCATGAAAAAAATATTGAATATGTAAATAATCAAAACGTAGATGACTGTCAGTACACCGGTCAGCAGGAAATAGACCGTTCCCTTCCTTATAACGGAACCGATATCGAGGAGGTCATACTTCAGTACGCCCACGGCAAGAATAATGGCGGGCACAAAGCTGAAATTGCCGACGGGATATATCTGAAGACCGATTACGGTGAGAGAGTTTAAGAGGATCAAGAGGGCGCTTAATCCGAGACCGGTTAATACATACTTTATCCTGTTTTTCCGGTGGCTCTCTCTGGCCCTTTTCAGCGCAACAAAGAGGGTTGTCAGGCAGTAGATAGCAGTAAATCCTCCCACAATTGAAAATACATGAAAGGCTATACCGGCCCTAGCGATGGTACCGAATGGATAGTCGGCAAGTCCCGTGATGAAATAGTCGGTCTGTGTAAAAACGAGCATAACGAGGCTGAAAAGGTATGCCGTGATTTCCAGCCGGCGTCTCCCTGTGATTCCGAGGAAATCGTGGATGAATCTGATATATACGGGAATACTGAAGACAAAAAAGAGATATACCAGCCTATCGATTCGGAGTGCAAGGGTCTTATCGGAAAGGCAGGACACGACGGCAACGTCACAATTTATCAGCGCACCGAAAAAACATATAGCCGCAAATAGCCGGTTTGTAAGACTTTTCCTCCCCCTGATCAGAGAAATCAGAGAGAGAACGGTAAAGACGACGAACCCCATTACGGGGGGAATGATGTAAAGACCGGTTTCCTTTAAAAGAAGCATGAGTCCCGTCCCCCTATATCGAGATTATGTTATAATCTCCTGGTTCCAGATGAAGAACAAAAAGAGAACTCGAACAATCATTTTTAAAAAAGAAACACTGCGGCGGCCAGTACCGTTGTGTAGCCTTTATCCTTTACAAACCCGGATTGTGTAATATTTCTTGTTTTGACTATCTCGCCGCTGATTTTAAAGATTTTTTCTCTTTCATCCCACCCTGTATCAACATCATAATCGATACCCAGTGTCGATGCCAGCATCTCTCAAGGCAAATTCGAAAGACTGGAGTTCATCCTTATGCGAACCGACACCTTTCGTAAAAAACAATCTTTTTGGAACAAAATCAATCATTTTTCTATTCTCTTATATATCTTCCGGGTCATCGCCTTAGAGGACACTCCCTTTCTTCAACACGGGACTGGCGGAACAGCGCCCGTTGATATAACCCATGACCCTGTAGGCAAGTTTTGCCGCTGTAAAATCCGGGGCAATCATTCCCGGAATGGGAGCAAGTTCTACTATGTCAAACTCTCGCACCGTACACCTTCCGGCAATCTCCCTTATGAGGCGCAATATGTCTTTCCAGTAAAGCCCTCCCGGTTCCGGCGTCCCCGTAGCCGGCATAATTGAGGGGTCCAACACATCGAGATCGACGGTTATATATACATCTTTTGTAAAGTTTTCACTGATTATTTTTACCCAATTCGAATTTTCTTCTCTGAAATCGGGCGGAAATACCTTTATGCCTCTCTCTTCTATAAATGCAGCGCGTTCTGCAGACATACTCCTGACACCCACCTGCACCAGAGGAGAGATCTCCCATATTCTTCGCCCCACACAGGCATGACTGTAGGGACTTCCCTGATAGATATCCCTCATGTCTGCATGGGCATCAAGCTGGAGTACTGCTATATCGGGATATCTCTCCTTCATGGCCCTGACGGCCCCGATGGTAACGGTGTGTTCTCCGCCAAGAATAACAGGAATTTTATCCAGGTTCGCAATCTTCTTTATTTCCTCCACAAATCTTATCCACCATCTGTTCCGGCCACCTTACGTCGGGTTCAATAGGAGGAAGTGTGTGTATCCCGGCACGACAGGTCTCTGTGCGGAGTTCCTCATCGTAGAGCTCCAACTGGGAAGATGCATCGAGAATGGCAGTGGGACCTCTTCTCGATCCCGACTGATAACTGACTGTCAGATCATAGGGAATGGGAACTACTACATAATCGGCCCCCTCAAGGAATGAATACTTTCCATCCAGGCCACCGAAATTCATCAATGTCACCTCCTGTGAGTAGATGTTTCTTCCATCAGCAATGGATTATCTTTCACTTTCAACGGGTCGCGAATAGGTTCTCATGGAAAATTCTCCATTGTCATAGAGGAGATAGGAGAAGTGACTGATCCAGTCACCCAGCGTAACGAAGGTTCTCATACGGCCCTTCATCGAACGTTGCTTCATATAGGGCCGGTGACAATGCCCCAGTATGACTGCGTCAAAATCGTCTTGGAACTTGGCCTCCGAAAAGGCCTCCATCTTATCGGCAATCCCATCGGCTGGTGCGGCTAGATGTTCCTTGCTTATTTTCGAACTCATTTCGGAAACTTTCCAGAGCAACGGGCAGGGGAGCATCGCCTGCAGACGATAGAATAGGTTGCTCCTTAAAAGTCTTCTCAAAAAGAGATAGCGGGTATTCGATGTATCTACCAGGTCTCCATGAGATACAAAGAGCCTCCTCCCATCGAGGTTCATTATTGCATCGTCGGGGTAAATCTCTATTTCATATCTGCCGAAATAATCTTCGAGAAAAAAATCGTGATTGCCCTCGAAGAGGGAAATTTTCACCCCCCTTTCCTGAAGCTTCAGCAATGTGTCGACCATGAGACGGAAACCGGGATATACCTTATCTTCCCTGCAAAACCAGAAATCAAAGAAATCGCCTACCACAAAGAGTTGGTCAATATCTGTCCCAAGGGAATCGAAGAAAGCCAGGAGATTTCTGTAGCCATCATCTTCACTGCGAAAGAGGTGGGCATCGGATAAAAAGACTGCCTTCATTTTAACCGCTTACTTTCACGGCGAGGGACTCCGAATTCTGAAACATGACGGCAATCTCCTCTTCCGTCATCCCTGCACCCTTTCCAACCATGCAGGCAAATTCTCTATTAATAAGGTCTGACGGCGAATGGCTGTCCGTATTCAGTACCACCTTTGCACCTGCCTGCCGCGCCCGCTGCACCACATGGCCGTTTGTGAGACTGTGCCCCTTTCTGGCCGACACCTCCAGACATACACCATACTCGGCGGCAAGTTGTGCCTCTTCTTCCGTAATCAATCCCGGATGGGCCAGTATATCTGCACGGGCCTGAATAGCGGCAAGATTGGTCCCGGGCATGACGGGTTCAACGATTGTCTCGCCGTGAACGACAACGATCCTGGCACCCATCTTTCTCACTTCCACAATCAGTTCAGGTATATGGGCCGGATTGAGATGGGTCAGTTCGACGCCGGGAATGGCACGAATCGATGAAACTGTATTAATTTTTTCACAGGCCCGCACAACCCCGGGGATGATAAGGTCATAGTTTGAATGGTCGACGTGATCAGTAATGCCGATTACCCGATAACCTGCGAACTCCGCCCTTCTCACAAGCTCTGCCGGTATCAGATCGCCGTCACTGAATATTGAATGCGTATGAAGATCAATCATATAAACTCCCCTTGGGGTCAGGTCTCAACATTTGACATGCCCTGTAATGGATTATTTCAGGGAAAGTGAATATCCAAGCCCCGCTCTGAAATATACAAATATCCGGCATAAATAGCCAGTATTATGTTGGAAGCTAACATCTAACAGATTTAAAAAACAAGGTCAATCCAAGAAATATTGAACCTGGGCCGAATTACTGCTATATAGCCTGTATCATAAGAGGCCACGCAGATAATAACTATATGAATACAATCATCAACCGGTATATCCTGAAAGAAATTTCAGTCCCCTTTTTCATGATCCTCTTTATATTCACCTTCGTCCTCCTTATGGGGCGGATACTCCAATTGATGGATCTCATGATCAACAAGGGTGTGGGATTATCCTATGTGGCCAAACTTATTCTGTATCTCATGCCCTCATTCCTGATTATTACAATCCCCATAGCGCTGCTCATAGCCATCCTGATCGGGCTGGGCAGACTTTCGGCGGACCATGAGATTACTATTTTCAAATCCTCCGGGATAAGTCTCTACCAGATACTTCTACCTATAGGCGCAGCGTCGGTCATGGCATTTATTATCACGGCATTGACGGGCTTTTTCCTTGTCCCCTACGGTAATTTTGCCACAAAGAATCTCCTCATGAATATAGCCAAGCAAAAGGCAAGCATAGGGATCAAGGAGAAGGTATTCAACGACGATTTCAAAAAAATGATCCTCTATGCGGAAAAAATCCCGATTCATGGAAATTTCATGGAGGGCGTCTTTATCTTTGACAGCCGCATAGACAAACAACCGACAACAATAATTGCCCAGAAGGGGTATCTCGTTTCGTCACCCGGATCGGCATCTGTCACATTACGATTACAGAAGGGGAGCACCCACACAGTAGACGCGACTCTGAAGACCTATAAAAAGATGGATTTCAGTTCCTATGACGTCACCATCGATCTTTCCGCATCAGTGGGGGGTAAAGGGATTGTTTCCAAGAACAGCAGGGAGATGTCCCTCTTCGAACTGGCCAAAGAAATGAAAGACGCCAGTCCCGAAAAAACAGTATTCAGGGAACTCCTTATCGAATTTAACAAGAAGTTCACCATCCCCCTTTCATGCATCATCTTCGGTCTTCTGGCTATCCCCTTCGGTGTCACACGGAACATATCGGGAAAATCGAGGGGTTTTGTCATAGGCATCTTTCTCGTCTTGAGCTACTACGTCCTCCAGTTAAGCGGCGAGGCCCTGGGAGAAACGGGTAAGATATCACCCATCCTGGGCGCATGGGCGCCGAATATCATCCTGGGTAGTCTTGGAGTGTATCTCCTCATTATGGCGGCTCAGGAAAAGCCACTCTATCTCCACCTACGAATGGCTGTCGCCTACACAAGAAAAGTGCTCCTACGAAAGTCACATACAAGGAAATTATTGAACCGTGAAAGACTTGCATTACTCTATAACAGGGCTACAGCACCTTTGATAAAAACAATGCCGGCGTTATGGCAGGGAACATTCATGACCACGGCAAAGAAAAAGATACTCCACCTCTATGCCGCAGTGAAAAGTAAATGGGAAAGATCATAGCATGAATATATTGGACCGTTACATCCTCAAAGAATTTACAAAGCTCTTCTCTATGATCGTCGTCTCCCTGATCTGCCTTTACCTGATTGTGGACTTTTTTGAGAGGATACGGATGTTTCTGAGTAATCATGCCACTCTCTATCAGATACTTTCCTATTTTTCCTTCACCATCCCCACAATACTATCCCAGATGATTCCCGTGGGAATTCTCCTGTCATCGCTTCTCACCTTCGGAATTCTCTCGAAAAACAGTGAAATTACGGCCATGAAGGCAAATGGTGTAAGCCTGTACCGCATAGCCTTGCCCGTTATCATAGTCTCCATTGTCGTTTCCGCTTTTACCTTCTTACTGAGCGAATTCATTACGCCCTATACAAACCAGAAGGCAAAGTACATAAAGCTCATCGAGGTCCAGAAGAGGCAACAGCTGGGCTCATTCAAGAATAATCAGATCTGGTACCGGGGGGAGAATGGCATCTACAACTTCAGTATCTTCGATCCCGAGACGGGAACTCTGAAGGGGATACGAATCAGTTACCTCGACAAGAATATGAAACTGACGATGAGAATCGATGCAAAGGAGGCACAATGGAAGGATGGCACGTGGATCTTCTATGACCTGCTCATTACAACCTTCCCGAAAAATGACTTTCCTTCTCTCGTGTTTCGAAAATCGTCGATTATCGATCTTCCCGAAGAACCCTCCGATTTCATGATCGTCCAGAAAAATGCAGACGAAATGGGGTACTGGGATCTGAAGCAGTTTATCACTAAGATACAATCGGAAGGATACGACGCCACCAGATATCTCGCCGATATGCACGGAAAAATCGCCTTTCCCCTTGTCTGCGTTATACTGTCCATCCTGGGATTTTCTTTTTCGCTCCTCAGACAGGAGCGGGGGGGCGGAGTCGCACAGAGTATCGGGACCGGGATTGTAATAGGGTTTTCCTACTGGATAGTCTTCGCCTTTGCCCTTTCGCTGGGGCGATCGGGAACGATACCACCTCTTCTTGCCGCCTGGACTGCGAATATATTATTCGGAATCGCAGCCCTCGTTCTTCTCATCCGCATTAAGACATAAGGGGTCAGGCCACAGCAACGGGTTCTGCCTCTAACCTCTCATGATGTTTAAGATCGGCAAGTGCGCGTCTCATCTGTTTCAGGGCCTGCCTGATGCGGTGTTCATTCTCCACGAGGGCAATGCGCACGTAGCCCTCCCCCTCTTCTCCAAAACCTATCCCGGGAGACATGGTAACATTTGCATGTTTTGCAAGATAGCGGACGAAATCCATCGATCCCATTTTGTCAAAGGGTTGGGGAATCTTTGCCCAGATATACATACCCGCCCTGGGACGATCAATGGTCCAGCCCATACGTTCCAATCCATTACAGAGGATGTCTCTTCTCAGTTGATAGATCTTAGCCTGTTTTAGTACGTCGGAATCACAGTCCTGCAGGGCTACGATTCCGGCAATCTGTATGGGAGAAAATATTCCATAGTCGTAATATCCCTTTATCTTTGCAAGTCCTCCGATAAGCTGAGAATTTCCTACACAATATCCGATACGCCATCCTGCCATGTTGTAGGATTTCGAGAAGGAACCGAATTCAATACCCACATCCCTGGCTCCGGGAGTCTCAAGGAAACTGGGTGCTTCATATCCATCGAATGTTATTTTTGCATAGGCAAAATCATGAAGAATGAGGAAATGATATTTCTTTGCGAGCCTGACGATCTCCCGGAAAAATTCCTGCGATGCCAGTGTGCTCGTCGGGTTGTGGGGGTAGTTCAGCATGAGTAATTTAGGACGAGGTATTATGGATTCACACATCACGGCAATGCGCTTCAGGAATGACTCCTCTGAGGCCAGTGGGATGCGTATCACATTTCCCCCGGCTATTATGGAGGCATATATGTGGATTGGAAATGCAGGGGCGGGAACGAGGACGTTGTCTCCCGGCCCGATGACGGCCAGGCACATATGTGAAATGCCCTCCTTGGAACCGATGGTACAAATCACCTCGGATTTGCTGTCGAGAGTGACGCCGTAATCTTTCTTGTAAAATCGTGCAATCTCTCGCCTCAGATTTCTTAATCCCTCTGCAACGGGATAACCATGGCTTTTGGGGTTCTGAACCACATCACAGAGTTTGCTGACGACTGCCTCAGGTGTAGGATCGGTGGGATTCCCCATGCCAAGATCGATGACGTCTTCGCCGCTCAAGCGTTTTTCAATCTTGATCTTATTTATCATACCGAAGAGATAGGGGGGCAACTCCTCCATCCGCCGTGCAAATCGAATATTACTCCCTGTTGTCATTACATCCTCCATACATTCCCTTGTAATTAATAAAAGAAAAGCCCCGGGCCAATCGACCCGGGGCTGATATTGAAAACGCCAGGGGCCACCCATCATCAGCCCACGGCGATCGATACTGCTTTTTTGTTTTGCTACACGCAGCCATCCTCCACCTGGACTGAGATCCTAGCGGCGGCGGCGCTTATACATCTTATTTTCTTCACTGGTTCAACTTTCACTCAAAATATGAGATATCGTAGATTATTCCGCACATTTTGTCAACACTATCTGATTCATATTGTCCGATTTATTTCTGGTTCCTGGATATACGCCGGTACTCTATAAAAAGGTTTGATTATTATCCCATTAAAACACAAAAGACCTTTTTCTTATACTCACTTCACCAAAAAAGAAATTCTACTCAGAGACAATCTCATAATTCTTTAATGGAGTTCGTAACTCATTCACTCCAATATCATCGTGATTTGACGTCGCCAAGATAACGGAAGAAGGTGTTATTCTTTCTGCGTTTCCATAAACAGTCATTAAAAAAGTAGACCTTAACTTCAGTAAAAAGATTAATTAACGCTTCCCTTCTTACCCCTCAGGGGAATAACTGCCTTGCACGCCGCATTCACGATTGGATACATTATCGGAGATGATGTAAGCGCGGGATGGGTCCCCA
>CAYMYS010000071.1:0-13874 GCA_964394725.1 uncultured Syntrophaceae bacterium
ACAATAAGTGCTATAAAAAAACTAATTGCATTTCTTATTATAGTCACTTTAACTCCAAAATATTCCTTCTCTATCGGATAGGTAAGAATACCTACCATCATTAAAGTTGTAGTAAGAGATGATAATACCATATAACTCACACCTTTTTTCAAGAGGATACCACATAGCGGAAAAGCAATAAATCCTGGCATTAATGCTATGGAGCCAAAAAGAGAAGCTACGATGACACCAATATACTTGTCGTTATTCCCTATATAAGTTGAAATCATTCTATCAGAAACAAAGAAGAGAACGATTGAAACAAGAATGAGCATAGTTAAAAATGCAGGTATAATATTAATAAATTTCTTATAGGATATTTTAATCGCTGTAAGCGTTTTTTTTCTATCTATGATAATAGAAATTAATAATGCCAATCCAGTTACAGAATATAAATAATACATTTTAGCTCACGTTGGTTTGTTTAATTTGCATATAACTTTTAAGGTTGGGGTACGGAAGGGAACATTCTTAAATAGTTGAGTAACTTGACTCCTGGAGTCGTTATTGTATTATTTAAGGACGTCCCCAATTTCCCACCCGCCGGCAGTGGCGCGAGCAATATAAAAAGGGAGAGACTCTTCCAATCTCTCCCTTAGTTTGTTCAAAGATGCACTCTCTGTGCAAACCAATCAGAGAATCTCTCGAAGCTTTTTGATAAGAGATTCAGGATCGACGGGTTTCTCAAAGGAGGTCTTTACATTAGGCCATGCCTCATTGGGCGCATAGCTGGAGAGAAGGTATTCCGCCTTACTGATACCGGTAATGAGGATTACCGGTATGGACGATGTCTCGGGGTCGTCCCTCAGCTTTTTCGCCGTACTCAAACCGGAATCGGCGCTCTCCATCATGACATCGAGTAAAATGACATCGGGTTTCACCTCTTTTATCTTATCCAACCCTCCCGACACCCCGGAAAAATTGACAACAGTATAATCTTCCGCCTCCAAAAGGTCGCGCGTCGAAGCGGTAAATTCGGGGTCGTCGTCTATAATCAAAATCTTTTGTGCCATCAAAAAACCTCCTCATAGTTTTTATATCAAAATAACTATATCTGCCGCATAAAACGTCTTTTCACAGATACATCACTCTTCCTTCATTGGCAATGTAAAAAGGACTTCAACCCCTTTCCCGGGCTGTGATTCTATCTCTATCCTTCCACCATGAGCCTCTACGATGTGTTTGGTAATGAAGAGTCCAAGGCCCGTACCCTTTTGCCCTCTGTGGGTTCGGTCTCCCTCATTGATGCGGGAAAATTTCTTAAAGAGACTCTTCTGTTTTTCCTCGGGAATGCCCTCTCCATCGTTAAAAACCCTGCACTGAAGAAAATCACCCGACTCTTCGACAGTGATTTTTATGGTGCCGCCGTCGCAACCGTATTTTATCGCGTTACTGACGAGGTTTTCAAAGACCTCGCGAATCATATTCAGGTCCGCTGCTACCACCAGACGAGGGTCCACATCAACGGTCAGGACCATTGCACGCCTTTCGGCTACTTCCCTGAAGGTATCGCAAAGCGGCGTGATGATGTCTTCACCTAGATTGACCTCTGTTCGCGCCGGGGTTAATACTCCCTGCTCTATCCGTGAGAGGTTGAGGTAATTGCGTACCATGTCGAGCAATCTCCTCACATTCTCATTGATATTATTCATATAGTGTGACTGCTTCTCCGTCAGCGGTCCGAATTTCCGGCCCAGCATGAGGTAGACATAGTTCAGCATGGCGGCCAGCGGGCTCTTTAATTCGTGGGACACAAATCCCACGGCTTCCATGTAATCATAATTCAGAACTTCCAGATCCCTGTTCGCCTTTTCAAGTTCTTTATTTGTTTTCTGAAGATTGTCCTCTCTCTCTACCAGCGTTTCCACCATGTCGTTGAAGGAAGTAATCAGGACCTGCGTCTCTGTTGATGCACTTTTGTATGCGACGGGTTGAAAGGGTTTTCCATCATTCATCTTTTTGGCCGCCTCGGCAAGGAGATGAAGCGGCCTCGCTATCCGGGAAGCAAGGAAAAATGCCAGGACAAGGGCCAGTATGAGAACGAAAAGTGAAAGGATTATATACTTATAGATGGTGTTCTTCACCAGATCTCTGTATGGACGCTCCAGAAGCCCTACGTAGAACATTCCGATAATGTCACCCTCGATGTCGGCAATCGGTTCGTAGGCGGTGAGATACCAGTCTCGAACGACAAAGGCCCGTCCCTCCCATCGCTTACCATCTCTCAGGACACTTTCGGAAACTTCCTGTGAAACCCTCGTCCCCAGTGCCCGTGTGCCATCCTCCAATCTGACGGTGGTGGCGATGCGGCTATCGGAGAGAAAAATTGTTACTGTGCCTGCCGCCCTTCCCTCGTATTCTTCATCCTTGAAAACGACGTCTCTGATACTATCCACCATGGGATAGTTCCTGTTTAGCAGTATACCGCCATAGATAGCGCCCGATACATGATTTTCACTCCTGACAGGAACGGCGGAGACCAGAACCAGGCCGCGCCTTTCTTCCCTTTGTGTGCTCGGTGCCGCGTGCGGCGTTTCGTGAAGTTCTATGAATGCCCTCTCGGACAGGTCCTTCCCTTCCTGTTCCAGTTCCCCGGGGGACATGAGCGCCATCCCGGTGACGGCATTTCCCTTAAGGGCCCGGTTAAGGACCTTACTCTGAGACAGGCTGTCCCCCTCATTGTATGGTGGAGCGGCCCGCGCGATTACTTTCGCATCCGATTGAACGACTGTCAGGAAATCGAGTTGTAAGGCCCTTCTCACCGTTTCGAGCCGCGCCCTCAGTTCCCGATCACGGAGGGGCTTTTCGGCACAGGCATCGATGATCAGTTGCTCGTCTGCGGCAAGTTCGAGGGCGACCTGAATCTCACTCAATTTTCCCTTTTGATAGGTCCGCGCCCCACGTAAATCGGAGATGACACGCGTCTGTGCCTCTTTTACCACCCCATGCTCTATGAGTCGCACGGCGATAAATGCCGAAATCAATCCGAATGCTATCACCAATGCGGCAAACCACTTGAATAGTTTTGTTCTCAGCATTGTGCCGCTCTTATGTCTCTATAACATATCAAAAGAAAGGTTCCCTTCTCGCTAATTTAATCTCAATCATATATGGCTCTCCAGTATCATTTCATCTTTGAACCCCGACAGTTTGAGATATTCGGCCGTCGTGTCTGCCAGGGCCGCTCGGGGGATAAGCCCAATAAGTTCCGACTCAAGAATTGCGACGCCCTCTAAAGCGGCCGCCTCCCTGATGGCATTGAAAACCCTGCGGGGAGAGGTAATCTCATAATCGGTGAGATTCATCGACACCTGGACCTTTTTCCTGCTGGCAAGGATCATCCCCATGGCCATGACGTGCTCAAGACCGCCGCTGGATGAGCGAATCGATCGTGCTATCTCCCGTGCCAGTCCTATATCGTCGCAGTCGAGATTGACGTTGAAGGCTACGAGGGGTTTCCTGGCACCCACCGCCGCGGCGCCTCCGCGTTCATTGAATCGGGTGGGACCGGCGTCGGGCATCCATAATGGATCAGCGATTTTTTCTTTCAAACCTTCAAATTGCCCCCGTCTCACCTGGGCAAGCCCTTTTCTGTCTTCACGCAGGGCGGCTCTCCCATAAAAGTAGACGGGGATATCGTTTTCTTCTCCGAAGATGAGCCCGAAGCTGTGCGCCACCTCTATGGCATCGTCCATCGTAGCATCCATGAGCGGAATAAAGGGAACCACGTCCACGGCGCCGATGCGGGGATGGACGCCTTCATGCATCCTCATGTCTATCACTTCCAGCGCCTTCCTGCAGGCAGCCAGCGCCCCCCTTTTCACATCTTCCGGAGAACCGATAAAGGTGAAGACGCTCCTGTTGTGATCCCCATCGAGGCTGTAGTCGAGGATTTTGACGCCCTCGATCCCCGATGCCGCATGGACTATCTCTTCTACCTTTTTCCTGTCTCGTCCCTCACTGAAATTGGGAACGCATTCTATTATTTTCATAGTTACACCTGATATATTTCCTGTCGGGGAAGTTCCACGCAGGTGAGAAAACCGCCATAGACGGCGCCCGTGTCTATCCCGATCTTGTTCGGCTGGATCAGCGGCCGCACCATGCGCGTGTGGCCGAAGACGACGACCTTGCCGAAATCATAGGAGGAATCGATAAATTCATCCCTGATCCAGTAGAGATCCTCGGACTTCTGCTCTTCCAGGGAGACACCCGGCCTCAGGCCCGCATGAACGAAGATATTCTTTTCCGTTTCATAATAGGGGAGCAGTGATTGAAAGAATTCCATGTGATTGTCGGGAAGGGTAATCGCTTTCCCGTCCCCCAGTTCCCCAACTCCATAGGATGCAAGTGTGGCGCGTCCGCCGTTGAAGAGGAACAAATCCTTATCCTCACCGCGGCATATGTAATTGAGCAGCATCTGCTCATGGTTTCCCTGAAGGCACATAACCTTTTTTGCCCTTATCTTGAGATCGATGACATAGTCGACCACACCCTTCGAATCGGGCCCCCTGTCTATGTAATCTCCGATAAAGACAAGACTATCCCTCTTTTCATCGAAATCGATAGCGGCAATCATCTGTTCCAATTTTCCAAGACATCCGTGTATATCGCCGATGGCAAAAACCTTCTCCATAAAATCACCATATGGCAGTGATGCATCTTCGAGAAGTTAGCTGTGACAGACCGGTAAAAAGTCAGATATCTGCCATTTTGTCACTCCTGACCTGATCGGGAATCCAGTTCTTTTAAGCACTTATGGACTCCCTGCGCAGGAGTGACCCGATTTTTAAATTGAATCAAACTCTCTTACTCGAAGAGTGCCTTTACAAATTCCCTGCTGTCGAACCTCCTCAGATCATCAAGCCCTTCCCCGATGCCTATGTACCGGATGGGGAGTTTCATCTCTTCGGCAATCCTGACAACGATGCCGCCCTTCGCCGTTCCGTCCAGTTTGGTAAGGACAATCCCCGTGATTCCTATGGCCTCATGAAACATCTTTGCCTGTGGAATGGCATTCTGGCCGGTGGTGGCATCGAGGACGAGGAAGGTTTCATGGGGGGCGCCGGGCAGTTCTCTCCCCATGATGCGCTTTATCTTTACCAGTTCTTCCATAAGATTGGCCTTTGTATGGAGCCTCCCCGCCGTATCGATAATCATCACATTGTTCTTCCTCGCCTGGGCCGCATGTATTCCATCATAGACGACGGCGGAAGGGTCCGATCCCATCTGATGCCTGATCATGGGGACATCGACGCGCCTGCTCCATATCTCCAACTGTTCAATGGCGGCCGCCCTGAAGGTATCGGCGGCAACGAGGATGACAGAATTTCCCTTCTCTTTCAAGGTGCCCGCCATCTTTCCAATGGTAGTGGTCTTGCCTGTGCCATTAACCCCCACCACCATAATGCTATATAATTCATCGGGCGGGATTTCGAAGGGTGAATCGCTCGCTTCAAGCGTAGCGATCATCCTTTCCATCACTATCTCCTTGATACTATGGGAACTTGCAAGCTCCTTTCTCTTCGCCTTTTCCTTTATTTCATCGATGAGATCATAGGTGAAGGTGGGCCCCAGATCCGCCATTATCATGAGTTCTTCCAGTTCTTCAAAGCTGTCCCTGGAGATGACCTTCTCGCCGAAGATCATCTCGTCCATATTGCGGACAAGACTCTTCCTCGTCTTTGAAAGACCCTCTTTCAGCCTTCCAAAAACTCCGGTACTGTTGTTATTTTCCTCTTTCATACTCACATCGCCTGCACATTTTTTTAAATAGGGGGACATAACACTTATATCGCAAGTTGCCTTTCTGATATATTCTGTATCGAGACATATAAGTGTTATGTCCCCCTATTCCGCTTTATTAGGACCAAGGAATCTATTACATTTTTTGTTTCAAGATGTAAAGGAGGGAATGGGATCAGTTCATGCTGACAGAAACGGTGGTAGAGATTCCGTTCTTTGCCATAGTGACACCGATCAGATTGTCGGCGGACTCCATGGCCTTCTTGTTGTGGGTAATGGAGATGATCTGGGATTTTTCCGATATCTCCCGCACCAGATTTCTGAAGAGCCCGATGTTGGTATCATCCAGGGGTGCATCGACCTCATCGAGGACGAGAAAGGGAGTCGGTCTGTACATAAGAATGGCAAAGATCAATGCCACTGCGGCGAGGGCCTTTTCCCCTCCCGAAAGTAAGGACAGATTCTGACGTCTCTTCCCCGGAATCTGGATATCAATATCGACACCCGTCTCCAGCATATCCGATTCGTCAGTGAGACTGAGTTTCCCCGATCCACCGGGGAAGAGCCGGGGGAATACCGTCGTGAAGCATTCGTTTATCCCTTCATAGGTCTCTTTGAATCTCTTCTTGGAGATCACATTTATTTTTGTAATCGTCGTTTGCAGCGTCTCCAGAGAGGCATTCAAATCTTCAACCTGTGAAATCAGAAAATCATACCGCTCCTTCAGTTGTTCATATTCGCTCAGGGCCAGAAGATTAACCTCACCGAAAAGCTCCAGTCGTTTCTTTTCCTTTTCAAGGCCCGCCCTCAGTTCTTCCGCTTCCGATTCGTTGAGAGGGGTAAATGTCGACAGCATTGCACCCAGGTCACGCTGATATTTTTCATAGATGGTCTCCTTGAGGGTATTCGACTGAATCTTCACCTCCCTCAGATCCATCTCCACCTTATTCACGTCTTTCGACAGGGCTTCGAAGTCTGTCTTCGCCGTCTTCAGCTCTGATTCAGTATTCCTCTGTATCACTTCCCTGGCGCCCTGATAGTCCCTCTTTTCCGTCAGTTCATGTTCCACTCTTTCATGTTCCTCGTAGAGAGATTTCAGACTTTCCTCATCGTCGCCTATCTTTGATCTGATCTGGGCCACCCGTGTATCGGAATTATCCGACTCACCGATGGCGGCCTCGATCTGTCCTCGTATATCGGATATGGACTCGGTGAGACGTTCCAGTGTCCTCTTCCCCGAATTCATTTTTTCTTCCAGGGAGGTCATCTGTATCTTCTGTTCAGTCAGCGTCTCTTCCTCCGCCTCAAGCTCGGACCTCACGTCCTTCCATCGCTCCTGCAACGTTGAAATACGCTCATTCACCACTGCTGCCTTCGTATCAAAGGAGGCAAGTTCTTCCCCTATATGCAGCGTCTTTTCACGAGCATCGACCTCTTCCTGTTCCATCATTTCCCTGTTGTAGGTCAGGACATTAATCCGTTTTTCGATCCACTTGATCTCGCCTTCAAGCCTCTCGACATCCTTTTCCCTGCCCCGTACGCTCAGTTCCAACTCGTGCATCTGCGATCGAAGTTCGGCACGTTCATCTCTCAGACGTGAAATGACCGCCGATTTATCATCTCTTTCCTTTTTCGCGTCTTCCAAGACCAAAAATGTTCGATTCACTTCGCCCTTAAGTTCTGCAATTTCTCTCAAATTGCGGAGAAGACTGCTGCCGCCCGATTCACTCCCCCCCGTCAAGACTCCGCCGGGGCCTATGATATCCCCCTGGGACGTCACATAAGTCCCCTTTTTGCCGCTCTCATTCCAGCGGCTTATGCCTTCATCGAGATTCATAACAAGAAAGACATCGCCCAGCAGGTATTGGATTACCCCTTCCATATCCTTATTGGTTGTACGGATGCTATCGATCAGTCTCACACGTCCCTGACGCTCTTCGGGCATGTAGTCGCTCTTCATCGCCAGAGATATAAAATTACCCCTTCCCGTCGAACGTTCTTTCAGAAAGTCTATCGCCCTGATCCCCTCTTTCTGGCTCCTTACAACGACATACTGCAGTTTTTCACCAAGGACGGCCTCGATGGCAACCTCATATTTCTCGGGAACTTCGATATGATCGGCCACGAGGCCATAGATATCCCCTTTTGATAATTCATTTTCCTGGACCGCCCCCATAATAGACCGGGTCCCCTCACTGCACCACTCGAGGCCCTGCTGAAGTTCCTTCAGGGAAATCAGTCGTGACGATTTTCTTCCCATCTCCTCCTTCAGTTGTTCTACCTTCTCGGCATCGGCCTTCAGTCCTTCTTCGGCAATCTCCAGTTCCTCCGACACCGACTGCTCTCTCTCTTTCAAAGCATCGGCCCTCTCCATCTCCATGGCAAGGTCCGATTTTATAGAGGAGACCTCTTTCTTAATCGACTCAAGTCGTCCCGAATCCTCCTCTAACTCCCCCTGTTCCCTTCGGGCCTTCTCTTTGAGGTCTTGCAGACCCTTTTCCATCGACAGAAGCAGATTTTTCAATCTCGCATTTTCCGAGATGAGATCGATGTGTCTCGATTTTTCCTCTTCCAGATCGGCACCGACTGTTTCCTCTGTACTTTTTAAGGTGTTCACCCTTTCCTGATTTTCCAGGATGGCTTCCTTTACACGGCCGATAAGCCCTTCCCCTTCGGTAAGCTCACCCGTCAGTTCTTCTATCTCTTCTGCTATGTTTTCCCTGCGATGTCTGAGAGACTGAATCTCCGACTTACTCCCCTCTTTCTTTGCAATCAGTTCTGAAATGGTCTCTTTCGCAAACGTGATGCCCTGTTCTTTGATGCCGATATCGTTCTTGATCCTGTAAAATGCCTCCTGAAGTTGCGTTATTACACTTTCAGTTTCAGCGATCTCGGCCCGTGTCTCTTCCATCGTAGCCTCTCTGACCTTCAGATTCGTTTCCGCAGCGATAGCGCGCGATGTAAGCGACTCGAATCTCTCTTTCAAGGCTGCTTCCTCAGAGGCAAATTGTGAATACACCTGCGATGAAAGGGCCAGTTTGGATTCTTTGATATTTTTCTTCAGGGACTTGAACCGCTCGGCCTTCTTCGCCTGTCTGCTCGTGGAGTTCAACTGTGTCTTTACTTCACTGATAATATCGTTGAGGCGCGTTATGTTTCGCCTCGTCGATTCCATCTTCCGAAGGGCAGATTCCTTCCTCGACTTATATTTCATTATCCCTGCCGCTTCCTCTATAAACTGCCGCCTCTCCTCAGGCTTGGCCTCTATAAGCCTGGAAATCCTCTCCTGCTCCACGATTGAATAGGTCCGTGCGCCGACACCGGCATCCATGAAAAATTCTTTGATATCGAGGAGGCGACAGGGTGCCTTGTTTATGGAATATTCTGTTTCGCCTTCACGGAATATCCTGCGTGACACGGTAACTTCTTTCAGGCCGGAAAATTGACCGGAAAATTGATAGCCTCCGTTCTCGAGGGTAAGGGACACTTCAGCCATACCGACGCCGATTGAATCGTCGCTTCCATGAAAAATGACATCCTCCATCTTTTTCCCGCGCAGTGATGTTACCCTCTGTTCTCCCATGACCCAGCGAATGGCATCGACGATATTGCTCTTTCCGCACCCATTCGGCCCGACAACGGCACTGATACCGTTTGAAAATTCAACAAGGGTTTTATCCTTGAAGGATTTGAATCCCAGTATTTCGAGTTTTTTCAGCTTCATAGTATTATCAAACCGCCACTTAAATTCTAACAATCACAGCAAAAGACAGCACACAAGGTGGTAAATTTATCAAAAGAATTTGGCTTTGTAAAGGAAAAAACACAACAAAATGTATTGAAAAATAATTGAACCACAATATATTGTGTTCATGAAAAATCAGACCGAATGGGACAGCGATTGCATTCACCGCAACGCACGGTGGGAAACTTCAATCGCATCGTCTATAACTCCTTTGAATTTCAAGTTGTCTGTGATAATCTGAGCGCCTTATGATACCGCTTCGAGATACAATTCGATCCAAAAATTATCCCGTCATCAACAGCGCCCTCATTACCATAAATGTGGTTGTCTTCATCATGGAAATGGGGAATCTGGATCAATTTGTTCTGATCTACGGCTTTATTCCCGCTCGATACACCATCCCCGAAATAGCCGCCCATTTCAGCTTTTTCCAGCAGGCGTTTGCCCTCGT
This sequence comes from uncultured Syntrophaceae bacterium, assembly GCA_964394725.1. Taxonomy (GTDB): domain Bacteria; phylum Desulfobacterota; class Syntrophia; order Syntrophales; family UBA2210; genus JAFGPZ01. Next base: position 9,981 of record CAYMYS010000071.1, read on the forward strand.
CTCATTCATGTTTCTGCATGGAGGGTTCTGGCATCTTGTGGGCAATATGTGGTTCCTCTACATATTCGGAGACAACATCGAAGACAGACTGGGGCACATCCGCTACCTCTTCTTTTACCTCTTGTGCGGATGGGCATCGGCAATTATTCATCTGGCCTTCAACTGGTACTCGCAGATCCCTACAGTGGGGGCAAGCGGTGCCATAGCGGGCATTATGGGCGCCTATTTTATTCTCTACCCGAGATCGAAGATACTGACACTCATCCCCATTATCATCATCCCCTTCTTCTTCGAGATCCCGGCGGCATTCTTTCTCGGTTTCTGGATTCTGTTCCAGGTTTTCAGCGCCTATTTCGCAGACCCCCAGGCAGGCGGCATCGCCTGGTGGGCGCATGTCGGCGGATTTCTCTCGGGTATGGTATTCTTAGGGATATTCCTTTTGATCCCGAAATCGCGGATAGCCGAAAAGGTTCACACCGTCACGAAAAAGGGGAAGTCACCCCGTCTCCACAGAATAAAACCGGCAGAGTGCGACGGCGACTGCAACCTCTACGGCACCATCTCCATCAGCCCCAAAGAAGCGCAACGGGGGGCAAGAAAGACGATAACCATATCACAGGAATCTCAGAAAAAATTATTTCAGTTGAACATCCCCCCCGAAACAATGGACGGAACGACGCTTCGCATGGCCGGCATCGGCAAAAAGAAGGCAGACAAAAAGCGGGGAGATGTCTTCCTCACGGTACACATTGAAACCTGACAGGTGAACAGGAGATTTGCTATGGAAGATGAACAGTGGGAAGTGGTCCACAGGGCCTCGGGAATGATCAATGCAAACATCATAGTGGGCAGGCTCGAAACTGAAGGCATCCCCACCAAACTCAAGTACGAAGCCGTCGGTACAATATATCCCATCACCATCGACGGCCTCGGAGAAGTACAGATAATGGTCCCCCGCAATTATCTGGACTATGCCCGTGAAGTACTGTCGCGTTCCTATGAGGATGAAGACATGAACTGGAACGATGAATAGTCGTCGCGAGGAACGTTCTTTTCTGAAGATGCCGGGACGGAAAGGGTATCTGCTGCTTCTCTTTCTTATGGGTGTGCTTTTTCTGGCGTCCCCCCTCTGTGCCGAAGTGACGGGTGAGATCACCGGCGCAGCACCGGAGGTAAAACAGCCCTGGTGGATCTGGCCCATCATCCTCGTGGCAGTAACCTTTGTCATGGGGATTGTGGCCGTCCTGGCCGGTATCGGTGGAGGCGTCCTCTTCGTGCCGCTTATCAGCAGTTTTTTCCCCTTTCACCTCGACTTCGTCAGGGGGGCAGGACTTCTTGTGGCACTCACGGGCGCCCTGGCAGCGGGCCCCGGTCTTCTGAAAATGAATCTCGCCAGCCTGAGGCTCGCCATCCCTGTGGCACTCATCGCGTCGGCATCGTCCATTGTGGGGGCCGTGATCGGCCTCGCACTTCCGACGGAAATTGTACGGATTGCGCTGGGAATTGCTATCATCGGCATCTGTTTTCTTATGATAGCCGCAAAAAAATCGGAATACCCGACTGTCACACAAAGAGACCGCATAGCCTCGACCCTTCGCATTAGCGGTATCTACCGGGAGATGAGCACCGGTGAAAGGATAGACTGGAAGGTACATCGTACACCCCTGGGACTCTTCCTCTTTATAATCATCGGATTTGCTGCGGGGATGTTCGGCCTCGGCGCCGGATGGGCCAATGTACCCGTACTGAACATAGTCATGGGGGCCCCACTCAAGATAAGCGTTGCAACGAGCAAGTTTCTCCTTTCCGTCACCGATACATCCGCCGCATGGATATATATGAATGAGGGATGCATTCTGCCGCTCATAGCGATCCCGTCAATAATTGGAATCATGCTGGGATCTTTTGTGGGCGTTCGTCTCTTACCGATAACGAAACCTGTTGTTATTCGATGGATCGTCATTGCCACACTGGCCTTTGCCGGGATCAAGACACTGGCCTGTGGCCTCGGTTTCTAAAAAGGAGATAAAGTAGTATGGAGAAAAGGACGGAATCGGAAATCGCTGTCGATGCTGAACAGATCAGGTACGCCGGGATTTTGCGGAAGGGTATGGCTATAGGTTTTGCCTTTATAATCGTAACCTTTGTGTTCTATGTTTTCGGCGTTATAAAGCCCTACGTCCCCCTTGAAGATTTTTCCATCTATTGCAGGCAGGATGCGCAGACCTACATGGCAGAACACGGTATCGGCACAGGATGGAACTGGTTTCATCTTGTGTTATATGGTGATTTCATCACCTACATCGGCATCATCATATTCACCGGGATAACCGTTATCTGCTATGTCTCGATCGTTCCTATCTTCGTGAGGAAGAGAGAATGGATCCTTGCCGCCATCATCATCGCAGAGGTTGTCCTCCTGATCACTGCATCGAGCGGATTGCTCAATTTTTAAGGGATTGTTGCCCCGATGAGAATTCTTTGAATCGGTGATTACAGTGCTTTTTGCTTATAAATCTTGATGGTTTCGTAAAAAGTTTATTTTCTCTTCCCCTGGTATGAGGGGATTAAGGGGAGGGGAACCCCTGGCCTTTGGGATCACTGGAGTAATCTATGAAATCTGCAAAATCCATGGATTCAAACCTGAATATTAAAAATTTACCATTGCTTTTCCCTGTTTCCGATCTGACGTGGGATCAGTTTATCTATCCCCGGGCAGGCGGAGGATTGGGGACGTCCTTAAATAATACAATAACGACTCCAGGAGTCAAGTTACTCAACTATTTAAGGACGTCCCCTTCCGCGTCCAATCGATTCAAAGATCCAATAAGAGGTTATTGCAGTATTACAGAGGCTTTTTGCATTCTGAGCCTGTCCAGCACGGCACTGCACCGAAACCAGTCCGGTGAGATTGACATGAAGTCCCCGGGAATGGAGGTATAGACATTGATCCTTGCCATCGACTACGACGGGACAATCGCCGATTCGAACGCGGAGAAAGTAAGGTGGATCAAACGCAAACTCGACCGGGAGATTCCCATCTGGCTCTGCAATATGACCGAGTGTGTGCCCAGGATCGGAGAACCCGCCTACAAAGAGATGGGTAACTATGTGTACGAACGCGAGAGCACTCTCCTTGCCCCCGAAGTTCCGGGCGCCATCGCTGCGTTACGTGCCCTGGCCGGAGCAAACGAGCTGCACGTTGTTACCGCCCGTCCCCTGCGCCGTATAGCCTTCGCGGAGGAATGGCTCACAGAGCGAGACATCCTTCATCTGTTCAAAGGGGTTCACAGCGCCCATGAGACGGCAAAATCAGACATCTGTCATCGCATCGGGGCTCACGTTCTGGTCGATGACGACGCACGACACCTTGTCCAGGTAAACCTGCCCGGCCTCAGTCGCATGCTTCTGCAGTGCGGCAGAGACGATACCCCTGAGCTTCCGGACGGGGTACTATTCTTCAACAGCTGGCCGAATGTTGTGACATGCGTCGAGGGAATGGGCTAAGCAAGAGTCAATCAGGCACCGGTTCTCACGCCGCTATGAAGTAACCCAGTTGTTGATTTCAAAGGGAATCTCTATCGAATCCCATTTGTTAGTAAGCTACCTGAACTTATTGATTTGAGCGAAATAATGAAGATATGTTTACGCTATCGTAACAACCTGTATCCCAATTAAATCCCATTTAAATTCTTGACTTTTAATATAAATGTGTATTACCTATCACGCTCATTTTGTTCTATTTTTTTGTAATCAATTTCAGGAGTCTTAATTCTTTAACGAAAATGAGGAAATTATGATCTGACTAAAACACGAACCCCGTTTCACATTCAGTGGCGGGGTTTTTTTGCGCATATCGGATGGTGTTAAAGGGGTCCTATGCTGAAAATTTGC
>CAYMYS010000072.1:0-13763 GCA_964394725.1 uncultured Syntrophaceae bacterium
AGGGGCCTACCAGGACGATGAATTCACGGTCGTGAATTTCCAGGTTTACGCCATGGACAACTTCCGTTCTGGTGAATTTCTTTACAACATTTTGTAAGATTACATTTGCCATTGAGATATCCTGATGTGTCGTTTCTTATCCGGTAACAATAACAAAGTCGCCTCTATACCCTACGATAACTATCAAATTACAAAGTCCGAAGTCAAGGATTCTTTCTGTGAGATCTAAGCTGCTGGCGCGAAACACAGGCCCGCAAAGACGCGTCTATAATTCGAATTTTTTCACATGTTATTTTTTCACTTCCACACCGAGTACCTCTTCCCAGACCTTCACCATGGCACCCTTGCTTTCCTTGCCGAGCCCTCTGTTGAGAGCCGTCTGATAGGTGGATAACGCAGCCATGGTGACGGGGATGGGGATATGGTGTTTGTTGATGACTTCCACGATTGCAGACATATCCTTATAGGCGCTTTCCATCGGGTAGCCGTGACTGAAATCGCGCTCCAGAATCAGCGGTCCAAAGATGTTCAGTGCGAAACTCTGGCCCGAGCCTGATCCGGCAACCTCGACTATCTTCTCGGGATCCAGCCCCATTTTGACGGAAAGGGGAAGGAGCTCCGCCACTGTAGCGCAGGCAACATTGAGGAAGACATTGTTGATGACCTTCGTTAGTTGGCCGCTCCCCGCCACTCCCATGTAAACCACGGTGGAACTCATGCTCTCGAACAGGGGTTTGACTACATCGAAGACTTCCTTCAATCCGCCCACCATTGTGGTGAGGGTACCTTCGCAGGCTCGCTTCTCCATGCCCGATACGGGGGCATCGAGGAAGCAGATCTTATTATCTTCAAAGCGCTTATGAAAATCGATAGTCGCAAGGGGATGCGTTGTGCCGCAATCGATCACGATCTGTCCAGGCGAAAGATGTTCGGAAAGACCCTGGTCTCCCCACAGTATCGCTTCGACGATTGCCGTATTGGGTAGTGAGAGAATAATCCAGTCGCACCTATCTGCAAGCTGTTGCATGTTTCCCACCGCCTCTGCTCCGGCATTGGTAAGTACTTTTACAGCCTGATCATCGATATCAAATACGTACAGGGGGTAACCGGCCTTATGGATATTCAAGGCCATGCCCTGTCCCATGACACCCAAACCTATAAATCCGATATTCTCTTTCATTGTATCGCTCCAAGATGACCCATGATGAAATGCAGACAAACACCCTTTCTTTGGTTTTGTCGGTGATTACATCATCCCGTATTTCTTGAGTTTCTGATGAAGTGTTCTTCGTGTGATCCCAAGCCTTCTGGCGGCTTCGCTCTTGTTTCCCTGTGACTGCTCCAGGGTCTTGATGATGGTGATTTTTTCCACCTCGTCGAGGGGCAGATTGTCCGTGACGGTAAGAACGCCTGGTCTTCCCTCTGCCATACTGATGGGGAAATCGGACTCATCGAGATATTCCGATCTCGACAGCACGACAGCCCGTTCGATGGCGTTCATCACTTCCCGTATGTTTCCGGGCCAGTCATATTTAACGAGACTGTCTATGGCCTGCGGTGTAAAACCCTTGATCTTCTTTTTGTTCTTTTCTGAAAATATTGTCAGGAAATGCTGTGCCAGGAGCGGGATATCTTCTTTTCGTTCTCTCAGGGGCGGAACGGTGAGGGTGACGACATTGAGACGATAAAAGAGGTCTTCCCTGAATCTACCCGCTTCAATCTCTTCTTTCATGTCTTTATTGGTTGCCGCGATGACCCTGACATCGACGGTGAAAACCTTTTCGCCTCCCACACGGGTAATCTCCCGTTCCTGGAGAACACGCAGCAGTTTTACCTGCATGGAAAGGGGCATTTCACTGACCTCATCGAGGAAAATACTCCCTCCGTCGGCGAGTCTGAATTTTCCCTCTTTTACTCTCTCCGCTCCCGTAAAGGCACCCTTTTCATGTCCGAAAAGCTCCGATTCAAGGAGCGTTTCCGTGATGGCCGAACAGTTGAGCTTTATAAAGGGGCCTTCTTTCCGTGCACTGTTAAAATGCATTGCCCCGGCGATCAATTCCTTTCCCGTGCCCGATTCACCCGTAATCAGGACCGTTGCGTCCGATGGCGCCACCTGCGCCACCATTTCGAGGAGTTTGATCATAGGGGCGCTCCGCCCGATTATATTCCCACTATCAAAGTGGGCACCCAGACTCTCCTTCAGGAGTCTGTTTTCTTCTTTCAACTGCTTGTGCTCCATTGCCCGTTCCATGGCAAGGTGCAGTTCATCAAAATCGAGAGGTTTGGTGAGATAGTCGTAGGCACCCTTTTTCAGGGCATCGACGGCAGTTTCGACGGATGAGTAGGCGGTCATAATGATGACAGGTATGGCGGGATTGATGGATTTTATTTTTGGCAGGGCTTCCAGACCGGACATCCGTATCATTCTGATGTCGATGAGAACCAGATCGAAGGGGTGTCTCTGAACCTCTTCTATAGCGCTTTCACCATCGTCCGCTTCGGTTATGTCATATCCCCATCCTGAAAGGAGTGTGCGCAGCATGGTACGATGGGCTGTGTCATCATCGACAACGAGTACGGCGGCATTGTGCCTCATAACTTCACCCCCTCACTCTGAAGACTGTTCTTCATATCGTCCCTTTCATGTGCCGGCAGTGGCAGTATTAGCGTTACTGTCGTCCCCTGTCCTTCACTGCTTTCTACCCTGATTTCCCCCTTGTGTGCTTCGATGATCCTGTGAACAATGGCGAGTCCCAGGCCGGTGCCCGATGATTTGGTGGTAAAATAGGGATCGAATATTTTTTCTATATCACCCTGGCCTATACCTTTTCCCGTGTCTGATATCTCAATCCCGATTCTTTTTTCATCATGGAGAGCCAGCCTTACTGACAGTGTGCCGCCATCTTCCATTGCCTCGAAGGCATTGAGGTAAAGATTGAGAAAGACCTGGTTTATGCGGTCCGGATCGAGGAGTGTGCTATCCACCCCTGATGAGAGTTCAGTCACGATCTTTATCCCTTTATCCTTTGCCTGTCCTTCCACCATTGTGATGGAGCGTTCTATGAAGGCCTCCAGAGAGACTGGTTTCAACTGGATATTCATGGGGCGGGCGAACTCCAGCAGTTGACTGATTACCCGGTTGAGCCGGTCAACTTCCTGAATCATGATGTCGGCCGTCTTGCGGTCTTCCGGGACATCGCGGTATCGTTCCCTGAAATAGGTGGCAAAGCCCTTTATGGAACTGAGGGGGTTCCGGATTTCGTGGGCGACGCCGGCGGCCAGACTGCCGATCGATGCCAGCCGTTTGCTGCGGTCGATCTCCTTTCTCAGGTGTTGTATCTCTGTGAGGTCTCTGAAAAGGATGACATATCCCAGAGCGGTATCATCATCTTCCCTCAGTTGGGTGGCTATCACCTCGAGGGGGATGATGTCTCCATTGGTCATCCGACATTCGATTTCACGTTCAATGACGCCTTCTTCCCTTCTTATCAGATCGAGGAGCCCGGCGAGTTGATCCGGTATGATGGTATCGGCCTTATTACCGATGCTTTTATCGACTGAGAGATGCAGGAGAGATCCCGCCCATTGATTGAGTGACGTAATACGGGTATCTCGATCAAATGCAAGAAGACCGATGGGCATATGTGCCACCAGATTGTCGGAAAAGGCCTTGATCCGGGAAAGTGATGTCCGCGCCGACCGATATCCCTGGGCCAGAAAGAGTGAGATAACTCCCGCAAATCCGATGAGGAGCAGAATAACAGTCATCAGAATGGTATGACGCGCATCTTCCGCTCTCGCCGTTTCTATGGGTGTCATATCGAGTCCTACAAAGATTATGAGAGGGGAATCAGGCTCATCGTGACTGCGGCCGAATTGGGACCTGAACCAGTCTTCGTGCATCATCATGGAAGGACGTCTGTGTGGCGACCTCTGCAGGGGAGAAAACTGTCGGTAAACCTCAAAAATATGGTCTGTCTGCCTCCATTGGAGTCTATCCGATTGGGAGATGTCTTCAAGATTCAAGTCCTTTCCGTAATACTGACCAATTTTTGAAAGATCGCTGTGCGCTACTATTTTACCGGTATTGTCGGTAATAAAGAGATAGATAATATCGGGTTGCTGTGACGTTTCCGTGAGCAGCCTTTGTACCTGCAACCCACCCCGTTTCATCTCCATCATGCCTGTCCTCGTGCCGGCTTCAAAGGACCTGATAAGGGCCGCGCTCTTTTCTATGAGGAGTCTCGTTGTGTTTTCTTTCTGCGTATTTATATTTTCAAGTGCCACAAAGAGGAATATGGGTGCCAGTATTATCACGGCACCTATAATGATCCAGGGTGGTATGTTAATCCATTCTTTTATATTACGTGGCGTCACATGTATTCCTTTTCCGGGACTGTGATATAAAAAGGTCTTTCATCATCCATACTCCGAGTTGAGACGTCATACTCTTTTCACAGGCCCGGGTGTTTTTTAAAGGGTGCAGGTAGTTGATAAGGCTCATAAAGTTCTTCGACGTATTGATGATGAAGGCATACTTGATTCAAAGTTTCTCCGCTGCCTTGCGTTTACTACTCTCTTTTTCAAGGTTGGTTTTGATCTCATTAATTTCTTCCGTCGTTTCTTTCATAGCATGAATCATATCTTTGAAAGAACTGGAGATGTGGCCCAATTCATCCACGTCTTTTTTCATGTCCGTCGACAGGACACTGCCCGTCTCTGAGGCCTCTTTGATAGTCTCAGCAATGGCGAATATTCTGTCGCATACGAAGCGCAATAGTATGGAGGCCTGAAAGGACGAGCAGAAGGATGAGGGCAAAGAGTGTGAGGTGGATGAAATCGAGAGGAAAATCATATTCGATAAATATATAGAAGAGGACGAGAAAGGGAAGAACGAAAACCAGGGATCCGATGATCATAAATCTATCTTTCAGTCCCTTTCCCTCGAAGCTCGGTGTCTTAAAATCAATCGGCATGTAATTTTTCCCCTGGAATGGTTCCTCTATTTAGAGCCCGAGATCCTCATTGATCAAGATTACCTTTATCCTCCCCTTGGGGAATGATTTCTCAGTGATTGTCCAACTGTTGCAGATGCGATTCGTGCCCTTACATTCCTCGCAATAGGATGTCTTGGTGCAGGGAGTCTTCATATCAAGACGCATTGCATTGGCAGGTGCCGCATAATCCTTGATACGATGCATGGCCGCATCGAGATCGGATGTTATCTTGTTCCGCCCCAGGAATATGACAACATTTTTTGGGCCGAAGGTAATGGCCGCCACACGGTTGCCAAACATATCGAGATTTACCAGCACACCGTCTTCCGTTACTGCATTGGTTCCCGTAAAGAAGAGATCCACCAGAAGTGACTGTCTCCGGCGCTCCAGCTTTTCTTCGGGAGTAATGCTTTGGATGGATGTATCGATGATGTCGAGATTTGTATCGTCCTTGAGGGAGTGGTAGAGACCGGTGGAGACAAATGTCATCGATCCACCCCAGGAGACGCTCTTGGCATTCAATCGAGGCATGATCTCTTCCACTACTATTTTTTTTGCTTCCTCTGAATTTGCCGCCTGATAGACCTCGAAATTATTTGCCTCCAAGGCTGCTCCCAGGTCCGTCAATCTTTTCTGCCAGTAATTGTCTATCGGTTTTCCCATTTTTATTCTCCTTATTTCTGCTATGAAAAGTTGAGTGGTCTCAGTAATTTTGATAATATGGGGCGATACTATCGTATAGGGTGGTTGTAAGTCAAATCTGAAAAGAAGGAGAATTCGGGGACTTTCCCTATTAATCCACAGATTTTGCAAATTATTGCTAATCACTTTAAGTGCGATGCGAAATCTGTAGGGTTTAATTCCCCGCAGCTTGCTGCGATAGAAACGACAAAACACTCATTTTGATACCCCGCTGCTTGCGGCGGGGTAGTTCATTTGAAATGGACGAAGAGTTTTACCCTTCATTGAGAACTGATTGAATCGCTTTGCCTAGCTCTTGAATCCTATATGGTTTTTTCACGGCCGCACGAAATCCATAGTGACTGTAATTCGACATAACGGGATCATTGGAATATCCGCTTGCAACAATTACTTTGACATTTTTGTCTATTTCGAGAAGTTTTTTTATCGTTTCCTTGCCCCCCATACCACCGGGAATTGTCAAATCCAGTATTACAACGTTGATTGACCGGCCTGATTCATGGGCCTGTCTGTACAGTTGTAGAGCCTCCTCCCCGTCTTTCGCCGGCATTATTGTAAATCCCAGTTTCTTAAGCATTTGCGATGCAATCTCTCGGATGAAGTCCTCATCATCCATAACCAGTATTGTGCCGACGCCTGATTGCAACTCTTCTCCTGTAACTTCCGCCGTGGTTATTACGCCGTGGATAGCGGGCAGATATATGCTGCACGTCGTGCCAATATCCACTTCCGAGTCGATTGTAAGCCTCCCGTTGTGTTTTTTGATAATGGCATACGCAACTGCAAGGCCAAGGCCACTTCCCTTTTGTTTTGTCGTAAAATAGGGATCGAATACCCGCTTGATATCTTGCTTCTTGATTCCGATTCCCTCGTCTTGAAAGGTTAATCTTACGTAATCGCCTTCTCTCAGCGACAGTTCATTATGAAAAGGCACCTGTATGTTTTTTCCTCGCAGGTGAACCAATCCCCCTTCAGGCATCGCTTGAATGGCATTGAGGATAAGGTTATGGATGACTTGGGATAGTTGTCCTTCATCAACCTCGGAAGGAAACAGCTCACGTTGAAAGGAAAAATCACAGCGAATATTAGACCCCCTTAATGCGAAGAGGGCGGAGTCTTTGATCATATTCATCAGGTGCATCGGCCTTTTAACAGGATCTCCACCTTTTGAAAATGTGAGCAATTGTTCAGTCAACGCCTTTGCCCTGAGGGAGGCCTTTTCCATTTCTTCAAGTCGCTGAGAAATTGTATCGGTCCGATCGATGTCAAGTCGTGCTAAGGAAAGATTGCCGATAATACCGGTCAACAAGTTGTTGAAATCGTGGGCTATACCGCCGGCAAGTAAGGCCAGTGATTCGAGTTTTTCAATTTTCAAGAGCTCATTTTCCATCATTTTGTTTTCCGTTATATCGCGGAATACCAACACTAATCCTATAATACTTCTTTCAGCATCCAATATCGGGGCGCCGCTCTCGGCAATGATGTATTCATTGCCGTCCCTGCTGATCAGGACGGTATCACCGCCAAAATCGGCAATCTTTTTTCCATCGGCAAATCGTTCCACGACATTTTCGTATTGTTGACGGGTCCTGTTATCCATGATTGGAAAAACGTTCTCCAAAGGCATCCCAAGGGCTTCCGGTTCCGTCCAACCCGTCAGTTTCGAGGCGATCCGATTAATCAGCGTAATCCGTCCCATGCGGTCTGTGGTAATCACCCCGTCGCCGATACTTTGCAATGTTACTGAAAGACGTTCCTTCTCGGCGTTTAATGCCTCCTCTGCCTGCTTACGTTCGACAATATCGCGAGCAACGCCAAGAATTCCCACCGGTCGTCCTTCTTCATTGCGGATAAAGGTCATCGTTGCCTCTGCCCAGGCATGCTCGCCATTGCTGCACAATTGCCGAATCTCAATAGTTCTGGTCCTTTCAGGATCAATCGTTTCATTTCCCTCTTTTGCCAGTTCCTCCCGGAGTGCTTTGGTGACGCGTTTCATTGATTCAGGCGCCAGCGTCTCATCCAAACCCAATTCCATTGCTTTTTGTGGGGTAAATCCGCGCGTACGTTTGACGGAGGGGCTGATATAGGTGAAACGCATTGTATCTAAACTCAAGGTCCAGATGATGTCAGACACATGTTCAGCGAGAAGACGGTACCTGCGCTCCGATGCCTCTAAATCAGCCGCGTTGGACTCGAGTTGTTGCTTGGATGTGATTAATTTATTATTGGTTGATTCCAGCTTGGATGCGAGTTTTTTAATCTCATCGTATTTTTCCTGGATTGTTTGATTAGCTTTCACAAGGTCGTCTATGGCTTTGCGATAAATGCCGTAACGGTGGAACAGGCGCTTCCATAGTGGAAGCTTTTCTTTGGGATCCCACTGAACGAGGTATAGACAGCCACTGCAGCCGTATGTCGGGTTATCCGGCCATATCCTGTGGCCATACGTTTCAGCCGATACCTGGCATTCGATTTCTTCTACACGGGCGAGCGGCATATCGAAGATAGCGGGTATTCCGGCGAGGACCCCTCGTGTATAGTCGCAGTCGTAACGGGTTTTCTGGGCGCTGTCATGATAGCGGTCTTCCAAAATCACCCACGAGTCTCCCATCTCATGAATGTAGACGTCGCCGTTTAACTTTAAAAGCTTATTATATCGAGGGGCTTGAGCATAGATGAGTTTGAGGTTTCCCAACAAGCGGCCTATCCGCTCCACGAGGCCAAGGGATTGAAATCGCTTGGAGGCGAGGGCCATCTTATACACGGCATTTTCGTCGCCGAGGATATCGATCATTCGCTTGTAGAGAATCTGTAAAAAGGAGTGCGAAACCCAGTTCTGGGGGTCGATAAGATAGTTCTTATCGAAGTCGAGACCATCCAACAGGTGACCAAGGGAACCATTGTTGACATCCCGGACATACATCAGCAAGGTTCGTGTAATTCGACAACTAATGTCACTCTTCATCAACAAGCTCATCGGTATATGTTAAAGATACAATAAAAAAATTTCAAACCTTTAAAAAGGCGGTCGGGGTCAGGTACCAAGGGTGTTTAAGTGGTCATTGCAATATTATTTATACATCACGGTGAAACGAAAGACAAACGATTTCAAATGAATGAGCCCGGAATGTGAGTTTTCGCATCACGTAAAGCACGCCATAGATGTATCAAACAGTACAGGAGATAAGCGCACAAGAGCACAGGAGAGTCTGCTGAGACCTGACCCCGTTATATATTACGATACTGCCGCAGATGTTGCCACTATAAGACCTACGGCAAAGATGACTGCTGCGATGCCTGCACCTGCCACTCCAAAGAGGGGCGCCACTCCTACCAATAAAAATCCGAATGCAAATCTACCTTCACCTTTTCCCATTATAACCTCCTTAACGCTTTTCGTCCGTTTGCTTTTCTATACTGACGGCGGATATGGCGGGTGTCCCGCGTGAAAAGATGTTTTTAATCACAACGCCGAGAACATCAACGCTATCGCCCGCTTTTATATCTTCTGAAGGCGATGTGAACATGATTGCCCTGATGGCACCTGTTTCATCTTTAATCATAAAATGAGGTCTGTTGAGCCATCTGAAACTTACCTTTTCTACACAACCCGACACCTTTACAGCTGTGCCCGTAATTTTCAGGGTAATCTTTGCTATCTTGAAATAACGACACTTATCGATGTATTGGCTTGCCGCCTGGGCATAACTCCTGCGGCTCATCCATGCCAGTGTCATTGGAATAACTATAAGCAATATAAGACCCGGAATTGCAAAGAGCAAAAACTGCGTATTACCCGTCGTCAGATAATGGAATAATACAGCTAACGCGCAAAAAGCGAATGTTATCCATGCAAATATAGACAAATTAAACCTTTTTAATCCTTCGGCACTTCATTTCTGAACATCAGGTAGTAGGCTACGCCGATGAAGAGAAATCCGCCAAAAATATTTCCGATGGTAACGGGGATGATATTCCACGCCCACACATCCATCCAACTGAGGCCGTTGTTATGTGCCAACAATCCTCCTATTTTTCCTACAACCGCAGGATGCCAGTCGACGAGAAACTTTCCCGTGGGAAGGAAATACATATTGGCCACGCAATGCTCGAAACCGGTAGAAACGAAGGCCATGATGGGGAACCAGACGCCGAAGAATTTGCCTATCACATTATCCGCCGAGATTGCCAGAAGGATTGCGATATTTACCAGGAAGTTACACCCGATGGCCTTGATAAAGCATGACCATATACCGGCTGTACCGACGGCCTTGTAGGTAAGTATTTTTCCTACTGCAATGTTGATGGCCGTAATTCCAAAGGCATTAACGGCCATGGTGCCATCTGCCTGGCCCGTGACAAGCGGTCCCACTGCCATGATGTAGGCATAAAAGAATGAACCTACTATGTTTCCGATGTAAACCCAGAACCAGTTTCTCCATACGGCGTTCCAACTGACTTTCTTCATCATTGCCGCCATGGGAACGAGCATGCAGTCACCGGTAAAGAGTTCCATACCCGTCAGGACGATTGCGATAAGACCGACGGGGAATACTGAACCGCCGATGAGTTTTGCGATTCCCGTTCCAAGATGGGGTGCAACGCCGGTTACACAGACAGTGCACAATGCGCCTCCAATTGCGATGTAAGCGCCTGCCATGAAACCTCGGATCAATAATTGAAAGACCGAAAGCTTCGCTTTATAGGTTCCTGCGTTCGATGCAAGGCCTACTATTTTAGGTGGTGCGTTAAATGCCATATTTCTTCCTCCATAACTATAATTTAGATTGTCGCCACGACAATCTTAAAAAGCGCTTTATCTCTATTGGCTTATGCCGCTTCTATCTTTACCGCGCAGACCTTATATTCGGGTATCTTGCCGATGGGGTCCAGGGCGGGATTGGTGAGACGATTGACGGCCGCCTCACTGAAATGGAAATTGGCAAAGATTGTTCCCACGGGCGACCGGTCCGTTACCTTCGCCTGTGCAGTCATGCGTCCCCTTCTGGTTATGATGGATGCCCGTTTCCCGTTTTCAATACCGTATGTTCCCGCATCTTTGGGGTTAACTTCTATCAGACTCTCGGGGCATCGTTCAGAGGGGCCCTTGGAGCGGCGACTCATGGTGCCCGTATGATAGTGATAGAGGACACGTCCCGTATTCAGGATCAAAGGATATTCTTCATCTGGCAGTTCAGCCGGCGGCAGGTACTCGATGGCGTGGAAGAGTCCCAACCCCCGGGCAAATTTGTCCTTATGGAGATATTTCGTTCCCGGATGATCGGTGCTGATGCAGGGCCACTGGATGCCTTCCTTTTCGATCCGCTCATAGGTAATGCCGGCATAACTGGGTGTTACTTCGTTGATTTCCTTCATGATATCTTCTGCAGTGGAATAATCCGACTGGTATCCCATGCGTGTGGAAAGATCGGCGATGATCTGCCAGTCCGGTCGTGCCTCGCCGGGAGGATCGACGGCCTTTCTTAATCGCTGGACCCTCCTTTCGGTGTTGGTAAGCGTCCCGTCTTTCTCGGCAAAGCAGGTAGAGGGGAGCACTACATCGGCAAGTGCAGCCGTTTCGGTGAGGAAGATATCCTGTACAACCAGTATATCGAGGTTTTTCAAGGATGCCTCGACATGGTCCAGATCAGGATCACTAAGCATGGGATTTTCGCCCATAACGTAGAGCCCCTTAATATCTCCTTTGTTGGCTCCATCCATGATTTCCATGAGGGTGAGTCCCGGTTTTTCCGGAAGGGAGACATTCCACGCCTTTTCAAAGGTTTCACGCGCCTTTTCGCTGGTAACAGGCTGGTATGCGGGGAAAACGTTGGGGAGGGCGCCCATGTCGCAGGCCCCCTGAACGTTGTTTTGACCTCGCAGGGGATTTACGCCGCCCCCTTCTATGCCCACATTTCCACAGAGCATGGACAGGTTGGCGCAGGACTTGACGTTATCCGTGCCCGTAGTGTGCTGGGTTATTCCCATTGCATAAAAGATGGATGCCTTTTCGGCCGCTGCGTAGAGCCGTGCCGCCGCTTTCAGATCTTCAGCAGGAACTCCTGATATTTCTTCCACGTATCGAGGCGTGTATTTTCCTAACAATTCCTTCATTGCCTCAAAGTTTTCAGTTCGATCTTTCACATATTTTGTGTCGTAGAGTTTTTCTTCGATGATGACGTTCATCAACCCGTTGATGACGGCAACGTCTGTCCCCGGTTTCTGTCTGAGCCAGATATCTGCATATTTTGCCAGGTCGATTCCACGGGGATCGATGACGATAAGCTTCGCCCCGTGACGTCGGATTGCACGTTTTATCTTGCTCCCTATGACGGGATGGTTTTCAGTCGTATTGGTTCCCGTTGCCAGGATAACGTTGGAATACTCTATTTCGCTGATTGAGTTTGTCATTGCGCCACTTCCGAATGCCGCGGCCAGACCGGCCACAGTTACTGAGTGTCAGAGACGGGCGCAATGATCCACGTTGTTTGTCCCTATCACGGCGCGCATAAATTTCTGAAATAGATAGTTTTCCTCATTGGTGCAGCGAGCCGATGAGAATCCGGCCAGACTGTCTGCTCCATTTTTCTCCTTAATGGAGGCAAACTTTTCAGCAATAACATTATATGCGTCGTCCCAGCTAGCTTCCTCAAGTTTTCCCTCTCTTCTGATCAGCGGTGTCTTCAGACGATCCGGGTGATCTATGAAATCCATTCCGAATCGTCCCTTGACGCAGAGACTCCCGTCATTTGGCAGGCCATATTCCCGATTGGATGTAACCTTGATGATCTTTCCATTGTAGACGTTGAGGTCCATTTGGCACCCGACACCGCAGTAGGTGCAGGTGGTGCGCACCTTTTCGATCTCCCATGGACGGCCTTCGAATCTGGCCTGTTTGAAGGTGAGGGCGCCTACGGGACAGACGTCTACGCACTGTCCACAGAATACGCACTCCGAGTCGATGTAGTCGGCATCAAAGGCTGGACCAACCTTTGAATGAGACCCCCGGTTGGAAAAGTCGAGGATCTCATTTACCTGGATCTCGTTGCATGCCCTGACACAGCGTCCGCAGAGGATACATTTATTGAGGTCTCTCCTGATCATGGAGTTTGTCTCTTCGATATTGTAGCCCGGAGGATCGATCTCGAAGCGGGGCACTTCGATTTTCATTTCATAGATCAGATCCTGCAATTCACAGTCTCCATTTTTGTCGCAGGTGAGGCAGTTATGGTTTCCCGATGCCCAGAGGAGTTCAACGACCAGTCTTCTGGCATTAAGGACCCGATCAGT
Organism: uncultured Syntrophaceae bacterium; assembly: GCA_964394725.1. Lineage (GTDB taxonomy): Bacteria > Desulfobacterota > Syntrophia > Syntrophales > UBA2210 > JAFGPZ01. The sequence continues at coordinate 12,990 of CAYMYS010000072.1, forward strand.
ATTGGTTTTCACGACCATCCCGAGGCTTGCGGGTGTGCAGCAGGATGCCACCAGACTTCTGGCGTTTTCTACTTCAACAACGCATACGCGGCAGGCGCCTACTGCTGTTGTTCCGGGATAGTAACAGAGGGTGGGTATATATATTCCATTTTCCTTGGCGACTTCCAGAATGGTTTGACCCGGTGTTGCTTCAAATTCCCTTCCATCGATGGTTAACAAAATCTTGTTATTCATTTTGTACTCCTTAATTTATGGAATAATTTTAAAGGCATAAAAAAGATAAGGACCAGAAACGTTGCTAATACGGTCTAAAATCTATGGGAACATATCTCATTTATACCTGATTTTCGACTGTAATTCCCAGTTAGGAAAGTGCATGTAAACTTTTAAAATAATTGTGAAAAAACAGCTGTTTGCACCATTATTTCACATGATATAGGGTTTGTAGTGTGGCGCACCTTAATAACAATAATAATATCGGTTTGATAGAGATATATAACACACTTTTAGTCCAATGAGTAAAAACAAGGTCGAGAACTATGCGTTGTCTTTCGACAAACTATATAATCCGAACGTCCGAGACCTTATTCCGTTGTTCAATGCAGCTTTATGAATCTCACCGCTGCCATAACTCACCCGGCCCAAGACATCATAGTCAGGGAAAGTAAACAGAAAAAGTACACATACCGGATAAACGTCACTCAGGTTCTCTCTAAAATGAAAGACGCTATTGTTCTTCTGTAAAAACGTTCAAACATCATGAAATGATGAACA
>CAYMYS010000073.1:0-13641 GCA_964394725.1 uncultured Syntrophaceae bacterium
CCCATGAGCAGTCAAAAGAAACGACAAGAATGGCCTTCCTCAATGCCGACTGGCGCGATTTTCAGTCAACACCCGCTTCAAAAGAAAAACCCGACAGATCGATCACCATATTCGACTACCACCGGTTTCTTTCACAGACGGGATGTGACACAACCCATCGGATAGAATGCCCCCTGTCCACGGAACGCCTGACGGGAAACGAGGTGCAGAAGATGCAGGACAAACACATCCTCGGAACAGTGGGCAGGACCCTCCTCATCGCACAGAGAGCGTGATGATGCAGGAAAATCTTTGAGCGGGGTATGCATTTGCAATACACTGTATGAACACTTGAAAATACTTTTGAAAGTAATGGGTTCAGATTACACCTACAAGTATTCAATGACGAGCGGTTTTTAAGACTGAGTGTTACGGATGGAAAGAAAATAAAAATCAAACTCACGGTTACAGTAAAATCTTAACCGGTACAGCGTTTGGTGTGAATGGTCTCTAGATTGCTTAGTATATAATACCGGTTTAACTGGTTAACATGAACTAGGATGCGCTACTCCTTTCGATCCTCTGATTCGTCTCTTTGTGTTGCCTCTGGTCGTTTCGGTAATTGCACTTCTATTGATGATGACATTACAGTGCTGTCTTCATAGTGGAGCTCTACTAAAAGAGTACCGTCAGAAGTAATGGGGAAACCTTTCAGATCAATTATAGACCGCGATTTGGATTTTTCCATGAAGCTCGCAAAAATCGGCTGTGAAAATAGCTCTTTCTCATTCAGCTTCATTGTTAAGACGAAACGATATGTTGATTCAGTGTCTGTGCTCTCTTTTTGTAAAATTATTACAACCGACAAATTGCTAATTATTGTAGGAAAACCAATGACTTGAATATCATCCAATATATTTATCAGCGAGATATTATTGGAGCGTGCATCAACAATAGCAGTTTTACATAGGGTCAGAGATCTATAAAGCATATGATTTTACTCCCTTTTATGTTTGTTAAAGTTAATTACTTCATAAGTTACTGACGAGTCAGCGATAATTTGCTGGCTTGACTTTTCTGGTTGGCAAAATCCTTCTATACTGTCTGTAAAAACTGTGGATGAATTTACCATGGAAATGAGAGAAACTATCTCTGATGACCAGTCAATCCATTGCAGATCTTTAAGATCTATTTCTCTGATATTGAAGTTTGGCTTATAAGAGAGAGCCACTAATAAGAGATATGCTATTGCCAAGTCTTCTGGTTTTCTATTTGTTTTCTGGGAAAGGTCTGATAGCTTATTTTTGAGATCGCTACTGCTATTACTATTTGCGAATTCCAATAGATCTTGAACATCCCGAAGAGTATTGAAAATAAATGCCGGCGTATTGGCTAACAATACTGTTCGTTTCACATACTCAATCAACTCTGTGCTTGCATTCATAATTTATCTCCATGATGCACTGACCGTATGCGATAGAACAAAATCATGTCACAGTTTTGATTGTAGGGGCAATCTCTTAAGGTATGCACTACTTCATGTCCATGTCCCCATTTACTGACAATATGTATTGGCGTTATGCTATCATTTATTTTGGGAACACCGACGACAATGCCGCTGTGCTGTGGGTCGCCGTTTCTGTAGTAAATGACCACATCCCCTTCAAGCACAGTGTCTTCGGATATTTTATGATAATTGTCTTCCTCAATGATTCTGGCCAAATCATCTCTATCAAAGATTCTCGTCCGTCTCGACGCAAATGTCATACCGTGACAGTTGTAGTAACCACAAGGTGCTGTTCGGTAAACAGCAAAATTATATTGTCTTTTTATTTCTTCAGCCGAATGCAAATCCCAAAGATTAAGTGGTTCGTCTATTTGATTATTGCTTATTTCCGAACCCACCCCTTTCCTTGTTTGCAAAGTGATGCTCGGATGGGCATTATGATTGATATTGGTAATGCTAGTATTCATAGAGTCCTTATGTCATAATTTAATTAAGCTAGTAAATATAAGATTGCTTACAGCATCGTCACATTATTGACATTAAAATATTGAGGGGAAATAGTCAGTGATTATTATTTGAAGTTATTAATTTTTGTTGAGATTGGATTTTTGCGTAGTTCAGGAAGAACTACGTTAACTTCGTACTTTAAGATAATGCGCACTTTCATTATCTTGAGCCTCACTCCTGTATCTCTTTTTTCATATTCCCAGTTACACGAATGTGCCCCATTTGTCTTGACCTATTTTTTCAAGGAAAGGATAACCACCTATCTTTTTATCCATCTATTTTTTGCTTTAAAGGAGGAAAGGCTATGAAGAGAATAATAGGTACACTTATATTCTTCCTGCTGTTCTGTCTGTCTCCGGCTTTGGCGCAACAATCTTTCGAGAAGGATATCATCAAGACATCCGCCGGCGACCTGGAGATCACCTTTATCGTTCATGGCACGCTTATGATGGCTTTTGGTGGAAAGGTCATCCATATCGATCCCTACAGCAAAGCGGCCGACTATGCAAAACTGCCGCAGGCCGACCTGATCTTCCTGACACACGATCATCGCGATCATCTCGACCTGGCCGCGTTACAACATATACGCAGCAACAGGACTACGGTTGTGCTCACCGAAAGCTGTGCCGAAAAGGTTGCCGAGGGCATCGTCATGAAAAATGGAGATTCCTCTACTGTTGAAGGGATCCCGGTAAAGGCGGTCCCCGCTTACAATGTTGTTCACAAGAGGAAGAATTGAAAAGCATATCACCCGAAAGGGGCCGGGAACGGATATGTTCTTACCTTTGGCGATACCCTGGTCTATGTGGCGGGAGACTCTGAAAATACGCCGGGAATGAAGTCTCTGAAGAATACCGATTACGCATCCCTGCCGGTGAACCTGCCCTATACCATGTCGCCGGAAATGTTGACCGACGCAGTACAATCCTTGCAACCCACGGTACTCTATCCCTATCATTACGACAAAACTGATATATCCGAGCTGAAAGCGCACCTGAAAGATATACCGGGTGTTGAAGTCCGTATACGTAAGATGGAGTAAGGGCTGAAATAATGTTGTATTCACCCTCACCCCAACCCTCTTACCCTGTGGGGCACCTTGCCCACCAAGGGAGAAGGAATTTTGAGACTTTTTGCCGAACCATCATCATTCGTATTTTGAAAATATATAGGGTATTTATGGTGAAAGTGTGGTATAAGCGCGTCTCGATCGCAAGATCATAATTTCAAATAAATTTGTTTTTGATATTCCAAATTGTTACCCGGCCTTTCGCCGGGTCTTTTTGTTGCAACAGCCAGGCTCGTACATGTGAAGAGGACCTCTGTAGGCAGACAACAGGGCATCGCCCGATAGGGTTATACGACAGAGGGAATTGATCAAAACACATGTAGGAGCAATCTGAATGACAACTAGTTTTGAAGAGTTAGACCTGCACCCGAAAGTGGTACAGGCCATCACCGATCTGGGCTTCACTGCGCCCACACCGATTCAGTCAACCATTATTCCCGTAATGATGGCGGGTAAAGACATTATCGGCCAGTCCCAAACAGGCACGGGAAAAACCGCCGCTTTTTCAATACCCATACTGCAAAACCTTATACCTGGAAAGGGTCATATTCAGGGTCTGATAGTGACGCCCACTCGAGAACTCGCCATGCAGGTCTCGGAAGCAATCTTTCAATATGGACGTCATCTTGGTGTGCGTGTCCTGGCAGTCTATGGAGGCCAGCCCTATGCGCGTCAGATCAACCGCCTCAAAAAAGGAATTGATATCGTGGTGGGAACACCCGGCCGCCTCCTCGACTTGATTGAAAAAAAGTCGCTGAATTTATCCCAGCTTTCCACACTTGTCCTGGATGAAGCCGATGAAATGCTCAGTATGGGTTTCATCGAAGATATCGAGACCATCCTCAAAGAAACACCGGAAAACCGCCAGACGGCTCTCTTTTCTGCAACCATGCCGCAGGCCATTCGACGTCTTGCAGATCGCTATATGCATGATCCCCAGGCATTCGTCACGGGGAAAAAGCGGCTCACCGTCGATGCAATTGAACAACGATACTATATGGTAAATGAAAGAGATAAGATTGCCGCCCTCACGCGCCTCCTTGAAATCGAGCAGATTACCACGGCCCTTATCTTTGCACGAACTCGCGTCAGTACGGGAGAACTTGCGGCATCATTGACGAAAAAAGGCTTTCCCGCAGAGGCGCTTAACGGCGATATGAGTCAGGATGCACGCATCGCTGTATTGAACCGCTTCCGGAATAACAGCATTAAAGTACTTGTGGCGACGGATGTGGCTGCACGCGGCCTCGATATCGATGATATTTCACATGTCTTTAATTACGATATGCCTCATGACCCTGAAATGTATATCCATCGCATCGGTCGGACGGGACGGGCAGGCAAGACGGGCATCGCCATCTCGCTGGTTATTCCCTCAAATAGACGAAACCTCCAACAGATAGAAGGCTATACGAAACAGAAGATTCCCCTCGCAACCCTGCCAAGCGAGGAAGATATACTTTCCTCCCGTGATGCAAAATTACTGGAGGAGATTTCAGTCTGGATTATTCGCGGTCGCTGTCGGCGGGAACGGGAGATTGTGGAAAAACTGGTTGCAGAAGGGCACGAGCTGATTGACATCGCAGCTATTGCATTGAAACTGTCCAGGGCCGATGAAAAAAAGCGACCCATATTACCCATCGGCGCGGCACTGGAATCCGCCCCGCAGAAGACAAGGAGATGGGACAAAGGGGGCAGAAGGGAAAAGAGTTACGGTCGTCAGAGAAATTCCAGTGAAAGGGAAAAGAGTTACGGTCGTCAGAAAAATTCCAGTGAAAGGGAAAGGAGTGGCCGCCCTACCGGAAATTCCCATGAAGCGGGCATGGTCCCCATTATTCTCAACACGGGAAGGACGGATGGACTTTCTGCCGGCCATGTACTGGGAACCATATCATATCACGCTGATATACCGGGTAATTCACTGGGAAAGATTTCCATTCACAAAGACCATACACTGGTTGATGTACCAAAGGAATTCGTCGGCCAGGTTCTCGCCAAGACGGGAACATATCGTTTCGGCAAACAGATGATCGACGTAGAACGGGCATAATAGTTAATCGAAAAGTTTTTTGGTGCAAAAAAATAGGCTGGAGACATATTGTCTCCAGCCTATTCTATTTTGGGGTGAGTGAGGGGACTTGAACCCCCGACCTCCGAGGCCACAACCCGGCACTCTAACCAACTGAGCTACACCCACCACATATTTGGTACGCCAGCAGGGATTCGAACCCGGGACCTACGGATTAGAAATCCGTTGCTCTATCCAGCTGAGCTACTGGCGCATACGTACGATCTCAAGACCGCTATACCTATCTATTTCCCCTTTATTTGTCAAGTAATATCTTCCTACCTGACGTAACCCGACAGCCCGTCATACTTATAACCATCACCGGGACGGCCCTCCCCCTTCGTGTCTGTCGTATAAAAATGAGTACACTTTTCGGGATTGAACCATCTGAAAAGCTCTCGCGTATTTGAAAGCTTCAGAGTCGCGATGTTTCCTATGGAACCCTCAAAATCATACCCTGCGAGATCTTTGCCTCCTCCCGATCTGTCGCTGGAATAAAAATGATCACCCACTTCCCGATTGTACCATCCGTAAAATTCGATCGTGCCAGGCGTGCCTTTTCTGAAAAGTTTAAAGGCTGCAACCTTCTCTCTCTTGTACCCTTCCACGGGTTCTGCATCTCCAGTCAAGAGCGTGTCATCGCCCCTTACATACCTGTAAATATCAATCAGCTCCGCAGTCTCCTTATCTTCAATTTCAAGGGATAATTCGGTAACCTCGGTACCGCCATCCGAATAAAAGAGGATGTTTTCGCAATATGACCCCGGCATCAGATTTTTTGAATTTATCATCACATTGATATAATCCACCTCACCCTTGATTGTGCCTCTGTCGGGAAAGAGTCTGATCCATCCGCTTCTCCCTGTTACAAGATTGTCACTATAGACCCTCATACCTTCCAGTTCCACTCTTCCGCCCTTGTTTGTAATTCTTAACCGGTGATCGCCCTCATCCAGTTTAGTGACTACGATAAACTCCGCCCGTTCCCTTTTCTCGGCACTACAATCAAAGGACATACTGCTCTTCCCGTCTATCGCAAGATCAACACTGCCCCCTTGCTCATCTTTGGTAACGAATAGGGCAATTCCCGTCCCTTTGAATGAATAGGAAATGTGATCGCCTTCATTTTGACTGAGGGGAAAGCCTTCATTCTGAGACCACCTGCCACTCATCTCGATATCCTTTGCCAAGCGACGGGGAACCTCGTATGCATTCAGCCCTGCAATATCGTCATTGAAAAGGGACACATATTTACCTTTTGTAAGAGCAACACCACGAAAGGACTTTCTGTTCCCTTGCAGCCGTGCCCGCCAGATCAACTCATCCTTCCCGCTGTTTCTCACCTCTATCTTTTTCATCAATTGCTTACCCGCTTCGATTTTACCAAGGTCGAGTCCATGAGGTCTAATTTCGAGACGGGGACGGGATAGTGTATCGGTAATAGCGAAGGTCAAAAAGATGTTTCTCCTTCCGCCGTTAGATGTTAATACAACCCTTTCCCTGTAGGTTCCCAGTGGGAGGTCTCTTTTAAAAGTCACATAATCATTGTCCACTCCAACTTTTATTGTTACGGGATAAAGTTTCTTTTGAAGAGAGAAACTGTCCTTCTTCCCTATCTCTGTTTCTATGAAGAGTCGAAGAGATCTCATATCATTGTCGATTGTTCCTTCCAGACTTCTCCTGTCCGATGAAAGCCACCCTTCCGGCCCGTCGGTCCACCAGAAGAGCTTTCCCGATCCCACATTTTTCAGGGTATAGACAGCTCGTGCATGTTCGCTCTGTCCTATTGAACCGAGGTCAACCTCTCGCGGTGCTACCAGCAATACGGGTTGTGGGATAATTTCTTCGACACCCACTACTGCAGAATTGCTCGCCATATTACCCCTGATACGAAACAACTCTACCCTCCCTGCCCGTTGAGCCAGAAAAACCGATCTATTTCGCTGAAAGGAACCGACGACAGGATCGGACAAGATCCACTCACCTTCAGAAGCCCTGGAAAGATCCGTTCTGCTTCCATCGGACCAGATCCCAATGACTCTGAAATTCCTCTTCTGACCAACGCCGATTTTTATAGCTACGGGAGATATTGATAGTGATTTCAGGGTTACAATGTTCATGGACAGGGAAATCTGTTCCTCGCCACCATTGGACTTTATCAGGATTTCGCCTTCCTGCTTACCCTCTTCCAGGTCTTCCGGATTGACCGTGATTGTGATCCCCGCTGTACCTGTCCCTGAGATACGTTTCATATACCGCTGGGCACCCCATATTTCACTCTCTTCGGGGGATACTTTTTTGCTCAGTGAAAGCCAGGAGAGCGTAGTGACGGCCTCCCAGACAAGCTCACCCTTCCCTCTGCGCCGAATCGTTATAGACAGATCTTTCACTGTGCCATTTTCAGTATTTCCCAGGACAAATGCCGTAGGCGTCACACGTAGTATCGGACCCTCTGCCTCTTCTGTACTGACTGTAACTGCCTGACTCCTTGCATTGCCGAATACGACATATACCTTAATATCTCCGACAGATTCACCTTTCAGTGCACCGGGGTCTACAAATTTCCCGATCTTCTTATCCGTTGATATCCATTTCACATCCTTCGTGATGTCCTTTTGAGACCCGTCGGAGTATCTCCCAAAGGCTGTGAAAATTAGTTTTTTCCCGACATCAAGGAATTCCGAATCTGATCTGATGAAAATGGTTTTCAGTTTCAACGCGGCGTCGGTTCCCTTCTCTGTTAAAAGATTGGCAAAAACGGGTATTATTATGGTACCCGATGTCGATGTCACAATGATTTTTGATTCCTGTTTTCCCGGTTGTAACGCGTATGAATTCAGCGTGACAGTCATAGTCACCGGCGCATCTTCTATAATTCCGCCATTCTTATCCAATGCAAGCCACGGGTCCGTCGTTCGTGCCACCCATTTAATCCCCTTCGTCCCACGATTCGTGATCGTAATCATCTTTGAACTAATTTCCGGATTCCTTATTGTTCCAAAATCGATCTTTTGTTGATCAGATATCAGTGTCTCACCTTTATCGGAGGATTTATTTTGGGCATAGGATGCCGGAGCAATGAAAATCATCAGTATAAGAATCCACACAATAGTATATAGGCTTGTCACTCTCATCATGGTTCTACCTCTGGTTGTTATAAATTATGATTTTCCGAAACCATCTCTCTATCATATCAGAAAAGTATTATATGTGATGCCTAATGTCAAGACAGTGTGATGATTCGAAAATACTTGACAGTCATCTTGTATAGTATATACAGTTAAGCCCAATTTCCATACATTATGAAAGCGGCAGTAAATGAAAGAGGACCTTTTAAAGTACTGGCTTGCCCTCAAATTTCTACCCGAAGTGGGCAATGTCATATTTAAAAATCTGATCGGTGCCTTCGGGTCACCGCGTAGTGTCTTTCAGGCGTCTATAACCGCTTTGACTGGCGTGCATCGTGTAACGGAAAGAATAGCCCTTCACATCAAGGAGTTCAATGACTGGCCCACAATCGACAGGGAATTGGAGCTTGCCGAGAGGTACAACATTTCAATCATAACTTCAAGTGATAGGTTATACCCGAAGAATCTTCTCAACATCTATGACTATCCACCCCTCCTCTATGTTAAGGGACATCTTTCTGAAGACGATATAAATATTGCCGTTGTCGGTTCCAGGATGGCCAGCACCTATGGAAAATTTATAACGGAGAGGCTCTGTCGTGAACTGGCCATGAAGGGTATTACCATTGTCAGCGGAATGGCCAGAGGCATAGACTCGGCGGCCCACAGAGGGGCTCTTACGGGAAAAGGAAGAACCATTGCCGTACTCGGTTCAGGTATCGATGTTATTTACCCTCCCGAGAACAGGAATCTCTATGAGAAGATCGCCGCCAGCGGGGCAGTCATTACAGAATTTCCCTTTTCCACGGAGCCTTCGGGGCCGAATTTCCCGGCACGGAACAGGATCATCAGCGGCATTTCACTGGGCGTTGTCGTAGCAGAGGCAAACGAAAAAAGCGGTTCCCTCATAACTGCACGATCCGCTCTCGACCAGGGACGTGATGTCTTTGCCATACCCGGCAGCATAGATTCCCCCGGATCTACAGGTACGCACAAATTAATCAGAGAGGGTGCAAAACTCTGTGAAAATATATATGATATTCTTGAAGAGATTCTACCACAGATAGACATTGCGCCATCTCAGAATAAAGACACAGCGATAGATTCCGGTATTGATAGGGACCCTTTGAATAGTTCTGAATCGTCTGTTTTGGATAAGATTGGGAAAAAGCCCATTCATATCGACACACTCATTCCGATGACAGGTTTGAATGCCGGCAATTTGTTAAATATACTTTTGACATTGGAGCTGAAGGGCTATATAGAGCAGCTACCAGGTAAAACATTTACAATTAAGGAGTGAATATGTCCGATTCTCTTATTATTGTTGAATCGCCAACTAAGGTTAAAACGATCAAGAAATATCTTGGTTCAAACTTTGAGGTCAAGGCCTCTGTAGGGCACGTAAAGGATCTTCCAAAAAGTAAACTCGGCATAGATATTGAAAATCGTTTTGAACCGACCTATGAAGTTATAAAAGAGAAAAAAAAGGTTATTTCGGAACTCAAAAAAATTGCGAAGCAGGTGGACAATATCTACCTCGCCACAGACCCCGACCGGGAAGGTGAGGCAATCGCCTGGCACATTGTCGAGGAGATAGACACAAAAAACAAAACCATCCATCGTGTCCTCTTCAATGATCTGACGAAAAATACCGTACTCGCTGCCGTCAAGAACCCCTTGCCAATGAATGACAATAAATATGAGGCCCAGCAGACGAGGAGACTGCTCGACCGGCTTGTGGGATATCAGATCAGTCCTATCCTGTGGGATAAGGTGAGACGAGGCTTGAGTGCCGGGCGCGTCCAATCGGTGGCAGTGAGGATCATATGCGACCGCGAGAAAGAGATTCAGATCTTCGTTCCTCAAGAGTATTGGAATCTCACGGCACTCCTCCAATCCGAAAATCCTCCCCCCTTTGAGGCGCGTTTATTTAAAATTGATGGAAAAAAGAAAAAAGTAACCAACGAAGAACAGGTTAAAGCAATACTTGATGACCTTACGAATGTCTCTTTTATCGTCAGCAAGGTTGTAAAGAAGGAAGGCAAACGCTCACCATCACCCCCCTTTACCACCAGCAAGCTCCAGCAGGAAGCATCGAGAAAGCTTCGTTTTTCCGCCAAAAAGACGATGATGGTCGCTCAGAAGCTGTATGAGGGCATAGGGTTGGGGAAAGAGGGTTCTATCGGTCTCATCACCTATATGAGAACCGACTCCGTCAGGATTGCAAAAGAGGCCATCGATGAAGCACGGGAATATATCCGGGGACATTTCGGGAAGGACTATGTCCCTGCAAAGGCGAGAACGTATAAATCTCCGAAGGCCTCCCAGGACGCCCATGAAGCGATCAGACCGGCTTCCATGTCCTACGAACCGAAGAATATCAAAGAGTTTCTCACCAATGACCAGTTCCGCCTCTATCAGCTTATCTGGAACCGCTTTGTGTCGAGTCAGATGACCCAGGCAATCTTCGATCTTACGACCATCGACATAGCCGCCGCAAAGTATATCTTTCGGACACAGGGTTCGGTTATGAAGTTTCCCGGATTTACCAGTGTCTATACGGAGGGCAAGGACGAGAACAAAGAGAATGATGAAACCGGCAAAATCCTTCCCGCAGTCTCTGAAGGGGAAGAACTCTCACTCATGTCGCTGAATCCGCAGCAGAACTTCACTCAACCGCCTCCCCGCTTCACTGAAGCGACATTGGTGAAAGAACTCGAGGAAAAAGGAATAGGACGGCCAAGCACCTACGCCGCAATCTTAAGCACCATACAGAGCAGGACATATGTGCTTCTTGAGACCGGCAGATTCCACCCCACCGAACTCGGTACACTCGTGAATGATCTCCTCGTGGAAAACTTTCGCGATGTCCTCGATGTCGAATTTACTGCCTCCCTTGAAGATAAGCTGGACTTGATTGAAGAGGGCAAACTCAACAGATATGACACGCTGAAGGAATTTTATGCCCCCTTTGAAATTGACCTCGCAAAGGCCAAAAAGGAGATGAGAAACATAAAGGGAGAGGAAAAGCCCACTGACCTCGTCTGCGAAAAGTGCGGAAGTCAGATGGTTGTAAAATGGGGGAGAAACGGTAGATTTATTGCCTGTTCAAACTATCCCGACTGTAAGAATACAAGTAATTTTGTTGAAGAAGCCAATGGGGATATCAACAAGGTCAAAGAGGAAGTTACCGATAGCATATGTGAAAAATGCGGCAAAAATATGGTCTTAAAGGAGGGGCGCTTCGGCAGATTTCTCGGTTGCAGCGGCTATCCCGAATGCAAAAACACGCAAGCGATCAGCACGGGCGTCGCTTGTCCCGAACCCAACTGCAATGGATACCTCAGTGAGAAGCGTTCAAAGAGGGGCAAAACATTTTTTGGATGCTCCAATTATCCCGATTGCACCTATGCCCTCTGGAACCGGCCAATCCCGGAACAATGCCCCCAATGCCAGGCACCCTTTCTCGTCGAAAAATATGTGCGGGGAAAGGGAACTATAAAGATGTGCGTAAATAAAGACTGTGGTTACAAAGAAAATGAGTAACTGTCCGGTTACTCAGGTAACAATTATAGGCGGCGGTCTTGCCGGATGTGAAGCCGCCTGGCAATTATCGAAGAGGGGGATTTCCGTCTCCCTCTTCGAGATGAAACCGAAGGTCTTTTCTCCCGCCCACAAGACCGATCATCTTGCAGAACTCGTCTGTAGCAATTCCCTCAGATCGGATGCAACGGAAAACGCCGTGGGACTTCTCAAGGAAGAGATGCGGATAATGGGATCGCTGATCATTGAAGCGGCAGATGCCACAGCCGTCCCCGCAGGAAGGGCTCTCGCCGTGGACAGGGAGCTCTTTTCGCTGTACATTGAAAAAAAACTGTCGGCCTGCGATAATCTACAAATAATAAGAAAAGAAGTGAAGGAAATTCCCCTTGATTCGCCCGTCATCATAGCCACGGGACCGCTGACATCTGATGCGATGGCAGAGAGTATTGCAACGCTGACGGGCTGCGAATATCTCTATTTCTACGATGCAATTTCTCCGATTATTCATGAGGACTCACTCGATTACAGAAAGGTCTTTAAGGCCTCCAGATACGGTGAAGGTGAAGGAGATTATATAAACTGTCCCTTCACAGGGGAAGAATATGAAGCTTTCTGGCAGGAATTGATGAAGGGCGACGAGGTCTCATTGAAAGATTTTGAAGACAAAAAATTTTTCGAAGGATGCCTCCCTGTAGAAGTAATTGCACGAAGGGGAATCAATACACTGGCCTTCGGTCCCATGAAACCGGTGGGACTTCTCGATCCCCGAACAGGGAAACAGCCTCATGCGGTGATTCAGCTCCGCCAGGATAACAGTGAGGGCACACTCTTCAACATGGTGGGATTTCAGACAAAACTGACATGGCCAGAGCAGAAACGCATCTTCAGGACCATCCCCGGCATGGAAAATGCCGAATTCGCGCGATACGGGAGCATCCATCGCAATACATTCATCAATTCCCCTGCCCTCCTCGAAGAGACGCTACAACTTCAATCGAACAGGGACATCTTTTTTGGCGGACAGATCACCGGCGTTGAGGGATATGTTGAATCGACTGCCGCAGGTCTCCTGGCAGGCATCAGCGCGTCCTGCCATGTATCGGGGAGAGATTTTCTGATTCCGCCACGAGAAACAGGCCTTGGCGCACTCATTCGTCATATTACAGGGACAAAGTCAAAACACTTCCAGCCCATGAATATAAACTTCGGCCTATTTCCCCCCCTTCCCGGTAAAATACGCAAGAGGGAACGGGGCAGACATCGCGCGGAACGCTCGCTGAAGGAAGTGAAGGAATGGAAGGAGAATCTGGAAGATCATCTCCCCATTAGTTGTAGTTAAATCCCAGAGGATTATCAGCTGCCACGTTTATGATCGAAGCTTCAGCGATTCCTCGAATAGATTATTTTCAGGCCTTCCAGTGTAAGCATCTCTTCAACCTTGTCGATCGTTTCCGTCTCGGCGGCGATAATGTTGGCAAGCCCTCCCGTTGCAAGGACAGTTGCATCGCAATTGATCTCTTTCTTGATACGCCTGACGATGCCGTCTACGAGACCGGCATAGCCCCACATGATTCCTGCCTGCATGCTGCTCACCGTATCCCGTGCAATAAGTTTTGATGGCTTTGTAAACTCCACGCGCGGGAGTTTGGAAGCCCTTTCGAAGAGGGCCTCCGTCGAGATGACGATTCCGGGGGCAATGCATCCCCCCATGTATTCACCTTTATTCGAGACATAATCAAAGGTCGTGGCAGTCCCAAAATCGATGATGATCAGGGGACTCTTATATTTTTCAAAGGCAGCCACGGCATTAACTATCCTGTCGGCACCTACCTCCTTC
>CAYMYS010000074.1:0-13574 GCA_964394725.1 uncultured Syntrophaceae bacterium
GTTTTGTCGATATTTGATACCAATTCTGATCGAGTACGCGGAGCAGCGCGGCGAGATCCAAAGAAGAGAGAGAGGTTGTTCCTTTTTGTTCGGCTCGTCTTTGTTGCTGGAAAGACAACTTATTCATCACAGCATCTTTCCACCAGTTATCGAAAAGAGAAGGCAATACCCTGTCAAGATAACTGGCAAGAGCTTCAGTCGCTTGTCTTAGTAAGTTATGCAACTCGTGATCCATTGTTTTCCTTTGGGGTTAACGCCATGCTCACCGGCCGTAGCCGTGGGCCGAAGGCGCGCGGTGAAGGTCCGGTGTAGCAATTTGTTAATTGACTAATTGGTGCAAAAATCTAATAATTCATTTCTGATCTCTTCCGAAATTTCTGTTGAGTAGCTATTATCAATTTGATCCCATACTAAGATTTCTGAAATAAAGTAATCATCTTCCTTATTGATTTCATTTCTAAACATTTCGAATGGGAATCGAAAATCTTGACATCTACCAGCATCGATAGAATCACCAATTGTTGGGTTACACAATGGATCACAGTCTTTCGGAATAGGTGATTTCATTAAATATTTGATTTTACCATTTATCAGAACTTTAAATTTGATTGATGAAAGATATGATGTACATTCACCAATATTCATAACACTTAAACAAAGTATTTTATCTTTTGGTTTACACAAAGACTCTCCACCAATCCTTAAATTTTCTGGATTTAGCACATCATATGTTGAACCTGTCTGCAGTTTTAATTTTAAATTGAAACGTGGAATTCCAAATAGTAATGGAAAATATTGGGATCGTAGGTTTCTCTCTGCGATCACCCAACTTTCTAGCTCATCAAGCCCAATTATCTGATAGTTTTTGATATTAGGATTTTCTTTTTTACACTGCTCAATAAATTTTTGTCTAAAATTTGAATTAACCTCAACATTTGTTACCAGTATGTATGATTGAGGTTTAAGCTTTAATATATTTGGTTTAAGAACTTCACTTTTATTTCTACTATTAGATTTAAATTGATCAAGTAACTGTTTCCTTGATTGGACCTCCCCCGCTCTAGCCACAACTTTATGTTTAAATTGGAAAATAATTAATTCTTCTTCGGGTAGAATTTTGTCAATCAACAATGTTTTCTTATTTACTCTTAATTCACCAAGTATCGGTTCTGACTGTCCATCTACCCCGCCATCAGAACCGATCGAACTCAGCAAAAAGCCTTTGTACCTTGATCCCAAAAGCAAACCACACAGTTCCACAAATCTATCAGGTCCAAGATTATCAAATGCATATACAAAAGAAGGTGAAGCCATTTTTATAATATCCTTTGGGAACCAGTTAACAGTGTATATACGGATCTTTGCTAAATTCGCAAACGCTGCAAATTTGCAGTATAAGACCCCTCGATAATACTTTAAGAAAACCCGATAACTGTCTGTACTGCAAGTATATATGATGCAAAATAGCTACTTTAAGAAGGAGTATTGTGCAGATCCGTATAATACTCCCTTAAATACAATCTGATAGACGCAAAAAACCCCGCCACTATATGTGAAACGGGGTTTGTTTTTTAGTCAGATCATAATTCCCTCTTTTTTTACGGTTAAGAATTAAGACTCCTGATACTGATTGCAAAAAAATAGAACAAATACGTAAGTGAGTGGTAGTACGTCTTTATATTAAAAGTCAAGAATTTAATTGGGATGCGGGTTGTTAGATAGCGTAAACATATCTGTACTAATTCTCTGAAATCCAAAAGTTCACATAGCCAATACTCCCATTTCTAAAATGCATATTAAAATACATGCTGAGATCGCCAGGTTGGGCAACTCCGGCCACACGCCTCCCATGCCTACCCCTGCAACTCATGCAGACGATAGTAGAATCCTTTTTGGGTGATCAATGCGTCATGGGTGCCTGTCTCGACGATCCTGCCGTCGCGCAGCACCATGATCCGATCGGCTATGCGGGCGGTGCTGAGGCGGTGGGCGATAATGATGGCCATGCGGTTTTTCGCCAGGTTGAAGAGGGCGTTCTGTATCTTGTCCTCCGTCTCCGAATCGATGTACGACGTGGCTTCATCAAAAATGATAAGTTGGGGATCGTGGGCCAGCGCCCGTGCTATGGAGAGGAGCTGCCGCTCGCCGCTGGAAAGGGAGGACCCGCCTTCAGTCATCTCCGCCTCTATTCCTTCGGGGAGGCGATCGATAAAGGATTTACAGTAAGATGCATCGAGGATGGCATCAATTTCTTCTTCCCTTACCCCCTCTCTCCCTGCAAATATATTGTCACGTATGGTGCCCGAGAATATGAAGGGGTCCTGCATGACGATGGCAATCCTGTCCCGCAGGTGGACGGCTTTAAAACTGCGGATGTCCGTACCATTCATCGCAATAATCCCTCCATCGGGATCATAGAACCGGGTGATGAGATTGACCAGCGTGGTTTTGCCGGCACCCGTGGGGCCGACGACGGCTATCGTCTCGTTGGCGCCGATCCGAAATGAAATGTCATTGAGGATGGTTTCACCGGCCACGTAGGAAAAGAACACCTTTTCAAAGGCGAGCGATTCTATCTTTTCGGGGACGACTTTCCGGTCTTCTTCCGCCGCCTCGGGAATGACATCGTCTTCGTCGAGAATCAGAAATATCCGTTCCGCCGAGGAGAAGGCATTGAGGGCGATGTTGTATTTTTCGGCCATGTCTCGTATGGGCCTGAAGAACATCTTTATATAGGATATGAAGACGACCAGCGTCCCCAGTGTAATGCGTTCGGCAATCAGGCTTCCGCCCCCGTAGAAGATAACGATGGCCAGAGCGACGGAACTTATCAGTTCGATGAGGGGCATGAAGATGGCAAAAACGGTTATCTGCTCCATCGCCGCCCCGTAGTATTCTCCGTTGATGCCCTTGAATGCCCTGTAGTTTGCCCGGGCCTGATTGAAAAGTTGTATCACCTGCATCCCGCCGATGGTTTCGGAGAATTTTGAATTGATCTCAGCTATCTTGACGCGCAGCGTCCGGAAGGCGCCGCGTGCCACCCGTGCAAATCTGTACGCTATATAGAAGACGAGAGGGAAGAGGAGATAGACGGGAAGGGAAAGCCGCCAGTCGATGGAAAAGAGGACAACAGTAATACCCACAACAAGGAATATGTCCTTGATAACAAAGACAATGACCGATGTAAACATCTCATGCATGTTCTGCGTATCGTTGGTGACTCGTGTCACGAGCCTGCCCACGGGATTTTTGTTAAAGAAGTGGACGGCAAGGCCCTGGATGTGGGAGAAGAGCTGCATGCGCAGGTCGTGCATGATCCGCTGACCGGCAAACTCCATGATAAGTATCTGTCCACTGGTCAAGAGAAAGGTAATGAAGACCAGGATGAGAAGTCCGGCCACTGCATAGGAAATACCCTTGAGATCATCCTTACGAAGTTTTGCGATCACCTCGCGAGGGAGTTTATCGAGGTCTTCATAGGAGATGATGACGGCATCGCCGTCCCTCTTGATGATACCGGGATAGGCATTGATGATACCCCTGACCTCGGGATCGGATTGATCCACCTTCAGATATCTGGTCTGCTCACCTTTGTCTCCACCAAGGGTTGTCGACTGGGGAACGATATAGCCATCGATGGCTATTTTCGTTACATAGGGAATGGCAAGCTCCGCCACAATGATCAGCATGATAAGCAAAAGCGCCAGAGAGAGCATGGGGCGATAAGGCCTTACATAGGGGAAGAGCTGCCTCAACAGTCCCACATCGCGGGCCCTGCCCAGTTTTTTTTCTTCAAATATGTTCGTAGCATCAGCCATAATAGTCACATTCCCTATTGCCCCAGCGCTTCGGCGCTCTGGATGAAATGGGTCTTTGCGTAGTATCCATCGAGGGCGATAAGGGCATCATGGGTGCCCGACTCCGCCACCTTCCCGTCCTCCAGTATGATAATATTATCGGCAAACTGGATCGCCGGAAGCCGGTGGGAGGCAATGATGATCGTCTTTTCACAGGCCGCGGAACGGATCGTCCCGATGATCATGGCGGCCGTTTGCGTGTCCACCTGACCGATGGGATCGTCGAGGAGAAGGATGGGCGGGTCCTTGATCAATGCCCGGGCGATGACGATTCTCTGTTTCTGCCCCCCCGAAAGGACGATGCCCTTTTCTCCCACGACGGTATCGAAGCCGGCAGGAAATGACAAGATCGTATCGTAGAGGGCCGCCGCCTTTGCAGCATTGATGAGGGTTTCTTCATCGATATCCGCGCCGAAGGTAATGTTTTCCCTGATGGAACCGGAAAAGAGAAAGGGTTCCTGTGAGACAAAACCGATAGCCTCTCTCAGATCGTGGAGTTTGACATTTCTTATATCTTCATCGTCGATGGTGATACTGCCGCCCGTCACATCTGAGATGCGGGAAATGAGCTTCAAGAGCGTCGTCTTGCCGCTCCCCTGCGCCCCGGCAATGCCGAGAACCGACCCACGTTCAACAACAAAATTGATATCCCTTAATGCCGGGGCATCGTTTCGCTGATAGGAAAATGTCACCCCTCTAAAGGCGATTTTCCCCTTGATTGGAAGCTGCACAGGGGCGTCTTTTACCTCGACTATGTCCGGTAACCTCTGAAATATGCGATCAAGCCTGTCCAGAGAGGCGGAGCCTCGCTGGATCAGATTTGTAACCCAGCCCATGGCCATCATGGGCCATGTCAGCAGATTAAGATAGGCGATAAAAGCAACGAAATCACCGGTGGTAATTTCTGCGGTTATCGTCTGACGCCCCCCCAGGAATATGACGATGGCCAGGCTGATATTGGTAAAGAGGAGCATCATGGGAAAGAACATTCCCGTTATCTTTACCAGTTTGATGTTTTCCCCGATATACTTTCTCGACACGCCCCCCACGCGGTTTGTGGCATTCTTTTCACGATTAAAGGCCTTGATGATGCGAATACCCGAGAAGCTTTCCCTCACCGCCTCAGTCAATTCCGAAAAGGTGGCCTGAACCTTCGTGTAACGGTGGTGCATCTTTTTGGCCAGGGTCCGCGTTACCAGCACGATGGCCGGCATGGGAATCAAGGCGAAGAGAGTCAGTTTGACATTGATGTAGGCCATGAAACATATGGCGGCGCTCCCCAGAAAGATGGCATCCGTCATCGCAACCATTCCCATTCCCACGGCCATGCGTATATTATTGATGTCATTGGTGGCATGGGCCATGAGATCGCCCGTCTTTGTTGTGCCGAAGTAATCCGCCGAGAGTGTCTGGATGTGTGAAAAGAGCCGGTTGCGAATCTCCTTCTCGATCTCCCGCGACGTACCTATGAGAAACCTCCTCCACACAAAGCGCAGCAGGGCCATCATCACTGCTATAGCAAGGATCTCTCCGGCGTAGATGGCGAGCTGACCCCTGTCAACATGGAGCATCGTCAGGTCATCGACGGCCCATTTGATAACCCGGGGGATAAAGAGCTGGAGCGTATCGACGCCCATCAGGCAGAGGACGCCGATGGCGATAATGGCGCGTCGCCGCATGAGATATGGTTTTATCACATAAAAAGACTTCATAATTCTTCCCTTTGCACGTCATCCGCTTACTATGCCGGGGACCTTCTGTAAAGAAATTTTTCGATTGCCTGTTGATCGGGAAGGTCCTTCTTTCGGTCAGAAGGTTGCCATCAAAATATTGAAGATAACCTGTGACAGGGCATCATCAAAGGGGATTTGTGGGCATGGGCTTCTTCATCGTACCCGCCATTATGCTGCTCACTACAAGCAGTGCCATGACGAGGGTGAAGGCCCAGAAATAGCTCCCCGTGGTATCGAAAATGAAGCCTGCCACATAGGGGGCAAAGGCACCCAGCATCATGGCGATGGCAGAAGTGATACCGATCAGTTCTCCCAGGGATCGCATGCCGAAGAAATCTCCCAGCACTCCTATGTGGGCAGGTGATCTCATTCCCTGAAAAAGTCCGTAAAAAATAACAAAACAGTAAAGTATCCACGTGTCGTAGAGAAAGAGGAGACAACCGATAAAAAGCGCAATACCCAGGCAGGACAGGGCCAGCGTCATTTGCCAGTTCAACCTGTCCGAAATAATTCCCGACAGGATACGCCCGAAAAATGAAAATCCCCCCGCCATTCCCAGGGCCGCGGCGGCCATTGTCGGTGAGATCCCCATATCCGTGGCATGAGGAACCATATGGACAGTTACCGTCTGGCAGGCCACAACGACGATACAGTTAATGATCATGACGGAGGCAAAGGCATGGGTAAAGAGGGCCTGCCTCGTCGTCAATCCTTCACCTCTGAGAGATGGAGGCGCATCGGGGGTTCCCGGCCTTTCCTGCCGCAAATCTATGGGACATTCTTTCATTACAAAGGCGGAGACGCCGATAATCACGAAATAGAGAAGCCCCACGATCACATAGGTATTTCGCCAGTCAAAGGTAATAATGAGATAATTAATCAGGGGCGTGAAGACCATCGCCCCCAGGCCGATTCCCGAGGTAACTATACCCAAGGCCAGTCCAGCCTTCTTTCTCCCGTAAAACCACCGCTGTACCGTTGCAGTGGGAACCGACCAGGTAGCGCCGCCACCAAGTCCCGCCAAAAAGAGACAGGCACGGAACTGGTTGATATCCCCGATGCGGCTACAAAGCGAGATGCCAACTCCTGCCAGTAATGCGCTTGCAAAAAGTATGGGACGGGGACTGAACTTGTCCACCAGACGACCCGTTAAGATCGACGATAGAGAAAAGCCGATCATGAATGCCGTGTAGGCCGATGAAATAAGTGCCCTGCTCCACCCGAACTCATTCGCCAAGGGTTTTAAGAAAATTCCGAATGACCAAATCGCTTCGCCCAGGGTGAATGTGATAAAAAATCCCGCAGCGACGACAAACCAGCCGTAGAATATATTCGACTTTCTCATTCAGTTATAGACCATTGACAATGAAAAATAATTCTGTTCCGATCACCACGCAAGGTTACAATCTCTTGTTTTGTGAAATGGTATTCGCAGAAAAATCAGTGCAGTTTTTAGAATCTCTCCCGGGACATGATCCCGGCATCTTTCGGATACACATATAGGGACAAGGATTCTCCTGTGTCAAGAAGAAAGAAGCGGGCCCCTTTCATCGTCGGCATGACAGGAGGCGGGTTCGAGGGAGCGCTTCCCTCTGCCGCCGGGCAGATCGATGACATACCGGGGAATACAGAGACCCGATACCGTACCCCAGAGTTTTTCCATGATGGCCCTGCCCACGGAGATCTCCGTCTGAAAATGGGTGGCGCCCTTCACGGGCTCACAGTGGAAGAGATAGTAGGGTCTCACGGAGATACGCTGAAGTCCGTAGAGGAGATCGGCCATCGTCTCCGGTGTATCGTTTACCCCTTTGAGGAGTACGGACTGGTTGGAAACAGGAATACCTTCTTCGACAAGCATCTCGCAGGCCCGGGCCGACTCCTCTGTTATCTCACAGAGATGATTGAACTGTGTATTGAACCAGAGAGGACGGTACCTTCGAAGCATCCGGCAAAGTTCAGGGGTAATTCGCATGGGGAGCACCACGGGCGTCCTGCTTCCGATTCTGATCACCTCAACATGGGGTATGGCTGTGAGAGACGCAAGGAGCCGCTCAAGCAGATCGTCACCCATCATGAGGGGATCGCCTCCCGACAGTATAACCTCTCTGATGCGGGGTATTTTCGCCACATATGCGACCATTGCATCAAGGGACGCAGGGGAGGCATCTTCTTCGTCAACGCCCCATCTTCGCTTTCGGTCACAGTGACGACAATAGGTGGCACACCGCGATGTCACCATGGCGAGGCACCGGTCGGAATATCGATGGATAAGGCCGGGCACGACGATATCCCTCTCCTCATCGAGGGGGTCCTCAAACCCGCCGGCCAGAGGATCGATCTCCCTCACATCGGGGAAACACTGGAGGGCTATCGGGTCCCGCCTGTTCCACTTGTCAACAAGGGAAAGATAGTAGGGGGTAACGGACATATGATATTTCTCGACGACGGCATTCAGGTCATCGATATCGTGGGCGAAGAGGTATGAACCTTCGCCCAACTGACTGGGATGATGGATACTGTTCTTCAACTGCCAGCGCCAGTCGTTCCACTGCTCCTCAGTATGTCCAGGAAAAGGCCTGCAATTTGGTTCTCTCTTCATAATCGATTGTTTCCCCACAAAAAGTTCCCACTAACACGCATTGGGAGTGGAGTCAAACCTCTCCGCCCAGGCCTATTCAATAGACTTGTTGTTTCCGGCAATGATAAGCTGATCGAAATTAGCCCACAAGTAAGGGACATATCGCCCCATAACAGTGGCAATAACAACGAGCGACAGGGGGTATGTCACGCCATTGAGATGATCCAGCAGACGGGGTGCTATCCTACGAAGTACGAAAGAACTTACCAGTGGAATAAATATTATCATGGCAAGGAACAGACCCATAGACAGAAGATCATAATCGAGTCCCCTCCCATGCACTATTTTCACTATCAGTGGCAGAGAAAAGGGAACCAGCAGGCTTGTTGCAATGACCATGACGAGGGTAAAGGAAATATTTCCCTTGCAGAGAGACACAAAGAAGGGGGCCAGGACAAGCCGGACAACGCCTCCCAGGATAATGGCCTTTGTACTTGAACGGATTGAATGCCAGGCATCCCCTGGAGCAATCTTTATGAAGGAGAGGAAGAGCAGCAACATCATAAAATACTTGATAGTCGGGGCCAGCAGTTGAGAAGCCGTGAGGAAAAGGACGCCCAGTAAAAGAGTCCAGTAGAGCACTATTATGAGAATATAGTCCCTGCTACCCATCACGCCTTTCCCGATGTCCACCACATTGTGCACAAAACATATACATGTTCACATTATTTCCTTTTGAAAGACGCCGTATATAGAGATATGGCACCTCTAAGTCAAGAAGAAAGAAGTATTGAAAGAAGGAGGCAAATGTGCAACTATCCTTTCATCGTTGCCATCACCGGAAGAAATGAGGGAATAATCTGTGAAAAAACGTCTTGTTGCGGGCATCCTCCTGGGAGCACTCTTCGTCTATCTCTCTATCAGGGGGCTGGACATGCAATCCGTAGTAGAGGGTTTTCACAGAATACGATACACCTATGTAGCAATAGCCCTTTTTCTCCTTTTCGTAATGCAGATACTGCGCTCCTACCGGTGGGGAGTACTCCTCAGCCCCATTGAACAGGTCGACCAGTTGTCTCTTTTCTCAGTGACCAGCGTGGGGATCATGCTCATCGTGGCAATTCCTGCACGAATTGGAGAATTTGCCCGGCCCTACCTTATAACAAAAAAGAGTTCGATCAAGATGTCATCGGCAGTGGGTTCAATCGTCCTTGAACGGGTCTTTGATTTTCTGGCCATCATGATGCTCTTCCCCCTTGTCATGTTCCTTGCACCGCTCCCGACCTGGCTCGCCAAATCGGGCGTCCTGTTGCTGGTGGCAGTCGTTATCATGTTTTGCCTGCTGGTCCTGCTCGTGGTCAAAAGGGACGCATCCATGGCCTTCATACAAACTATTTTAAGGCGGCTACCCGATAAGATTTCACTGAGATTGGGGGGTGTTGTAGCGCATTTCATCGACGGCTTTAAGGTCATTGAAAGCCCCCGGCTTTTCATATATGTAGTTTTTCTCTCCCTTTTGATCTGGCTTGTCGATGCCCTGTCCATATATGCCATGTTTTTCGCACTGGGATTCGACCTTTCCTTCGTGGCAGCACTAACGGTAATGATTATACTCATTTTCGGCATCACCGTTCCCGCGGCGCCGGGATTTGTAGGAAACTGGCACTACTTCATCATGATAGGCCTCGTCATTTTCGGCATACCGAAGGCGGATGCCATGACATTCGCCATAGTGCACCACGCCGTGTGCATCATCTTTACGGCCATCCTTGGATTGATCTTTCTGCCGTCCAATACGCTCAGCTTTTCCGACTTGAAGGGTAACTTTAAGTCGGAAATATAAGCGTCCTTTCCCCTCCCCTAAGCATATAATCCTACGCCGATTCAATCTTGCAGATTGAACCGGCGGCAGTGGGCAGCTTGCGGGCTCTCCCGAATCCGCCCGTCCATTTTGATTAATTGAGCTTCAGTGTCTTTATCCCGCCTGAACGAGGGAACGGGTAATTCCGGAATTGTTCCACATCCCTCGGAGTGCCCCCATCGTTGTTGGTTATTACCGGAAATGGTTCATGATCTCATTTGCAAACAACTCCATCCTCTCACGGGGCGGCATGGGTTGTATGATGAGATGATCGACTCCGGCCTTTCGGTAGGCCTCGACCTTTTCCCGGCATTCGTCCAGGGTGCCGATGATATTATGCTGCACGATGCCTTCGATGGTGGGTTTTGTGGAGAATCGGTGTTCCCGTTCCTTCAGAAACATCTTCGCAAAATCCATGGCCTTTTCCTCCACGGGGTCCGAGACGAAGACCGCCGATATGATTATCGGGATCTCCCGGCCGCAGAACTCGCTCATCTCCTCCTTCATGCGGGCCACTATCTCGGGCGACTTGGAGTATATGAGCCACGCATCCCCCAATTCCTTGACCATCTCACGGGCAGGGGCCGATTCTCCCGGAATCCATATGGGCGGATGGGGTTTCGTATAGGGTTTAGGGTCCAGATAGGCATTTTCCAATGTGTAATACTTTCCCTTGAAATTCACTCGATCCTGAGTCCACAGGGCCTTGATGATCTGCGTGGCCTCCCGCACCTGTTCGAGCCTGATGTCATGATCATCATCCCACGGGTACCCGTAGCTCACCGCTTCCTCCTTGAACCACCCGCCACCGATGGACAGGATGACACGGCCCTGGGAAAACTCGTCGAGCGTCGTGAGCATCTTGGCGAGAAAGCCGGGATTCCTGAAGGTGTTACAGAACACATGGGGCCCGATGACGAGCTTCTTCGTGCGCATAAGAAGCGCCGTCACACTTATGAGGCACTCAAGGCTCGGCCCCATCTCTCCCGGTGCCAGACGTGCATTGTTGAGATGATCAGGGATCCACGCTGAATCGTATCCCAGTTCTTCGGCTCTTACTGCCATATCGCCGGCATACTTGGCCAGTCCGTCGCCGGGTGCGCCCATTTCTCCCTGAATAGTCAGTCTTACTCCGAAATCCATAACGGTGCTCCTTTAATAATTGAATTGATAAGGTATTACTTTCGATGGTCTGAAGTATAATTGATTAATTGATAAGGCATTGATTTCAATGATCTGAAGTATAGGGGGGCTGTTTTTACTTGTCAAGGGATATTTAGGGCAGGGATATTGGGGATCGAAGAAAAGGGATTGGCGATGCGATTTTGGGGCCCAAAGGGGACGTCCATGAAATAATAACTTGATAATTCATTTCTATTACTCTTCCGGTAAATACAAAAGACTGATAAAATCGAGAAGTGTATATTGTTACTGGGCAGTACGTGAATTGGGTGAAACAGCGACGTCCTTGGCAAAAAGATTGGGACTTACACAATCCGGTATAAGCAAGTCTGTATTAAGAGGAGAGAAGATTGAAAAGGACTTAAACTTAAAGATAATTGAGCCAAAGTTATAATTTCATGGACGTCCCTTTATTCCCCGAATATCTTCGAATACATGGAGACATTCTAAAATCACTTCAGGATACGTTCATTTTTGGGATATTTTTCACCTGTTGACTTTGGCAGGCTGTCTATGGCAGCTTAACTGGGTGTCTGTTATTTCGGGGGAGGATCACATTGCTATCATCATAAAAAGATTTAAGATGCCAATTTTCCCTCTTTTAATCCTGATTACATCTTGACATTCGTAACCTATGTGGTTACAATTAGCCCATGATCAAATCATTTAAACACAAGGGCATCGAAGAATTTTTTTATACCGGCAAGAAGAAGGGCATACGTCCTGAACATTCTGTAAGGCTTGAGATAATTCTTGACCGTCTTAATGCTGCAAATGAAATCAGGGATATGAATTATCCCGGTTCAAATCTACATAAACTGACAGGGGACAAAAAAGGACAATATGCAGTAAAGGTATCGGGGAATTGGAGAGTATATTTTGAATTCTATAACGGCGATGCCTATGTGGTCGATTACGACGACTATCATTAACAAGGAGATATTATGAATACAATAAAACGCAAACCAACACATCCCGGGAAAATCATACAGGAAGATTATTTAAAACCATTGTCCATAACAATTACGGAAATGGCATCAACCCTCGGGATTTCGAGAAAGACATTATCAAAAATTATAAATGAGAGAGGGACCATAACGCCGGACATGTCTCTTCGTCTTTCAAGAGCATTCGACACTACACCTGAATTATGGATGAATTTACAAAGGAATTTTGACCTGTGGCAGGCTCAACACCTCTCCAAGGATTGGCAGTGAGTCAAACCTCTTGCACCGCAGCAACTCCGGGCTGTGATATAATAATCAGCGAGCCAACAAAGAAAGGACAAATTCCGATGACAGTTTACTTATTTCAGAAGAAAGAAGGCAATAATATATCCGCCGCTTTTCTACTTTTTCAGACAATCAATCAAGGAGCGACATTCCCTTGCTGAAGCTCTTCCCGAATAACACGTCTCAACACATCTGCTATTGATTCCTTTCCCTCCTCAATATACTTATGTAAAGCCTCATTAATCATCGACCGATAATTACCTCCTCCAGCCTTGTGAACCTTATCTTTAAACCACTCAATAACATCGTTGTCGAGACGGATGGTAATCCTTGTCTTATTGGGCATAGGCAGTATAACTGCTCCGCGTTTCCCTTTACTAAAATCATATTCTTCTTTCATATTCCTACCTCATAACACTTCTGTTTTCTTTTGGTTGCCTTACGAGCTGAAATAATACGAATTGTATCTCCTCTCCAAGTATATACAACAACGAGAATCCTGGCAAAGCAGTCAAGGCCAATAGAAGTAAACCGTTGTTCTTCCTGCATTGCATCTTCCAGAGTAATGGCATTCAGATCGTCGAGAATGGATACCGCATCAGCAAAATCGATGCCATGCTTTTTAAGGTTGCTCTCAACCTTCTTGCGATCCCATTCAAAATCCATGGCACCATCATATGTACATTCTGTGTACGTGTCAAGAAAGGAATGAACGATATCCCCTATTCTTAAAATACATTACTCTTTTCAACCACGTACCGCTTCATCACGCTCTCTGTGCTATGAGGAAGGTCCTTTCAACTGTTCCGAGGATGCGTCTGTCCTGCATTTTCTGCACCTCGTTTTCCGTCAGGCGTTCCGTGGAGAGGGGGCATTCTATCCGATGGGTTGTCTCCCATCCTGTCTCCGATAGAATGCGGTGGTAGTCGAATATGGTGGAAGAAAAGATTCAAAGGGGCAGAGACACACAGGCACAAAGTTGAAAGACCTATGTTGCCTTTAGCTTCCTGATTAAACTGCTTAGCATTCTTTCTATCTCTCGGCTTAATTCATAGAGGTTCTCAAATTCTCTTCTGTCAATATATCGCAGGTTCAATGAAATTTCCATCTGGGTCTGCAATTCATAGAGTG
>CAYMYS010000075.1:0-13253 GCA_964394725.1 uncultured Syntrophaceae bacterium
CCATCGACGATTATCGTTGCGTCTATTGTTTCGTTGCCTGACCGATAGTTAAAAACCCGCTGGATCGTGATGGGTGGAAAGTCAGCACCCGCGGCAAGGGCTTCGCAATAGACGTCGATGGTACTGTTGCTCTTCACCGCCCAGGGATAGATGAAATGGTCCCACGTTAAATCGGAAACAGGAAAAAGCAATGGTGGTTTTTTATTGGTTTCCGCTGAATCCATCGATTCTGCCCCCCCACCCCCAGAGCGTAAAGGACTACATCCTTCCATTCATAGTCCTTCGTCAGGGGGCCGATCCCTTTTCCGATCGCATCCATGTTGAGCGCCATTTTCCCCTCCTTTTCGTAAAGTGTCACAGTGCTGCCGTACCGTAATCAATTAAAGTTGTATTTCACATTTGAAGCTAACCCCGCCGCAAGCAGCGGTGAATGCACTCGCTGTTCAGTTTAACATTTGATCTCTTTTTTCTCTAATTCTTTAATCATGGTAATTGCCAATTTTCCACACGCCTTTTTCACGGAAAGCCGGGACGGTCTGCCTGCGAGCAGCATTGAGAAGTGTGTGAATTGAGCTTTCGTGGGTTCGTGCGAAATCCGCGAGCGGAATTATCTGGTCGCCGTGCAGATAGGCAATTCTCTTATGGGGCGATTCAGTCAAAGCCAGCGTGATAATTTTCTCCATACTCCTTGCCTTCTTTGAATCGTGGTATTCGCCGAATGCTCTATAATACGCCTCTTTCTCTTTATCCCGTATGATAATGGTGGGGAAACCAGACCGCATGAACTGATAATTGATGATCGCACGCCCCATTCTTCCATTCCCGTCGCAAAAGGGGTGAATCGTCTCGAAATCCAGATGGAATGTTGCTATCTTATCGGTAAAATAAGCAGCCTGATCCGCAGAATATTCCAGCAAAATCGCCTCCATCATGCTCTCCACCCGTTCCGGTGCCAAAGCTATATGCGTTCCCACGCGAACATATTCACCCGCCTTACGGAACCGCCCCGCAATGGCATCATTGATATTTCCCATGAGCATGGTGTGCAGGAACAGGATCAGGTCTGTGGAAAGCTTTGCTTCGCCGGCCTTGCTTCTTGTGTATTCCACCACCCGCGCTAGATTTTTTGCTTCAAAAACCTCCCGGACCGAGACATTGCGGGAGACCTCAAGCTCAAACAGAATGCGCTCGGTCTCTTTGAGCGTCAGGGTAGAATTCGCAATCGCATTTGAATTGAAAACACTTTCCGGAAGCTCAGATTCATCAATGATCGCAAGCAAAAACTCCTTTCCCTTCCGAAGCTTATCGTACCGGGTCTTGAGAACCTTAATTTTGTCTTTTACAGCTGTATTTGTCGCCATGGGAGGGAGATACAATATTAACGTCTATTTGTCATGTATCCGTTAATTTAATGGTAAAATGGCTCTAATTAACGGTTTCACGCCCCGCAAAATGCCGATCGGCGGCGTGGGAAAGAAAGTAGTAATTTCCTCGATCGTCCATCAAACAGTGATCGGCGACAAAGATAACAGACAGATCCTTCTGCGTGGACTCCTTCAGTATCCAGTCGAGGCCGTCGGTGTGCAATAGCGTACCACGATTATATGCACTGCATCTATTCAATAGTCAACGACTGCCCCCCGGACCCTTCTTCACTCACCCTGTGGTTTCAACAGCATCATGATGTCGTCGAGCTTGTTTCGGGTGGCGATATATCCTTCTTCAATGGTGTGCTCAACCTGATCATAATCAAACATTTTAAGATCACCCAGACGAGGTGTAATGAGAATATCCGGTGGGTTAACCGCTAAATTGACCCGCGTGATTCGGGCCTGCATGAGTTGTATTGAAGAGTTGATCGCCTGCCGGATGCCGGGCGTAGTCGGTTTATTATTTTTCTGTAGTTCCAGACGTTTCCTGATTATTTTTTCTGTAGATTCATAACGGGCGGCCAGTTTTTTTAAAAACTCGTTACGAATCGGATGTGTTCTTGTTTCAGGAACAGCCTTGAATTCCTGGTGGCGCTTACGCGATATCAGTTCAGAATCCAGATTGACGGCGATAACGATGTCCGCGCCCATGACTCGAGCTACCCCCACTGGAACTGGGTCAAGCACACCGCCATCTACCAACCACCGATCCTTGTAACGTACCGGCGCAAAAAGGCCCGGATAAGACATAGATGCCCGAAGGGCTGTGAGCAGATCTCCGGAATCTAAGATCACCTTATCGCCGGATTGGATGTCCGCAGCAACAACTTTCAAGGGAATCTCTAGTTCGTCAAATTTCATTTTGTTGCTATGCATACAAAAGAGACTTCTAAGTTTTTTATCACCGTCTAAAAGACCGGGTCTAATAAAGGTCAAATCTGAAAATGAGAATATGCTTTCACCGTCCATCTCAATGACATATCTTTTCAACTGCTCCAAGCCGCCACTGGCAAAGATCGCGCCAACAAAGGCACCGACGCTGCACCCAGCCACACAATGGATAGGGATACCGGCATCCTGAAGGGCCTCGATGACCCCTATATGTGCCCACCCTCGAGATGACCCGCTTCCAAGCACTAGACCTACTTTACAGTTATTCATGATTATATTCCTTGAAATTGTGAATGAATATTCTTATACCCCTATACAAAAGAAAACTTGATTGAAGCAGTTGCTGCTTGTTCAAGCTATACATAGTTTGGATTACGCCGCCGCTCTTAACGGATCATGGTCCCTGAAATGAAACCAGTAGCATGGTTTTATAACCGTCGGTGCCGATCCTGCCACTGGCATATTCGTCGTGCCACCCCTCGGGAACGGACATCTTTTTATACAGGTACCTGCGCCTAGCCTCAAGCAGCATCCTCGCTTTCTCCATAGAACGTACATTTGACATTTGGGGTCGGACCACGGTAACCTGTTAGAATAACAGTAAAAACCCCCATAATCACCCCTAAAATCCTCTTGAACGGCTCTTTTTGACCTTTGAAGGGCCCTTTTAAGCTACATCATATTTCCAAAAAATCCTTAGATTTGCAATTTTGCACGCCAAAAAACCTATTTAAGCCAAAAAAGAATCCTCTTATCGATCTCTTTTTACATGTATTCAGCCACTTAGCATGGTCCGACCCCCATTCCCAAAAATAATATCTCCTTACAGACAATTTAAAAATGTTTATTACCATAAATAATTATATTTGATATTTCCATGATTATATGTTAATTTTCATGTGGATGTAAGGTCGATTAGTTTTAACGGTTATCCGGGCACGAAACTGGAGTAAAATAATCGTATGCAGATCAAAAGTAAGTGGCTTAAGAAACAGACTAGGACTCGAAACCTTCTTAAGATATTCTCTTTGCTGGCTTTTGGAATGGAAGTTGTCAACAAAATGATTTGCAACCCAAGGATAATCTTGGTGATACCCATTATAGGGTGCCTGAATGTCAAAGAGTTTCAAGGCAGAAGCAGTACACAAAATTACAAATTTAGACGATTTGCGTTTCCCGCTTTTGTATTAGGTTTTCTGACCGTGATACTCGTCAGGACAGCAGTAGATTACCCAACAATCCATTAAGGAGATAGAATTATGCCAACGAAGGTTCTTATTATTGCGAACAGTGGTCCTGAAGATCCATCCAGGGCAACAGTGCCATTTCTAACTGCTAAGGCATGCGTAGAAAATGGAATGGACGTTTCCATCTGGCTTTACAACAACTCGGTCTACCTGGTCTGTGAGGGTGTCGCTGAGTATATACAGGCAGCAGGACTACCCAGTCTGGAAGATTTGCTCCTTTTCTTGACCATTTCTAAACCTACCCCCATTTACATAGGCGTATCCTGCGCCATAGGCAGAGGCCTGCTAGACGAAAAACAAAATTACAAGATTAATTTTGAAACAGGCATACTCGCAACGCCATCGAAACTGGCAGAACTCATAGAAGAATCCGACAAGATCATAACCTTCTGACGGTCCATACTGTAAAGACAGCCTGTGATACATCCTAACGCTTCTTAAAATTTCGCCCCTGTTTCGCTATGCTGTGAATTCGCCTTCCAACTTTTTTTTCAGCTTTAGGGCTCTGTAGATCTTGTATTTAGTGGGATTCTTAAGGCAACTTTTCATCTGTTTGACTATTGACTCCCTCTCAGGGCTTTTGAACCACTCGTTCAGACCTTCGATGCATGCCCATTTACTGAGGACTATTACCTTGGTGGGATCATCATAATCCTGCAATGACTTCGAAGAGATATAGTGTGGTTGATTCATCGCGTTGATGCGTAAATCGAAAATAAGTCTATAGCACTGAACACTTACGGGTTCCTTTAACTTCCACGTAATCATACACGTAACCATACCTGTGACCTGCATATGTACCTCCTTTAGAAACCTCTAGCACCCTGGGTTCTTCGTGGAATTTCGGGAGACTGCATGCGAAAACATATCACCCATTCTAACATAAATATTTTGACTTAAAATTCAAAACATTAGGCCAATTAACCTTACATAATTGCCTTCTCGATGGGGAGTATACTGTAATATTCTCATGGTGTCAATCGAGAAAGCCGAAACGGATTTTATTGGTTTAAGATGCTATAATGTATTCCATAGTATGGTCTTGGGAGAGTAAATTACCAATATTACAAAAAATTGCATTACTGGTAATTTGAGAAATTCTTTGCCCGTTTATTCCCTCTGTTTCAGAAATTTTCTCCCGTGACCATCCAAGTCTATGTATCTATTATATCCACATTGCATACCGCAAACGGATATAATAGATACATGTGACTGGCATTTGAATACTTCCAGATATCGTTATAGTTAAAATATTTCAGGTTTATATTGACCATTTCATCTTCGGGCATGGCAATTGCTTATGGGTGGTAATGATGTGCAATCGCACTTTTCACGGAAGTTGGAACTATGAAAATATTTGACCTATTGGAGTGGTTGTATTATTTTATTAGTAAACACTTTTCAACTGTAGGTCTATCAGTAAAATACATTGCTGCTCGCTGGAAAATGGTATAGAAATCAGAACGATTCAGTATAACCTACCCTATTATCATAAGAGGTAAGATGAAAAAAACAATTGTCTTCATCGTCATCATTCTTTTAGCCATCGCTATCGGCTGGCAGTTCTATTTCAAAAAGGAATTTCCCTCGAAAAAACCGCAGGCACGTGCCGGAAATTCGGCCGTAGCCGTAGAGGTCGTCCCGATAAAACAGGGTACCATCAGGGATACCAAGATATTCAGCGGCAATCTTCTCCCCTCCTCCCAGTTTACTGTAGCACCAAAGATTTCGGGTCGCCTGGAAAAGATTATGGTAGACATCGGTGATCGTGTGTCGCGCGGCCAGTTGATTGCGCTCCTCGATGATGATGAATATGTGCAACAGGTAGAACAGGCAAAGGCGGAACTCGATGTGGCGAAGGCCAATATCGAGGAGAATGTGAGTGCCCTCAATCTTGCCAGCCGCGAGTACGAGCGGACACAGGGACTGCGTGAGAAAAAGATTGTCTCCGAATCGGAACTCGATGTGGCGGAGGCTCAATACGGGGCAAAAAAAGCTCAGAAAAGGGTATTGCTGGCGCAGGTCGCCCAGAGAGAGGCGGCCCTCAAGGCGGCAACGGTGAGATTGGGATACACCACGATAAAGGCATCATGGGAAAACGGTGATAAATACCGTGTCATCGGTGAACGCTATATCGATGAAGGGGCCATGCTGAACTCCAACGCCCCTATAGTCTCCATCATAGGTATCCAGAAACTGACCGCTGTTATACACGTCATAGAGAGAGACTATCCCCGTATCAAAAAAAAACAAGCGGCACAGATAACGACGGATGCCTTCCCCGGTAAAGGCTTTACGGGCAATGTTACACGCATATCCCCCATTTTAAAGGAATCGTCGCGCCAGGCACGTGTGGAGATTACCGTGGCAAATCCCTCTCAATTGCTGAAACCGGGCATGTTTGTGCGCGTGGAAATCGAATTTGAGAGACACGAAAATGCTACAATCATTCCCCTAACCGCCCTCATCACACATCAAGGCAAGCAGGGAATATTCCATGTAGACAGGGCAACCATGAAGGCACAATTTATCCCCCTTGAACTGGGCATAAAGGCCGGTAATCTCGTCGAGGTAACCAGTCCACCTCTGTCGGGATCGATTGTCATTATGGGGCAGCATCTCCTCAACAGTGACTCCACCGTTCTCCTTCCCGACGAAAAGGGCACCGCAATACCCGGGAAACCGGGAAACGGTAACCCAAAAAGATCAGAAGGATAGACATTCATGAACCTTCCACGCCTTGCCGTTCACCGTCCCGTACTTACCGTAATGACAATATTGATTGTCATTATTCTTGGTGTTGTATCTCTGACCCGCCTCCCCATCGACCTCATGCCGAGTATCACCTATCCGACCCTATCCATTAACACAACCTATGAAAACGCCAGTCCCGAAGAGATAGAAGAACTGATCACACGCCCCCTTGAAGAAGCCATGGGCGCCGTCCCCGGTGTGGAAGAGATATACTCCATATCTTCAGAGGGTTCGAGCAATGTTCGTGTCATGTTTTCATGGGGAACAGATCTCGACACGGCATCTAATGATGTGAGGGACCGCATTGATCGTGTTATACGAAGGCTGCCCGACGACGCAGAACGCCCGACATTGCGGAAATATGACATAGCGAGTTTCCCTATTCTTCTCATGGGCGCTTCCAGCAATCTCAATCCCCTCATCGTTCGGGAAATCATCGACAACCAGGTCAAGTACCGCATCGAACGAATCCCCGGTGTCGCTTCCCTCGATATATGGGGAGGTCTTGAACGGGAAATCCACGTCAATCTCGATGCCGATAAGATCAAGGCAATGGACCTGCCTCTGGATCTTATTCTCAGTCAGATCAAAGCTGGAAATGTAAGGCTCCCCGCGGGTACACTGGAACGGGGGAACATTGAAATTACCATGAGGACCTCCGGCGAATATGAAAGCCTTGAAGAATTACAAAACACGGTAATCGCCATGCGGCAGGAAGTCCCTATTCAGCTCAAGGACATTGCAGCGGTGGAAGACTCATGGGTCAAAATTTCTCGTATAGTACGTGTCAACGGGAAGAATGGCATCCGATTGGGGGTTCTCAAGCAATCGGGAACAAATACCGTTGATGTCGCGCGAAAGGTACTGAAAGAAATAGAGCAAATCAACCGCGACATTCCGAAAATTTCGATCACGCCTATCATCGATACATCTTCCTACATAGAACACTCGATTACCAATGTGGGATCGATGGCCCTTTATGGAGGATTGCTCGCCATTTGCGTACTCCTCTTCTTCCTCCGCAACCTGCGAAGCACACTTATTATTATTACAGCCATACCCATTTCCATCATCGCCACCTTCGCGCTTATGTATTTCTCGGGATTTACACTCAATATCGTAACCTTGGGAGGTCTCGCCCTGGGCATCGGCATGCTGGTGGACAGCGCCATCGTCGTCCTGGAGAATATCTATCGCCTCAGGGAATCGGGCGTCAATCCTGAAGATGCCTCTATCAAGGGATCTGCTGAAGTTACGGCTCCTATCATTGCCAGCACACTGACAACTCTCGCCGTCTTTCTGCCCCTCGTATTTGTCAAGGGCATGTCGGGCATCCTTTTTAAGCAGCTTGCCTTTGTGGTAAGCTTCGCCCTCATCTGCTCACTGATGATTGCACTGACTCTCGTCCCCATGATGTCGGCAAAACTACTGCACCCGACACGAAATGGTTCTAATTCTTCCTTCGCAACTCGGCTCTATCTTGCAAGCGGCATCGTTTTCACAAAGATGGAAAACGGCTACAAGAAACTGTTGCATTATGCCTTGGACCACACGGTGCTGGTTCTTATAGCCTCCCTTGTGCTCCTCGGATCCAGCCTCTTGCTCATCCCCTCCGTCGGTGTCGAGTTTATGCCCTCTACAGACGAAGGAGAGGTGCGTGTCACTGGTGAGATGGCCATAGGTACGAAACTGGAAACCCTTAATGAAAAATTCAAGATTATAGAAAAAATCGTCAAAGAAGCGGTACCCGAAATAAAAAGTGCAGTAACAAGCGTCGGTGGGAGGAGTTACCATTCGAGGGGATCTCATTCAGGAACAATGAGAATCGCTCTTACTGGCATAAAAGAACGGACGCGATCGAGTGACCAGGTGGCCGATGATCTGCGCCGTAAACTTTCGCGGATTCCCGGTATCACCATTCGAACACGTGCCGGCCAGGGGCTGTTCCTCCTGCGCATGTCGAGCGGTAATACGGATAAGATACAGATTGAGATACGTGGATATGACCTCGACATCTCCAATGCCCTGGCACAAAAGATAGAAGAAGCAGTCGTCGAGGTTGAAGGAGTGACGGATGCCCTTATCAGCACTGATACGGGAACGCCGGAAGAGATGATAGTCATTGACCGGCAGAAGGCGGCCACCCTCAACCTTACCGTCTCACAGATCGCCAATATGCTCCAAACGGTACTGTCGGGGACTCGGGCAAGCTACTATCGCGAAGGCGGCGATGAATTCGATATCCGGGTAAAGATCAAGGACGCCGAACTTATGGACACCACAGAACTTCTCGATCTCACTATCATCAATACTCTGGGGGAACCTGTCGTTCTAAGAAACGTCGTCAAGTCTCTAACGAGCAAGGGCCCCGTTCGCATAGAGAGAAAGGATCAGGAACGGATCGTTAACCTGTCAGCCAACATCAGCGGCCGCGATATGGGCTCTATCCTGGCAGACATCCGCACAAAGCTTCGATCCATCGCTGTGCCAAAGAACTTCATTATTTCCTTCGGCGGGGACTATGAAGAACAACGAAAGGCATTCAGAGAACTTCTTTTAAGCCTTTTACTGGCTCTCACACTGGTCTATATGGTCATGGCAAGTCTCTACGAATCCTTTCGTTATCCCTTTATCGTCATGTTTTCCATCCCCTTTGCCGTCATCGGGGTCATTCTCATGCTTTTTTTGACGGGGACCACCTTTAACGTTCAGTCCTATATCGGTTGCATAATGCTGGGGGGAATAGTCGTCAATAACGCCATTTTATTTGTCGACCATATAAACCTTCTCCGCAGACGTGATAAGATGCCTCTCAGGGAGGCAGTTGAAGAGGCTGGGAAAAGACGAATTCGCCCCATTTTGATGACTGCCACAACAACGATACTGGCCATGATGCCGCTGGCCATCGGCCTTGGAGAGGGGGGAGAAATACAGGCACCTCTGGCTCGAGCCGTCATCGGTGGTCTCTTCAGCGCCACCGTGATCACACTGGTAATCGTACCTTCCATGTATCTACTCTTCGAAGGTAAAGGGAGGAAATGACATTGCAGATGCAAGGACAATATAAAGACGTACAAAGAGCGACTCTAATCATAATCCCCTGTCTTCTCTTTCTGCTCCTGGGGGTGACGCCCCTTTTTGCAGAAGGCCCGAAACAAGTTGACTCTGCAGTAAAGATGAAAAACACCACAAATATAGGCGACAATGGCATAACCATAACTGTCGAGGATGCCATCATGATGGCACTAACAAACAATCGATCACTGAAGGTGGAACGGCTGACGCCTGAAATCAAAAAGACGCTGGAAGATCAGGAAGAGGCCCTCTTCAGCCCCGTCCTTAAGGGCGATATTACACTGACTCAGGAGCAGGAAAACAGTCAATCCAGTCCGACAAGAGACGTTGAAAGCGGCAACACTGACTCGAATGTGGGGCTTTCGCGTTTTTACCCCACCGGTACCGATGTGGAGGTCAATCTTTCTTCAAAGATGTCGTGGTCAAACCGATATAGTGACTTCCATGCGTCACGAGTCGGTGTCAGCGTGACGCAATCACTATTACAGGGAAGGGGTATCGATTACAATCTTGCCAAGATACGACAGGCCGGCCTTAACACAGGCATATCCCGATACGAGGTGCGCGGTTTTTCCGAGTCTCTCGTTTCCACCGTTGAAAAGACATACTGGGACTATACACTGGCACAACGTGAGATTGAAATATACAGGGAATCGCTCAATATCGCCGAGAAACAGAAAGATGAAATAATGGAGATGATACGATTCGGGAAGCTCCCCGAATCGGAACTGGTGGCTGCAATGGCGGAAATAGCCATGAGACGGGAAGGACTCATCAAGGCCCGGAGCACGCTGGAGAAAACAAAGCTGCAACTACTCCGACTCCTCAGTCCCCCCGTAAAAAATCCCTGGGGACAGGAGATCACTCTCAGCGATCAGCCTGCCCTTCCCGACGCAAAGCTGGACAGCGTCGCTGTTCATGTCGCCCTTGCACTGGTCAAGCGTCCAGATATCGGTCAGGCGCAATTGAAAATCGATCGCGGTGAGATAGAGATTGTGAGGACGGAAAACGGCATCCTCCCCAAAATGGATCTCTTTATTACACTCGGCAAAACGGGATATGCCGGGTCGTTTGGAAATTCCATACGAGACATCGACGACAATTCATATGACGCCTATGGGGGCATCACCTTCGAATATCCCTTTGCAAACAAAGGCGCCAAGGCTCGTCATCAGAATGCCGCCCTCACCAAAAAACAGTCGGAAGAGGCAATGGAAAACCTGAAAGAACTCGCCGAAGTGGATGTCCGATCCGCCTATATCGAAGTTACAAGTTCCAAAAAACAGATAGAAGCCACGGAGGCTACCTATACGCTCCAGGAAGAAAAACTTCGGATAGAAAGGGAAAAATTCCGTTTTGGAAAATCGACAACACTTCTTGTCTCACAGGCCCAGCGAGATCTCCTTCAAAGCCGTATCGCAAAGACAAAGGCGGTGATTACATATCTCAAATCCTTCGTTGACCTTTATCGCCTTGAAGGATCGCTCCTGGAACGGAGAGGGATTTCATTGACTGAGTAAATAATGAACACTATTCCAAAGGAAGATCAAACATGGACGGTAGAAAACGCATAGACATAAAACCCGGCGCAGGGGTCTTCATTGTTTTGAAAAAGGACCAGCGATCGGGGAAACTAACGGAAGGTATCGTAAAGGATATCTTGACGAAATCGCCTTCTCACCCGCATGGCATCAAAGTCCGCCTTGAGGGCGGTGAAATCGGGCGGGTCAAGGAAATTGTACCCTAAAAAAATTGACGCGCCCACAGCCGGCAGCGGATGAACTGGGGGACACTCCTGCGCATAGAGTAATTTTAGTGTTAATTTCCGCGTTCGCGTCAATGACGATGTTAGTTTGTCAGAATTATTATTTATACCATAATTCCAATCGGATTAATAAAAGGAGGACATCATGCCACTGGCCACGATACATGGGACGCAAATCAACTATCGTTTTGACGGACCCGGGGACGGTCCTGTCGTGCTGTTTTCAAATTCTCTCGCATCGAATCTTACTATGTGGGACCTTCAGATCGCGGCTCTCACAGAAAGGGGTTACCGGGTTCTCCGCTACGACAGCCGGGGTCACGGACAATCCGCAGTGGCGGAAGGTCCATATTCAATCGCAATGCTGACCTCCGATGTTGTGAGGTTGATGGATGCCTTTGGTCTGCATAAGGTCCATTTCTGCGGACTTTCGCTGGGCGGTATGGTGGGCCAGATGCTGGGTGCCATGCATGGTGACCGACTGATTTCACTCACTCTCTGCTCCACTACTGCCTATATGGCACTGAAAGAGTCCTGGGACGAACGAATCGAATCGGCTCAAAAGAATGGCATGCGTGCCGCTGTCGAGGCCACCGTCGATCGATGGCTTACCAAAGCCAGTCAGGAACGCCTCCCTGACGAGGTAGAAAAGATCGGCCATATGATTATCAATACCGCCGTCGATGGATACTGCGCCAGCGGCATTGCCACCCAAACGATGGACCTGCGTGAAACGATAAGAACTATTTCAGTCCCCACACTGGTACTGGTGGGTGAACACGATCCCAGCACCCCTGTTGCTGCGGCAGAGTTTATCCACGAAGGAATAACCTCCTCGGAATTGCACATTATTCCTGATGCAGCCCACGTACTCGACATAGAACAGGATCGTAAGTTTAACGAAGTGTTTTTGGAATTTCTGAACAGAAACATAGAATAATTACAAGACACCACACGGTGAGTGTGTGCATCCGGCATCAAGGTGCTAAAACCGGGAGATGATACTATGGGCGCTTTCACCGTTGGGATGCACTCATTAACACCCCTGCCTTCTCGTATACAAAAAAAAGGCACCCCTCGGTCTGTATGACCATGGAGTGCCTCATCTTTAGCTAAATCGCTATTTATTCAACGTTAACGTTGACGGCTGAGGGGCCTTTCTGGCCCTGCTCAACTTCAAATGTCACTCGCTGATTTTCGTACAATACCTTGAAACCGTCGCCTTGAATGGCGCTGTAATGTACAAACACGTCTCCGCCCTCATCGTTCTCGATGAAGCCGAAACCCTTGCTCTCGTTAAACCACTTTACCGTACCCTTTTGCATTATGACAATCCTCCTTTCCAGATTTTTCTAAAGTCGGATCGCCTACACATAAGAATAATACTGAATCCTTAAAACTTAGCAGGTGTTCTTTATACTTCAAAATGTCTCAATCCTAACTTTACAGCACCCTTCCGTCTTATGACAGCCCGAGCACTTTTTACTGACACTAATATATAGATTAATCAGATAATGTCAAGCACTTTCTTTGAAACCATCGGTTCTGCCCCAATTTAGTGATAAGAGGAATAAAGGATTCCAAGGACCACAGAAGCATCCATTGTAGTTCTCTATCATTTCACTTGACCCCTGAACCCTCCGGGATTTTGCTGCAACGAATCGTGAGATGATCCATAAAAAAAGGGATTAGTCAAAAGCAACTAATCCCTTCATTCTATTCATGGTGCCGAAGGCGAGATTGCTTAAAAAAGTGTAAGTAGCTATAATCATTAAGGGTGTGTTTTGGTGATGTGCTGATATATTTCACCAAAATGCACCCTATTTGCACCCATTTTTCTTCATTATTCAACATCGAGGGATTTTAAGTCACTAAACGAGGCTGGTTATAAAGCAGAATAGCGACTAGTGAAAGCATGGTATGAAAGCAATGCGCGATATGAAGAACCAATGTGCGCAGGTTGCGCAAGTGCGCGAACAGATAAACTGGCAAATGCGCACAATGCGCGGAATTAAGAACCATTGTATTAGACGGCTGCCCTCTGTGCCAATGTAAGTGAGACACTTCCCCCCTTGGAGTTTAGAGTATATT
>CAYMYS010000076.1:0-12825 GCA_964394725.1 uncultured Syntrophaceae bacterium
TCCGAAATAGATTTATTTGTTACAACAACCGCCGGTATCTCCCATTTATCGTCTTCGGATCTGCCGAGGACTATTTTATCGGCAATTTCATGGTTATCCTTCACGAAATTATCTACCCAGGAGTAAATCTCCCTTAAACCTTCCGCCCCCATGGGCATGTGATCAAAAGCTGATTTTTTCATTTCTGTTTCTCCTTTCTCCATAATACGTCTAATAAGATGGATTCCCCCTGTGTAAGACAGATACATCAAACAGCCGAATGTTACGAGACTGCAGAAGATGTGTCGACAGGGAAAATACCAATGAAAGAGCATTGAAAATCAAGTGTGCGACTGGCCTTAAAGCCAGTCGCAGTACGCATGCAAAAAATTCTTACTGAGCTAAAATCGTCTTACCTCTCTCTCCTTCCGCAAAACGTTGATAAGCCTCAGCTGCTTCTTCTAGTGGGTATGTGGCGGTGATGAGGCGAGTAGCCTGAAATCCGTTTCTTATCATGGCTATCTGGTCCGTATAATCACTGAAGTGACATGCCCAGTTACCCCTCACACACAGGTTCCTGCCCCAGAGCTCCCCTGTAGCAGGGTCTACGTGGAAGCTAAGCCGCTCACGGACATTATCTATTCCATGTTCACCATGTGCCACTGTCATGACTGTGCCTCCGGGCATTGTGACATCCAGAGCCAAGTTAAACAAATCCTGGTTTCCTGTACCCGCATCGAAGGATTCGTGGGGTCCAAAGCCGTCAGTAAGGTCTAATATCGCGGCCTTTAGATCGCTAGTCTCCTTGGGATTTATGGTTTTCCATGCCCCCATCTTGGTAGCATTCTCAAGTGCCTTGGGGTTTATATCAATCGCTATCACATGAGCACCCATAAAGGTTTGTATCATGGTCATACCCTGCCCAACGGGACCAACCCCAAAGACGCAAGTCTTATGACCAGGAGCAACTCCACCTCGGACACTGGCTCCATAAGGTACGCCCATTCCGTCACCAGCCAGCATCACTGCTGTAGCGTCATCAATATCGTCCGGGACCGGTTGCATCCAGACCTCTTTGCCCACCACATATTCGCTATGGGCATTTTTAAGTACAGATGCCTTCTTGCAGTAATCCTGTTTTCCCTGACGACACCAGAAGCAGTTTCCGCATCCCTGGAGTGTTGCCACTCCAACTCGATCTCCCTTTTTCAAGCGTTTTGAGCCATTGGGATCCTCGACTATGCCCATTACCTCATGTCCCGGGTTCCCCTTCCAAGAAAGGCCTCCTGGTGGAATAAAGGACTCCATTTCGCTCCCACATATAGCGCTGGCCTTTACACGAACGAGCACATCCCCTTCTCCTACTTGCGGATCGGGAAGATCCGTCAACTCCAATTTGCTATTCCCTAAAAAATTTATTCCTTTCATTGTCGTACCTCCTTTAATCGTTGTTAATGCACCGGTTCTACCGGTGAGAATCTCAAAGTCTCTATCCTTTAAAACGTACATTTGATAAACGGTTCTCCAGTGAGGAAGCTTCCTTGATGGAGAAGGACCGTAGTGAATAATGGAAAGAGCCGAGCCGACATAAAGTAAGAATGCGTGTGGAACTCTATTCTATAAGATTAACCGAAAATGCTCCTTCTCTTAGTCTTTAAGATCTAAATATTGTATATCTCATGACAAATCAAACGGTGCATCTTAATCGCGGGAATTCAACCCCTGCTCCTTCAGCAATTGAATGGAATGAAGCATATGTTCCCGCATAGCGTTTCGTGTGCCATCCTCATCGTGCTTGGCAAGGAATTCAAGAAGTTGAGTGTGTTCCTGAACCGCTGATTCCTTCCTGCCCTCTACACGCAATGCAGCCTTCCACCCATGGAATGAAATCCTGGCAAGAGAGTTCATGAGCATGCCTATGGTCTCATTATTTGCAGCCTTGGATACAAGACGATGAAATTCTATGTCGGCACTGATTACAGGAACGAGTTCGTTTTCGGGGTAACTCTTTTGAAGGAGTATATTTTGCTTAATACGATTTATGTGTTTTTTGGATATTCTTCGCGCAGCCAACGCAGCTACTTCAGGCTCAAGGATCAAACGCGCTTCAAAGTGTCTATATATCTCCTCTTTGTTCCTTGTGACCCATGAAGAAAGCGGAACAACCAGATCGCCGGTGAGGCTCCTGACGTATATTCCTTTACCGGGCATTACATCGACCAGACCTGTTATTTCCAGCATACGTAAGGCTTCTCTTAAGGAGCCTTT
The DNA here is from genome assembly GCA_964394725.1 of uncultured Syntrophaceae bacterium. Taxonomy (GTDB): domain Bacteria; phylum Desulfobacterota; class Syntrophia; order Syntrophales; family UBA2210; genus JAFGPZ01. The sequence continues at coordinate 2,248 of CAYMYS010000076.1, forward strand.
GCTTATCTGCAGCCTTTCTACAAGCTCTCTTTCAGAAGGCAGCTTGCTTCCTTTTCTAAGGCTGTTGCTGGTAATGAATTTCCTTAGTTCATCAATTGCATATTCGGAAAGGCGGCGTTTTTTTATTGGCTGTAAGTCCATAATGATCCTACTATCTACTTATTTACCTAGTAACATAGCGACTATGTGGATCAGTTATACTAAACTAAAAATTGAAGGTCAATCTTTTTTTTAGAATTATTTTGAGTTATGTCAGATAAGAATCAAAGGTGTACCGTCGGAAGCCTCAAAGAATTGAATTGGGGTTGATGGGATCATGCCAATAAAGGGAGACGTTCTTTAAAATATCAGTTTAACCTACAAAACCAGACTTGAGAAAAGATAAGGCAAGGGTCCGGAGAACATGTAAGATAAGGACTTTTTTTGTAAAGAGAGCATAAGGAGATTGTGTGCATCAATGAGGATAATGGGGAGCTGCGCCAGGACTTGGCAGTTATTTTTTGATTTCTCATAGGGGTGACAGGCATGTACGTTCTGCTATGCCAGTGGGGAAATGTGAAAAACACTCGCCTTTAGACGAAGACTTTAGTATGATTTTTTTATCGTAAAGAAATACGATCTATGTATGGAAGAAATCTCAATGATGCCTATAGGTATTCAGGCGTGAACAATATCGTTATTTAGAAAAATAGAGGGAAGGGGAGATGATAATATGAAAAGAATACTGCTTCTTCACGGAGTCAACCTGAATATGTTTGGTAAGCGCGATTCCTCACAGTACGGCGCCATAACCCTGGAAGAGATCAATGCAAAGATAGGGGAGCTTGCGGCCGAACTGGGATGTGAGGTCGAGTGTTTTCAGAGCAATCACGAAGGGGAGATGGTGGAAAGGATTCAGGGGGCCCACGAAGAAGATGTCGATGCCGTCGTCATCAATCCGGGTGCCTGGACTCATTACAGTTATGCCATCAGAGATGCGCTGGAAATACTGAAGGTTCCCGTCATCGAGATTCATATGTCCAATATCCATGCCAGAGAAGAATTCAGGCAGTTCTCTGTCATTGCATCCATGTCAAAGGGACAGATCACCGGATTCGGTGTAGAGAGCTATCTCCTGGGACTGAGGGCGGCATGGGCGCTTATCAAGGATAGTCAATAGTATTCTTATTGGGATCATCTCCCGATTAGTTGTAGTTAAATCCCAGAGAGTGTGAGATTCAAGTGAAATGCTAAAAGCGTTTACGGTTTACAGTTACCGGTTCACGGTTAAAAAGCAGTGAACTGTGAAGGGCTACCAAAAAGAGATAGCAGAAATCGAAAGAACGTTCAAAGCACTTATAAAGTTTTCAGAAAATTGCTGCTGGTTCAATCTTGCAGATTGAACCTCAACATTAAACAGAAGTACTAAGTGCCATTGGTCAGAGAAAGCCTTTAGGAAACATGCACTCGAATCCTTGACCCCTGGAATCCTTGATTCCTCTTCTACAACTAAAGTGGAGAAAAACCTCTTATAACACCTAATAGGGAGGAGATAGAAGTGAATTCAGCTACATCACTGTACGGTATATTCGGCAATCCTGTAGGGCACAGTTTGAGCCCCGCAATGCATAACAGTGCCTTTGCCGCAGTCGGCTATAATGGCGTATATCTGGCCTTTACTGTGTCCGATATAGAGGCGGCGGTCAATGGAATAAGGGCACTGGGGGTTAAGGGCGTCAGCGTAACCATACCGTACAAGGTATCGGTAATGGATTTCCTCGATGAAGTGGATGGTCCGGTTGGGCAGATCGGTGCCGTGAACACGGTGATAAATCGCGACGGCCTGTTAAAAGGGTACAATTCCGATGGTCTGGGAGCGATAAAGGCCCTGACGGACAAAACAGCCATCAGGGACAGAGAGGTCGTCATTCTGGGAGCCGGAGGCGCAGCCCGCGCCATTGGTTTTGGCATTATTTCCGAGGGAGGGCACCTCACCATTGTCAATCGTACCGTCGAAAAGGGGGAATGCCTGGCACGCGAACTGGGGGCGGAATTTCGTCCTCTGGCGGATATAAAAAAGATAGACGCCCCGATTCTGATCAATACCACATCGGTGGGAATGACTCCTCATTGCGATGACATGCCGGTGAAGGGAGATGCCTTTGACAGTGCTATGGTGGTCATGGACATCGTTTATAATCCGGTAAAGACGCGTTTATTGAAAACCGCCGAGGCAATGGGGTGCGAAACAATAGATGGTGTTGCAATGTTGGTGAATCAGGGGGCCTTTCAATTTAAATTGTGGACGGGAATAGAAGCGCCTATCGATATCATGAAAAAGGCGGTCTACGAAGCCCTGTAAAAAGTTCATCTCCCCAACAACTTTCGCAATTCGGCAATGTGCCTGGCGGGATAGACGCCTGAGGGGCACACCCTGCTGCAATCCAGCGCCCGTTCGCACCATTTCTCGCCATCAGGTCCCCCCGCAAGCGACAGGAGCGATTCTCTCTTGTCGGGGGATTTCTCTATTTCGTTATGTATTGCCGCCAGGGCCGCAGGACCCATGAAGGTATTCCCCCCATGTGCTGCGGGACAGGCAGACAGGCAGGCCCCGCATTCGATGCAGTCTTCAAAGCGGGTAGCACTTTTTTGATCATCCCGCCCATCGGTTGCTTTGCCTCTGTCAACATTTCGCAGAGGAGACCAGTCTTCGGAGACGGCAAGATCCCCTTCACATCTGAAACCGCGTAATGGCTCCAGCGTGACGATGTGGTTGTCAAGGTCTGCAACTTTCGTGATGCATGCCAGTCGTTCCTTCCCGTTGATGATGCAGGCGCAGGTGCCGCAGGAGGCGTGATGACAGGATTTGCGATAGATCAGCGTGGAATCCTGTTCCTTCCTGATTTCCTCAAGGCATTCCAGGACACTCATTGTGTCTGTAACTGACATCTCAAAATCCTGAAACCGGGGTGGATCGATGACAGATGGTTTATAGCGCAAAATCCTGAATATGATTTTCTTCCCCTTCATAATGGATCCTTGTAAAAGAGTCTGTAATTGAGCAATTTTTCTGTGTTCGTTCGACAGGCGATATTTCTCCCCGTTTTTGTGCATATCAGATCTGCTGTTTCTTCCGCCATTGCACGCATGGTCGTGGCCTTTCCACCGATTACCGATATGATACCTTCGATATTGTCTGTGGTATAATGGTCGAAGCATCGAAAATCGCGACTTGCCTGCCAGAGGTTATCAGTCTCACCCTTACCCAGAAGTGGTCGCACGGCGCTCCAGGCTGAATGAACAGTCGTGTCACGGACAGAGGGGACCATTTCCGAGCAGAGGTCGATCAATCTATGGATATGTTCCCGTGGCAGGTCGTAGCTGTCGGGGTCATCCTTTTGCCAGATTGAGGTTCCAAGGATGGTTAGATTACGCTGGGGGACGATGATATCACCTTCGCCCGGGCTGTGCAGTCTGTTGATTATTCGATCTGTCAGGCGTTCATGCACGGCTACCATTGCACCCGGTGCGGGATTGATGGGAAGAGAAATCCCGGCCATGAGACTTACCGCCCCTGCCCATGCGCCCGTGGCATTGACGACAATATCACCGCTGACATCAGATTCACGGTGTTTCTTATGATCAAAAACCCTGACGCCGGTGACAATCCCCGTCCCTGTGTTAATACCTGTAACTTCGCTAAAGGGGTGAATCTCCGCCCCCCTGGCACGGGCCGTTGCAAAAAATTGGAGAGGAAGCCGCCAGGCATTGATGGTTGCATCGGAAACCTCTATGGCACATTTAACGTTGGGGTTTAATGCGGGCTCCATCGACAATGCGAGAACGGCATCTATCTCTTTTGCGGGAACTTCGCATTGACGGCAGTGATCGATCAATATACGGGCATATTCCACATCGGAATCATCGATGGCAACGAAGAGACCGCCGTTCTGCTCAATCACATCGGGTGCGATGGTGCGGAGAATAGCATTTTCCCGTGCGCACTCCATGGCGGCCTTGGGATCATGGACTGCATATCTGGCGCCGCTGTGCAAGAGGCCGTGATGTCTCCCCGTAGTTCCCGAAACAAGCCCCCCCTTTTCATAGAGACTGACCCTGAATTCCCGCAGTGAAAGGTCGTGTGCCAGTGCCGCGCCCGTGCCCCCTCCGCCGATGATGATTATATGTTCCATAGGCCACCTGTGTCGTGTCTTACAAAACTTTTCCACATTAGTTGGAGAAGAGGATTCAAGGATTCCAGTGGTCAAGGGTTCAAGCGTTTGTTTGCTCTACGCTGGTTCAATCTTGCAGATTGAACCACACCATGTAAAGGTCTTAAAATCTTTGGTGAAACAGATCTCTGCTTTTTGCGATTAGGTGTAAGACCGATGGTACTTAGCACCTCTGTTTAATGCCGAGGTTCAATCTGCAAGATTGAACCAGCGGCTTTCTGCCATGTCTTTTTGGTGACCCTTCACGGTTCACTGTTTTAGCATTCCACTTGAACCCTAGGCCCCTTTTCCTGCCTTCCCCCGGAGTTGACCGCAGGCCGCCAGAATATCTCTTCCCTTGCTTGCACGCGTCACTGCCGTATAATCATGATTTACCAATATATTACGAAAGGCGTTTATCCTTTCCTTCGACGGTGTCTTGAAGTCTGAACCGGGAAATTCATTGAAGGCAATGAGATTGAATTTGCATCTGACGTCCTTCATGAGGGCGGCCAGTTGTTCGGCCTGTTTGTCGGAATCGTTGACGCCTGCGATGAGGATATATTCGAAGGTTATCCGCCTGCGCCTCGGCATGGGAAAGGTAGAGCAGGCCTCGATGAGTTTTTCGAGGGGATATTTTCTGTTGATGGGCATGATACTGTTCCGTATCTCATCGTTGGGGGCATTCAGGGATACGGCAAGGTTTACCGACGAATCCTGCCCCAGCCGTTCGATCATGGGGGCAATGCCGCAGGTCGATACGGTGATACGGCGCGTTGCAAATGCCGCACATACGTCTACCGTAATGATTTTAATGGCTTTCAGTACGTTTTCATAGTTGGCAAGGGGTTCCCCCATGCCCATCATGACGATATTTTTGATATCCTTACCCTCGGGGGTGTTGAAACGCAGAGTGGTGATCTGACCGACGATTTCCGAGGGAAGGAGGTCTCTCTGCAGGCCGTATCGGCCAGTGAGACAGAATTTACATCCCATATTGCACCCTGCCTGTGTGGAGATGCATATGGTCCAGTGGTTTTTTTCGCGAATGAGAACACTCTCAATAAATTGACCGTCTGCCAGTTTGAAGAGAAACTTTTTTGTTCCGTCGACAGATTCCTCTGACTTTTCAATGGGCAGTTCGCTGATCGTTGCATTTTCACTGAGTTCGGTCCTGCATTTCTTCGAGATGTTAGTCATCTCATCAAAGGAGGTAGCGCCGTACTGATAGAGCCATTTCATGATCTGCCTGGCCCGGTATTTCTCTTTTCCCTGACGGGAGATAAACTTCTCTATCTCCTCAAGTGTCATATTCTTGAGGTCTCTTTTATCGTTTCGTGGCTGATTCATAATTCCTTATAGTACTGAGGACATATTTTTGATGATCCGGAGCGATAGTCCCGGCATACCTGGGGTCGCGTTTCGTATATGGAGCAGCTGTTTGTCTTTCCCTCCCACTCCAGGAAGGGGCAGCCATGGAGGAACGTGCCGTCTCTGGCCGAAACAAAATGGTCTCCCCCCCAGACAGCCTGCCGGTTTTCGATAATGTGCAGTATGTCGTCCCGGCCCTCTCGCCTCCAGCGATCAAGGTCTACATCCTTTATATAAAAAAACAGGTTTGAAAGACAGCATTTACCACAACGCATACACCGTATTGCTTTTTGTGCCTTCATATCGCGTATATATCATTTTTTTTTCACAAATTCGATAAGAAGTATGCTTGACAACCATGATTACGAGAATATTTTTTTAAAAAGGTATTGACATGTTGGGATCAATACTATTAGTTATGGGCATTTTGAATGAGTGAAAGTATCTCATTTCGGCTGAGAGATTTCAGAAGACATAATAGAGGAGAGAACTATATGATACATGTCGAACGCCTGACAAAGTACTATGATGATTTCTGTGCCGTCGACCAGATCAGCTTCGATATCCACCGGGGGGAAATCCTGGGACTATTGGGTCCCAATGGTGCGGGGAAAACGACTACGCTCAGGATGCTTACTGGATACATCTCACCCACGTCGGGGGATATCAGTGTAAAGGATTACTCCATTGATGAAAATCTCTTGGAGATCAAGAAGCTTATCGGATATCTACCGGAGTCCGCCCCGATTTATCACGATATGCTCGTTTATGATTATCTCGAGTATGTTGCCAGGATACGGGGAATTGAAAAGGAAAAGAGGGCCGACAGGCTTCGTCATCTCGCCGACATCTGTGGCTTAAATAATATTATGCACAAGGTCGTTGATGAGCTTTCGAAGGGGCTCAAGCAGCGGGTAGGATTGGCCCATGCCATGATGGACGATCCGGAGATACTGATCCTGGATGAGCCGACCTCCGGTCTCGATCCCAACCAGATTGTTGAAATACGTGAAATCATAAAGAAAATCGGGAAGGAAAAGACAGTAGTGCTTTCTACTCACATACTGAGTGAGGTGGAGGCCACCTGTGATCGAATAATTATCATCGACAAGGGGAAAATTGTTGCCGACGACAGCACGACAGCCATCAAAGAGTCGGCAGGCGAAGAGCATTTCATTTCCCTCTCTCTCTTGAATGCGGAGTTTAAAAAGGTCGAGGACGCACTGAGTGGAATTGATGGAATTATAAAAGTCGATCAGGTTGACACCGACGATGAAGGTGTCCTCATGATTAAACTGACGATTCGATCATCATCCGATCCCAGAGGCGATATATATCGTAAAATAAAGGATACAGACTGGGTCCTCATCGAATTCCTTCGGGAAACAAGGACCCTTGAGACTATATTCCGAGAACTGACGAAGGAGAATTAATATGCGACAGGCCATACATATTTTTAAAAAGGAATTCGGAGCTTATTTCTTATCCCCCATCGCATACATTGTCATTGCCCTTTTCCTGCTCGTGACGGGGTGGTTCTTCTTTGCAGGATTCTTTATCTATAATCGTGCAGACCTGAGAAACTTTTTCAATCTCCTTCCTATCGTCTTTTCATTCGTCGTTCCCGCTATTACGATGAGACTCTATTCGGAAGAACTGAATGTGGGGTCCTATGAGATCCTTCTGACCCTGCCGGTGACATATCTCGATGTCATTATTGGTAAATTTATGGCGGCTGTCGCCTTTATAGCCGTCATGCTTATTCCAACGCTTGCCTATCCCCTGACCGTTTCATTTATCGGTGATCTTGATTGGGGACCCGTAATGGGTGGTTACATCGGAGGCATACTGCTGGGATCGGCCTATTGTGCCATCGGGATATTTGCATCGTCGCTGACACGAAACCAGATTATTGCCTTTATGATGGGTATGTCCATATGCTTTGTTCTGACCATGATAAACAAGATGCTCTTTTTCTTTCCCGAAGCGATTCTGAGTGTCATTGGATATCTTGCCGCCGATAATCACTTTCAAAACGTCGCGAAGGGCATAATCGACTCACGAGACTTATTATATTTTCTGAGTGTCGTCTTCATCGGTCTTTACGCAACACATCTCGTAATGCAGGAAAAAAGATAAGGAGAAGAACATGAGCGTAAAAAAGACATCCGGTAAATATCTAAAGTTTTTCATTTACCTGATTATAATAATACTGATCAATGTGGTGGGAGTTACACTCTTTTTCAGGGGTGATTTGACGAGGAACAACATTTTTTCCATATCCGATGTAAGCAAGCGGGTTGTTTCCACGCTTTCAGAGCCGCTGACTATAAAGGTATTTTTCACAAAGAACCTGTCAGCGCCCCATAATGGAACTGAACGCTACCTTCATGATCTCCTGGAAGAATATGCCGTCAGCGCAAATAAATACTTTAATTACAGCTTTTATGATGTAAGTCCCGAGGAAGATGGCGGTGCTCAGGGTACCGGGGAAAACCGCAAGCTGGCGAAGGGCTACGGGATTAATCCTGTCCAGATCCAAATGATCGAGAAGGACGAGGTCAAATTCAAGAACGCATACATGGGGCTGGTGCTCATTCATGGCGATATCATAGAACGTATTCCCACCATTACAACAACGGCGGGCCTGGAGTACAAGATTACGACGGCCATCCAGAAAATGAACAACAAGATCAGCGCCCTTTTGACGCTTACGGAAAAGGTCAAGATAGACCTCTACCTCTCTTCATCATTGAAGGCCGTTGCACCGTTGATGGGGTTGAAGGAACTCCCCCAATTTCCACAGACGATCGAAGAGGTCGTCAAGGGTCTAAATGACAAGAATTACGATACCCTCGTATTTCGATACATTGATCCAACAAAAGAGAATAACCTGGAAGAGGTGTCGGAGAAGTTTAATTTTTCAGGACTCAAATGGCCGGCAGTGCCCGAGAAAAAGGTTGAAGCAGGCGAGGGCATTATAGGCCTTGCCATGGAATACGGGGACAAGACAGTGGAGGTACCCCTCCTCAATGTATTGCAGATACCGATCATCGGGACACAGTATGATCTGGTAAATCCGAGGCAATTGGCAAGTATTATCGAGGCCAATCTCGAATCACTCATAGGCATCAATGAAAACCTGGGATATCTGGCGGATCATGGCACACTGAAAACGACGCGGCCCCCACAAGGTGCCCCGGGAGCTCGACCAGACGAGGCGCTCACTATATTCAATACCCTTGTTTCTCAAAATTACGCCATCAAGAATGTGAATCTCAAGGATGGTCCCATTTCCGATGGATTCAAGACCCTTGTCATTGCCAGTGCGAAGGAGAAATTTACTGATTATGAATTATACCAGATAGATCAGTTGTTGATGCGAGGCAAGAATCTTGCCATCTTTGCCGATGCATTCCACGAGATCCTGCCGTCTCCCCAAAATCCCTACCAGCGTCAGCCTCTCTATGTTCCGCTGGATACGGGGCTTGAGAAATTGCTTGAACATTACGGTATCACAATCAAGAAATCTTATGTGCTGGACAAGAGTTCCTACAAACAGCGCCTCCCGAAGGAGTACGGCGGCGGTGAAAAGGAAATCTACTTCGCTCCTGTCATCAGGCAGGACACCATAAACAATGATCTGGAGTTTATGGAAAACATCAGGGGGCTCATTACGATGAAGATATCGCCTCTGGAATTGGATGAAAAGCGGATCACGGATATGGGAATAAAGGCATACAAGCTGATTTCATCGTCTGACGAGTCGTGGGAGATGGAAGACAATATCAGTCTTAACCCAATGCTCCTGAAGCTGCCCACAGCCGATGAAAAGATGGAGAGCAAGGCCCTTGCCTATATCCTGGAGGGAGAGTTCACCAGTTATTTCCAGGGTAAACCCATGCCGACTATGAAGCAGGAAGAGGCAAAGTCCGGAAAGAAGGACGCAAAGGATACAAAAGAAGAAAAACCCGAAACAACCATAGATATGACGAAGATCGAAGGAGAAAGCGCCTTTCTGGAAAAGGGCAAACCGGCAAAGATATTCGTCATTTCGTCATCGGAATTGCTGAAGGACAGCATGCTTGATGAAGAGGGTAAGAGCCCCAATGCCATGCTCGTTCTGAATGTGCTGGATTACCTCAACGACAGGGGTGACATTGCCGCCATGAGGAGCAAGGAACAGGGTTTCAATCCACTCTACGAAACAGATTCCGTGGTAAAAACCTTCGTAAAGACATTTAATATTGCAGTGCTGCCCTTATTCGCTGTGCTGTTTGGCATTTTCATACTGATGCGCAGACATTCGAGAAAGAAGCGTATTCAGATGATGTTTCAAAAATAGGTGAGGATATTATATGAAGATTAAGAAGGAATACCTAATACTGGCCGTCCTACTGGTTGCGCTCGTAGCGTATCTGGTCTTTCACAGTTCCGACAGGAGCAGTTATCAGCTGCCTTCCATGCCTAAAGTGGAAAGTGAGACCATTTCAAAGATTGAAATATCCAAATCGGGCGAAACGGTGGTAATCAATAAAAAAGATAAAAAGTGGTATATCGGTGAGAAAGGATATCCCGCCGATGAGAAAAAGATTAAGGATATGCTGGAACTCATCGCGACGGTTACCCATACCGCTCTCGTTTCGGAATCAAAAAACTATAAGCGCTACAATCTCACCGATGATGAAAAGATAGAGATGAAGGCATGGGCCGGAGATAAGTTGATTCGTCAGCTTGAGATCGGTAAGGAGGCGTCTACCTACAGGCATACCTTCATAAAGCTGCCGGGAGACTTCAAGGTCTATCAGACCAGGGGGAATTACGAATCAAAATTCGACAAGGATGCCGATGAGCTGAGAGACAAGGTCATCATGGCCTTTGATAAGGCGGAAATAAAGAAGATAGAGGTATTCAAGGACAAAAAGTGGATGGAACTGGCACGCGTCGAAGGGAAGAATAAAAAAGAAGCGGCCTGGAAAGATAAGGCCGGCAAAGCAGCAGACACCAAAAAGATAGG
>CAYMYS010000077.1:0-6442 GCA_964394725.1 uncultured Syntrophaceae bacterium
TGGCCTCTCACGCCGGAAACCGGGGTTCGATTCCCCGTGGGACTACCATGAATATTAACAAGGGGTTGCGAGATAATCGCAGCCCCTGTTTTGTGTATGCACAATCCTCACTTACCGGGGTCACAAGAGAAGGGCGGCGATCACCCGTACCTTGGTAAAGGGTCTCACTGTTGTTCCTCTATAAGGGGTGAAAAGTCTATTAATCGGAGTTTCGAGGCTGAGTGATCTTTACAGGATCTGATTAAGGAAGAGCTTTGTGCGTTCCTGGGTGGGATTCTTAAAAAAGTGCTCGGGCGTGTCCTCTTCCACGATTGCTCCATAGTCCATGAATATGATCCTGTCAGCCACTTCGCGGGCGAATCCCATTTCATGGGTAACGACGATCATGGTCATGCCCTCTTTAGCCAGGTTTATCATGACGTCGAGCACTTCCCCTATCATTTCCGGGTCCAGGGCCGATGTGGGTTCGTCGAAGAGCATGAGCTTCGGTTTCATGGCAAGGGCACGGGCAATAGCCACGCGCTGTTGCTGTCCACCAGAAAGTTTTCCCGGATATTCGTCTGATTTTTCAATAATACCAACCTTTTTGAGAAGTTCCGTAGATATCTCGGATGCCTCTTTTTTAGAACGCTTCCTGACAACGGTCTGGGCCAGATTTATATTGTCCAGAACCGTCTTGTGGGGGAATACATTGAAGGACTGGAACACCATGCCGATCTCTTCGCGGACCTTGTTAATGTTGGTTTCGGGATCACAGATATCAAAGCCGTCTACGGTTATCTGCCCTGCGTCTATTGTTTCCAGCTTGTTTATGGAACGAAGCAACGTACTCTTCCCTGAACCGCTGGGCCCAATAATAACGATCTTCTCGCCGTCATAAATATCCAGGGATACATTATCCAGGGCCTTTAATTGACCGAAGTATTTATAGACATTTCTGATCTTAACCATGGTATTTTTGTTATCAGTCGACACTTATTCGCTCCTCCATAATACTGACCAGCTTCGATAAAAAGAGTGTAATGATGAGATAAATAAGTGCTACCATAGTATAGGTCTCGAAATAGGTAAATGATTCTGCTGCAAATTCACGTCCCCTCCTCAAGAGATCGGATACGGCAAGGATGGAAACAAGGGACGAATCCTTCAGAAGGGCCACAAATTCGTTTCCGATGGGGGGGAGGATAGTCTTGAAGGCCTGCGGCAGTATGACATGCATCATGGCCTGTGATGATGTCATGCCTAGCGAGCGTGCCGCCTCCATCTGTCCACTGTGGACTGCTTCGATGCCTGCCCGGAATATCTCACCCATGTAAGCGCCGTAGCAGACCGCCATGGCGATGACTGCGCTTACCATCGCAGGCAGATTTACGACGCGCCCCAAGGCAAAATATATATAGAACAATTGAACAAGAAGGGGAATCCCTCGTATGACCTCCACGTAGATAGAGGCAATCCCGTTGATGAATCTGTTTTTGGATATTCTTCCGAGACCGGTAAAGAGACCGATTACCAGGGCGAGGAGAATGGCCTCTATGGTAACCTGAAACGTCACCAGGATCCCATCCGGCACAAACTTTAAGATTGCCAGATAGGGATCCGGTTTTGATATGGCAAGATAGGCAACGATGGCAATGGCACTGACGAAGGAGATCCTCCATGCCGTAAACAACCCCACATCCGATTTGCTCGGGATTGCCGGTCCGTCACCTACTGCTATTACTGGCTTTTTCGTTTCTTTTGTGCCGGTTATTTCACCCACTGTGCCTCTAGTTGTTTGTCAATGCCCTTGGCCTGTACAGCACGAATCCCCTTGTTAAGCAGATCGATCAACTCCGTGTTTCCCTTCTTTACAACGATGCCATAATATTCTTCAGTGAATGGTTCGCCGACAATCTTGAACTTGTCCTTGTATTCTTTTCTCTGTAAGGCGTAATCTGCGGCAACGGGGGTATCGCAGACAACACCAGCGATACGGCCGGCGGCCATATCTTCAAAGGCGAGGCCTATTTCGTCGTATGACTTTAATGTAACACCCTCTGTTTTTTTGATTTCAAAGGAGCCCGTCGTCCCGATCTGGGCGCCGACATTCTTCCCTTTCATATCGGCCAGAACGACTGCTTTGGATGCCTTAGGCGCTATAAGTACCTGACCTGCGTTGATGTAGGGCATGGAAAAATCCATCTTTTTCTTTCGCTCGTCGGTAATGGTGACGGATGAGATAATCGCGTCATACTTCCCGACGGCTACTCCTGCAAAGATTCCATCCCAAGCAGTATTTTTAAAATTCACCTTGAATCCTGCTTCTTTTGCCACGGCCGTTAAAAAATCGATATCAAAACCAACTATGTTTTTGTCTCTATCCACCATCTCCATGGGGGGCCAGGTTGCATCTGTAGCAACGGTAATCTCCCTTTCAGCCGCCAGCAGTGATCCCGCAGTTACAGGTGCCACAACAAAAATAATGATAATCAGAAAAGCTATAATTCCACGGTAAACTTTCATGCTTTACTCCTTCCTATGATTAGGGTTTAATTCGACAAAACTACTACCTGGGGAATTGTTTTGTCAAGACAATTATTTACACCTTTTCCATAGAGTAATCACACTATCGGCAGATTCCCGTTACCCTTTCCATAGTTCATAGAGTATTATTGCCGCGGCAACGGCGAGATTTAATGATTCAACCCTTCCATTTCCCGGTATTGAGACACTCTCATCGGCGTATTTCATTATATCTTTCGATAAACCGCCTGCTTCCTGTCCCAGAAGCACAATTTTCTTTTCCTTCCCCTTCAATTGACGAACCGGTGTCCCCCCTTCGGGAAGGGCCGCGATAAGTCTGTAATTGTTTTCCTTCGCAAACTGCGAGAGAACCTCCGGTTCGATTGATTGAAATATTTCCGTTCTGAATATGTTCCCCGCTGATGCCCGTATGACCTTGGTATTAAAGGGATCGACAGAGCGGGGACTGAGGATTATCTTATCGACATTAAACCATGCAGCCGTCCTTATGATGGTGCCGAGGTTGCCGGGGTCGGCAATTCTGTCGAGATAGAGCATCACATCGGGTGCATGGGCTGACAGATCCTTAAAGGTGGCTTCTCTCTCATGGCAAATGATCAGTACTCCCTGGGGGGTCTCTTCCGTCGATATGGACTTCATTTCCCCCTCAGAGCATTCATAGATGGGGATGTGATGGGGTAACATATTACGAAGGAATTCCGACATGTCCCTGTCGATGACAATCTCCTTAATGGCGTAATTTCCCCTTTCAGCGGCTTCTCTGAGAGAATTGACACCTTCGGCAATAAAAGCCCCTTCTTCGCTGCGGTATTTTTTCTGATGCAGTTTTCTGATCCACCTCTGGTGGTTTTTGGAAAGGGGTACATAGTTCTTCATGTAGTTCCTCCATCTGTGCATCTTACCAAAATTCATTCGCCGAAGAAAATGAAAAATATGTTTTTACGTTGCAAAGAAAGAGCATGGCTATAAAGGACCTCGAAATGGGGACAATATGTAGCACAGAATATGACGTGATTCGGAAGGTATATTACAAACCCTACAGTCGAGGGGAACAATGATCAATCAGAACACATGCTATATTGTCATTTATACGCTTTTTACATTGACATTTCGTTTGTTGTTGCTTATATTGCAACCTACTAGCGTAAAGTCTAGCAGGTTTGATCTTTCCGTCCCTGCAATGAGAAAATCCGATTAACAAGTGGACTAAAGTTTTTTGGCACAAAAGCGGTATGGATTTTTGCATGTAAAACAGTATTGCTGTCCGTCAGGTACCGGCAAAAACGGGCAACTGTTACTGATCCTATAGAAATCAAAAAGTGGTATTTTTGCGAAGCCTCAGAACAGTGGCATTATCTGGGGAGTGGTAGATTCAACGGCGCGATTGACCCTTTCGATTTCACCATCTTATTGTCCAAAAACCCTTACAAATTCCAGCACGTCTTATCGGTAAGCCGATACCGATCTGGTTTTAAACCCCACTTTAAATGGATAATTTATGGAAAGATATTTTACAGAAGGAGAAAGTACTATGTTGGAAATGAGGAAGGGTATAGATATAGTCACCGAAATAGGCGGCATAAGAACCTATGAAGACGCCGTAACACTTCTTGAAAAGAATCTGGATACAGATAATCTGTCAAAGATCAAGGAGATAACGAATAAAGAGGTTGTTGTCAAAATCGCAAACTCCATAGCCATGTGTGAACCGGACTCTGTTTTTATTAATACGGGTTCCGAATCCGATAAACAGTATGTACGGGAATTGAGCATACAAAACGGTGAAGAGACACCGCTCCCGATGGAAAAACACACGATCCACTACGACCTCAAGGACGAGCAGGGACGCATCACTGATCGCACCTTTTATATCGTGAACGAAGACGAAGATGTCAGTTCGCTTGCGAAGAAAATGGGACGTAAGGAAGCCCTGGAAGACATTAAAGACAAGTTACGGGGAATTATGAAGGGGAAAACCATGGTCGTGGGATTCTATATGCGCGGTCCCGTGGGATCACCTGCGGCAAACCCGGCCCTGGAGATCACCAGCTCCGCCTATGTGTCTCATAGTGCAGACTTGCTGTACCGAAGCATATTTGCAGATTTTGACAAAGAGGTCGACAAGCTGGGGTACTTTTACACCAACATACACAGCGAAGGAAAGAACCGACCCGAGGATCTGCCCAATGCGCGGGTATTCATGGACAGGAGTCATCAGACCACCTACGCTTTTAACTGCACATACGCAGGGAACACACTCCTTCTGAAGAAGGGGAATCATCGTTTTGCAGTGGACAGGGCCGTGTACGAGAAGAGAGGAACGGAGTTGTCGGAGCACATGTTCATAACGGGCATGAAGGGTCCCGGCGGACGTATTACCTGGTTTGCAGGGGCCGCCCCCAGCGGATGCGGCAAGACAACGACGGCTATGGCGGGGGATCATTTTGTGGGCGATGACCTTGCCCAGATGTGGATAGATGAAGAAGGCAGCGTCCGATCCATCAATCCCGAAGCGGGAATCTTCGGTATCGTCGAAGACGTCAATTGGGACGGCGATCCCCTTCTCATGAAACTGCTCCGGAATCCGGGGACAGAGGTCATATGGTCCAATGTCCTCATCGACGACAATGGCATACCCCACTGGACGGGAAGTGGGGAGGATGTTCCTCAGAAGGGCACAAATTTCCAGGGAGAGTGGGAAAAGGGCATGACCGATGGAAAGGGAAAAGCAGTTCCCTTGTCACATCCCAATGCGCGATGCACATTTGTCTACGACGCACTGCCCAATTATTCCGAGATGGCAGAAGATCCCAAGGGAGTGGAAACAAAGGTCATAACCTATAGCGGCAGGGACAGCAACACCATGCCCCCCGTCTGGGTAGCAAATTCGCCCAATGAAGGGGTCGTCATCGGCGCCTCCATCGTCTCGGCTGCAACGGCAACGGAGGTGGGTGCCACGGGCGTCAAGCGAGCGCCCTGGGCGAATGGACCTTTTATTCCCGGACCGCTGGCGGATTACATGGATGCACAGTTCAAATTCTTTGGCAATGGAAATCTTGCACCGGAAAAGAAACCGATCATGGCTGGGTTGAACTATTTTCTTACCCACGAGGCCAGAGGCGGTGAATCGAAGAAACTCCTGGGAGAGAAACGGGATGTCAAGGTCTGGCTGTCATGGCTGGAAAGACGAGCCCACAAAGAGATGGATGTTATCAAGACCCCCATCGGAGGTCTTCCGAAATATGAGGATCTCAAGGCACTGTTCCGATCCATCATAGACAAGGACTATCCCGAAGAGCTGTATGTAAAGCAATTCTCGCTCTACGTCGATAACATCCTTTCCAGGATAGTGCTTCAGACCGAGGCATATGGAAAGGAATCCAATGTTCCCCAACAGCTCTTCGATGTTCTTAAAGAGCAACAAAAGGGCCTGATGGCGCTGAAAGCGAAATTCGGCTCCATCGTAACACCGGCCGAGCTTCAGTAGGAACACATTCGGCAACTATCAATCGGTGAGTAAAGGTGTAACAGTTTCGGCCTTTACTCACCGATAATTTTTACCGGGACCCTCTTTCTCCTCCCTCCGTCAAACTCACCATAAAAGATCTGTTCCCAGGGACCAAAATCGAACCGACCATCGGTAACGGCCACAACGACTTCTCTGCCCATCACCTGTCGTTTTAGGTGGGCATCGCCATTGTCCTCTCCCGTCCGGTTGTGGAAATACTGCGATAATGGTTCATGAAGTGCAAGTTTCTCCAGCCATCTCTCATAATCATCATGCAACCCCGATTCATTATCATGGTTCCTCGGTCTGCCCGAAGAGGCAGGAATCAAAGGATTGAAAAAGGCCCTTCAATTCAGAATGTATAGGCTGTCCTCCCGATCCGCATCCGGACGAATGGTTTTGCTCATG
>CAYMYS010000077.1:6542-12719 GCA_964394725.1 uncultured Syntrophaceae bacterium
CAGAATGTATAGGCTGTCCTCCCGATCCGCATCCGGACGAATGGTTTTGCTCATGGCGTTTTACTATAGAGTGACAGGCATTGAAATCCTGTCTATATTTTTGTAACCGTTCACGGTTACCGGTTCACAGTTCATTGTTTTTCCAATGAATTATGCAACAATCTACGCTGGTTCAATCTCGCAGGTTGAACCAGCAGCAGACGGATATGAAACATATCCTTGACAAAGGAACCTATTTTGCTATATTTTAATTCGTCAATTTTAAAGTATTGTCAATGAATGTCTACATTGATATACCCGAATCACGAGGAGAACTGACCTGAAGATATGTCGTAAGGTGTAGAGCCGTGCTTCAAAAGCAATCTGAGGATTGCACTTTCACGAATAGCTTCCTATATTAACCCCTGAATTGATAACATGTATTCATAGGGAAGACACTACGTAAGATGAAATCCTTCGGTATTTGCATAGGCGCATCAACGCTCTCAGTTGTTGAACTTTTCAGAAATGAGGGCAAAGAAATATCTATAAATAAAATATTTTTAGAACCCCACCATGGCAATCCCAAAAAGACACTCCAGGAAACCATAACAAAGCTGAAAATAGATAGTAATTCGAAAATTGCTGTTACGGGAAGAAAATTCAGACGCCTTGTAAACCTGACATCCATCTCGGAACCGGAGGCGGTGGAAAATGCCTTTTCTCACATAAGTGTTGATGGAAATCACTGCAACGCCATCGTAAGCGCCGGTGGAGAAACATTTATGGTTTATGTTCTCGGCAAGGACGGGAGAATATCATCAGTACAGACAGGAAACAAGTGTGCCTCGGGTACGGGTGAATTCTTTCTGCAACAGATAGAAAGAATGGGAATTCCCCTTGCAGAGGCTATAACAATTGCCCGGGCAGAAAAGCCATACAGGGTTTCGGGACGTTGCAGTGTCTTTTGTAAGAGTGATTGCACGCACGCTACGAATAAGGGGATACCAAAGGAACAGGTTACGGCGGGCCTGTGTCAGATGATGGCAGGAAAAGTTCTGGAACTGATCAGGCAAATTCCCAAAAAAGATATAATGGTTATAGGAGGGTGTGCCCGAAACTCCGTCATGATAGAATACCTGAAAAGGGAAATAGAAAATCTATACATACCTGAAGAAGCCCCCTATTTTGAATCACTGGGGTGTGCGTTGTGGGCGCTGGATAATGAGACGGCGCCATTCCCCGGTCAGGAAAAACTCTTTAAAAAGGACGAGAAAATATTCTTTCATCTTCCCCCTCTGGAAGACGCCACAGGCATGGTAGAATTCAGGACAACCTCGGGCGGAAGCGCCGCCCGGGAGGGCGATGTATGTATTTGCGGCTTGGATGTCGGTTCTACGACGACGAAGGCCCTTTTGTTGCGAGTGGCGGATGATAAAATACTGGCCTCTATCTACCTGAGGACAAAGGGAGACCCGGTCCGGGCATCGAGGGAATGTTATGCAAATCTTGTCCGCATACTCGGTGGTCTGGCAGACAGGATTCGCATCATCGGAGTGGGTGTAACGGGATCTGGAAGGAAAATTGCAGGTCTGCATGCAATGACAGATGGAGTTATCAATGAGATTATTGCCCACGCTACGGGGGCCCTTTACTTCGACAGGGAAGTGGACACCATCTTCGAGATCGGGGGACAAGATGCAAAATACACATATATAACAAACGGGGTTCCCTCCGATTATGCAATGAATGAGGCTTGCAGTGCCGGCACAGGATCTTTCCTGGAAGAGGCGGCAAAAGAAACGCTGGGTATTAAGATGGAAGATATCGCAGACATTGCCCTTCAGGGAAGAAATCCGCCCAATTTTAACGACCAGTGCGCAGCATTCATAGGCAGCGACATAAAAAATGCCTTTCATGAAGGGACGGCCAGAGAAGACATCGTTGCCGGTCTCGTATATTCAATCTGCATGAATTTCACGAATCGTGTCAAGGGGAACAGGCCCGTAGGGAAAAAGGTATTTATGCAGGGAGGTGTCTGTTACAACAGGGCCGTACCACTGGCCATGGCCTCACTGACGGGCAAGCATATCATCGTCCCGCCCGACCCGGGGCTTATCGGGGCCTTCGGCGTGGCACTGGAGATAAAAAGAAGATTATCTCTGAATTTGATGAAGGAAAGATCCTTTTCCTTGAAGCAGCTGAAAGACCGGGAGATAGAATATGGACCTTCCTTTGTCTGTAATGGCGGAAAGGAAAAATGCGACAGAAAGTGCGAGATTGCCAGGATAAGAATCGAGGGGAAGACATATCCCTTCGGTGGAGCCTGTAACAGGTGGTACAACCTCAGATCCAGTATAAAGGTAAATGCTGAGCGACTCAATTTTGTCGATCACCATGAAAGGATGGTATTTTCAAACGCCGAACCGGATTATCCTAAAGATTCCAAAACAGTCGGGATTAACAAGTCTTTTCTCGTCAATTCTTACTTCCCTCTATACAGGCACTTCTTTTCCCGTATCGGTTTCAGAGTTCTCATTCCCGATACACTAAGAAGAGAAGGGATGGACAGGAAGAATGCGCCTTTCTGTTATCCCGCCGAAATTGCCCACGGATATTTCTTCGATCTTTTGCAAAAGAAGCCCGATTATCTTTTCCTTCCACAATTCACGGGGGATTATGTTGAAAATGGTCCTGAAACGAGTGTCACCTGCCCCCTTTCGCAGGGCGAGCCATTTTATCTTGCCTCAACTTTCAAGGATCATGAAGCCTTTGCAGGCTTGAAGGAGAAGGGCAACATACTGGAACCGGTAATCGACTTTTCAGGCGGATTCGATGATGCGAAAAAGGAATTTGTTAAGATGTCAAGCCAACTGGGCGTATCGAGAAAGATAGCGGGCCGTGCATACGAAGAGGCAGTAAAGGAACAAAAGAGGATATTTGAAGACATGAAAGGAGAGGGTCTCAAGGCCCTGGAAGAACTCGAAAATAATCCCGACGAGTTTGGTATCGTTATTATAGGAAGGCCATACAATGCCTTGGTGTCCGAGGCTAATATGGGCATTCCGAATAAGTTTGCATCCCGCAATATCAGGGTTATACCCTATAATTTTCTTCCCCTTACAGAAGAATTGATAGAGGAACACATGTACTGGTCTGCGGGGCAGCATATCTTAAGAGGGGCGCACTTTATTAAAAAGCATCCACAACTCTTCGGTTGCTATATCACAAACTTTTCCTGCGGACCGGACTCTTTTATTATCGGATATTTCAGAGATATTATGGGGAAAAAACCATCATTGACACTTGAGCTGGACAGCCATGTGGCCGATGCAGGCCTGGAGACAAGGATCGAGGCATTTTTAGACATCATAGAACGGTATCGTGAACTTGAAAAGGAAAAGAAAATTACCGAGAATGTTCGTGAATTCATTCCGGCAACTGTAGAAATAAAGGGAAAGAAACAGGTCTTTGTCGATTCGGCCGGAGTTGAATATTCTATTTTCGATCCGAAGGTCCATCTCATATTTCCCTCTATGGGTCGGTTTACATCGGAGGCGGCAGCAGCCGCATACAGGGGGATAGGGATTCATTCTTCGGCCCTTCCACCTCCCAATGAAGAGGTATTGAAGATAGGCAGAGGCAATACGAGTTGTAAAGAATGCCTCCCTCTTTTACTGACCACAGGAAGCCTGCTCAAATATCTCGATGAAAGGAAAAAAGAAAAAGAAAAAGAACTTCTGATATATTTTATGCCCACTGCTTCAGGGCCATGTAGATATGGGCAGTATTCCGTTTTTTTAAACAATCTGATTGCCAAATTGAGACTGAAAGACGTTGCCCTCTATTCCCTTTCCGCAGAGAATAGTTATGCCGATCTTGATGGAAAGAATATTACGGCGCATCTCTGGACGAGTATCGTTGCGGCAGACATCTTTGAAGAGATCTATTCACTTTTATTGACAAATGCTGCCGATTCCAAATCCGCTATGAAAATATTTGAAAGGGAGTGGAAAAGGTTCATCAATTCTCTTGAGACACTGACCGATTTCAAAAAAATAATGGAAGACCTGAAGACAGTAGCCGAAACCTTAAAGGGAATCGAGGTTAAAAGACCAATAGAAGAAACTCCTGTTATACTGTTAACGGGAGAGATATATGTTCGACATGACGACATCTCCCGGCAATTTCTTACGGAAGAACTGGCCAAAAGCGGGTTTGCAGTAAAGGTATCAACGCTGGCAGAATGGATTTATTACACAGACTGGTGTGTTCAGAACGGGTTCTCAACGGGCTATTATAGCCGAAGAGACAGGTTATTCTTATTTTTGAGAACATTATACATGAGAAGACATGAAAGAGAGATTCGCAAAATTTTGTCCAAATCCGGTTTGTGTATGAACAAGCTAGAGGATGTGGATCATATAATCAATCATACAGACCACCTGATAAGTCCTCAACTGGCGGGTGAGGCCATACTTACTATAGGTTCGGCGATAAATGAGATACTGGATCACTACTGCGGGGCAGTTGCCATAGGACCTTTCGGATGTATGCCCAATCGTCTGTCTGAAGCGATACTCACGGCGGAAATGAATATGGCAGGAAAAATAGCGACGGGAACGAAAAATCATAAGATCAGATATCTTTCTCAAAGGATAGACGATCTCCCCTTTCTTGCCATTGAAAGTGATGGGAACAGGTTTCCACAGATCATAACGGCAAAGATTGAGGCCTTTCTTCTCCAGGCGGGCAGGGTGCACGAAGAAATGGAAAAAGCCGAGTTTCTCAGTACTTCAGGACATAAAAAACCTTGACACTGTAATTAGTCTGAATGCGTCATTCCATTAAACGGCAATATCACAATCGGTTACGGCGGGATTACTTTATTCCAAGAAATTCCTTTTTCGTCTTTTTGTCCGCCTCTTCTCCGAAGATAGACCGAAAATACATGCGGGCGAATTCCTTCCCCGCGATTGTTCCCTTCAGGATGCCATCATACTCGAGTGTCAAGCCCGTACCGGGCATGTAGGTAATGACGGCCTTTGTGCCCCTTTTTGCATCCCTATCGAACCACGATGCGAATTTATCTATGTTTGCTCTCTGCTTTTTTACCACTTCCTCAGGGTTGTGGTCTTTCAGTAACCGTAAGATCCCCTGACGAATCCACAGGACCTGAACCTTGGCAGGCCTGAAATATTCGTGGAGACTCTTGATCTGCTCCGACTCTATAACGAGGCGAGCGTCCTGTGTCGGCCGTTCCAGATATAATCCCCCCGTTATGACGCGGTACCAGAGATATGTCCTGTTCCCCACTCCAATAAGCGTCAGTTTCTTTTCCGCTATGGTTATCGCAGGGGAAAAAGCCACTTCCTCTATATCTGCCATGGCCATGGGCACATATCCGGCAATTGCAGTAAGGACTGCAACACAAATCGTTACTGCCGCAACGTTCAATCTTCTGCCTATTGCAGGGAGGTTTATCATATGGTTCGTAAGGTAATAACGCTCTTTTCTCTTGTCAATTCCGGTAAAACGATTCAAATACACAGGCCCTCGATCTCTGAAACTCTTCTTCTCATGTCTTCAGGAATCATGATCTTCTTGTTTTTACGATAGCTGTAGGAAACAAGAACTGCTGTTCCCTCGGCCGCAATTTTATTGTACCTGTGACTGAAGGCGGCATGCCTCATGACAAACCTGTCATCCCCTATTTCTACGACCTTCGCACCTACGGAAACGGTGTCGGGATAGGTCAAGGGAATCCTGTAGTTACATTCGGTAGAGGCAAGGATTGCACCGTCGCCTGTCTCTATCATCCCTTCCATGAGTTTCACCCTGTCAAAATAGGCCACCCTGGCGCTTTCGAAGTACCTGAAGTACATCACATTATTAACGTGACCGAAGGCGTCCATATCTCCCCAGGCCACGGGGACATCCACAACGACGGGAAAGGAATCCCTGAACTGCTTCATGCTGTCGCTCCTCACTACTATTGCCTATACAATGTCTCACCGAATGGGCGTGACGCTCCCACGTGAAGGGAACCTTTGTCTGATATGTCCGGACAAACAATCACATCCGTATGTTCTTTGCAAGGGTTAAAGTTGGTGGTCCGGTAAAAAGTCATTTTTCTTGCTTGATGACCATTCCGGGGATGATTTCGGTGCTTGGCTAAAAATCTAAAACTCGTGCTAA
>CAYMYS010000078.1:0-12712 GCA_964394725.1 uncultured Syntrophaceae bacterium
GGGGGGGCATTTTCGTATAAACCCTTTGAGCCAAGACAGGTTTACCGACGGCATAACTTTATTCCAATCATTGATAGTCTTGATATTGCATATTTGTCTCAATCAGTAAATTATGTTTTATCGATTCAGACAAGGTTCAAAGGTCATTTCAACTCCACTGTTAAGGCTTGTCTGATACCTTTAATTCTCATGGTATGCGCACTGAAAGAGTTTTTTGTACACTTTCTGTGACGTTTAGTCATATTTGCTAACCGATTTTTCCAGGGCAGTCCTGATCATGCTTTCTGCTTTCATGATTAATTCCTCCACTGAAATGGCGCTGGATTCAATCGGATCAAGGACAGTATACGTGGTGTTGACTCCAAAAGACATCGGGTATAATCCCTTTTTCAGTAGCTCATAATTACCTTCGATTACAAGCGGAACTACCACCGCTGAAGGAGCAGCTTTCAATAGGACGTTTATTCCTGCAGGCTGGAATGGTTTCATTTTTCCATCTTTTGTCCTGGTGCCTTCTGGGAATATACTAGCGGTATAGTTATTATTTTCAATATATCTGCCCAGCTTTTCTATCTCCTTGACGGCTTGAAACGGTTTCTTTCGATCGATTAATACCGATCCGCCATACCTTAAATTATAAGATACACTTGGTATGCCCTTTCCCAGCTCGATCTTAGAAATAAATTTTGGGTGATGATCACGAAATCCCCATATGATGGGTGGAATGTCGAGCATGCTCTGATGGTTGGAAATAACGACGATGGGCCGTTCTTTTGGTAACTTTTCAAAACACCTGAAGGAAACTTTTGTCCCTAAGATTAGCAGGCTTTTGATTATCAGTATATTTAGTATATCAACTGATCTTTTATGCGCCTCATATCCCCATATGTTCCGGCAAAGTATTTGAATGGGATGGAATACGACAAGCAGGAGTCCAAAAACAATAAGGTATATGGGGGTTAATAGGTATCCGAGTAATTTCGCTATTACCACTCTCATTTGATCTTTCACGTGATAGCTGATTTGATGAATTTCTTTATTGGTCTTGACTAGAACAGCACACTGAAATGTGCTAAAAGTCTAGTCAAGAACCTTTCTCAATATTATGCAGACGAAGTTATGTTGCGGAGATCACAGGTTATCTCAGTTTTTGATAAGAGCTTCAACCCCCTCAGCACATGCCTGACACACAGCAGGATCGGCCTTTTCTTCCCCGGGCATTTTGTCCCAGCCAAATTTTCGTACATAGTCACTTGTATTCTCCACTCCATAGGAGTCAAGTTTCTCAAATTCTTTAAGGTTATCTTTATAGTTCGGGTCCTTGATAAATTGGGCGACACAGATCGCCGCCCTACTTTCCAAAACTGCCTTTTGCGTCATCGAGTCGGTAGTGCTGGAGGTTGTCCAACCACCCCAGTTGAAGCCAATAATCATGGCGAGAATGGCCCCAATAATCAAGCCCCCAGCTCCAAACATTATCTTTGCTTTCATGTCTTTATTCATCGGCCAATCCTTTCTCAATGGTGGTAGTTTTAATAACTCCTCGGTATCTCCCCACCTTTTGAAAATCCCAGAGTTCGTTTTTTGTGAAGATTACTTTTTATTCAATGTACTGGATTTGTGTCCTTAAAACACAATCCTTTGTTATAATATCATATACAGGTCTTGGGGTCACTTTCATTTCATTGTTGAGAAAAAACATCAATAATTATAGATTGAAAGGGTGAATATTCGTCATAATTACCGGATGCTCTCTTCCAGAAGTAACAACCAAGCAGGAGAACAAGAAGCGGCGGGATTTCAGTGCAATGAAGCACGGGGGAGAGATGGATTGCCCTGCTCACACCGGACATAGGCTTTCCAAGTACCATTATGGTTACCACATTATAAAAATTAGTTTACAAGAATAGTTAATAAAATGTATAAAAATTAATATAGATGGTGCAGAGTGATCATATAAAGATTGCTCTGTCAGCCAGCATTCACTCATTCATTCATTACCTTTAATCTTTAATAAATGCAAGTGGATACTATTCTATGTATCCAGGGAGATTAAAATGGATAAAAAAGTAATAAGTGATTTTTTAAGTAAAGTCGAGCTTTTTAAGGACCTTAGTAAAGATGAGATAGAACTCATCAGTGAGCATGCAGAGTGCAAATCATTCGAATCCGGCCATAACATATTCAAAGAAAATAATCCCAGAAAGTGTTTATATATTATTTACGAAGGTGAAGTTGAATTATACAAAACTACGCCATTTGGAGATGAGAAACGCCTGTCTTTTTTTGGCAAATATAATTTTTTGGGGGAAGGATCGCTGCTAGGTGATTCTCCGCACGCAACATCGGCACGGGCCCTTTTAAAAGCCAAAACCATCAGCATAAGCAGAGACAACTTTATCAGCTTTGTAAAAAATCATCCAGATACGGGATTAAAGATTTTTTCACATATAGCCAGCGTCATGTCCCGTCGAATGAAACAGAGCAACACCCGGGCCATTAATGCCAGCGCCCAATATGAATCGGGATGGACACGGTCTGAGCATGACCTGCTTGGAACGAGAGATGTTCCTGCCGAGTACTACTATGGAATTCAAACCCAGCGGGCGCTTGAAAATTTCAACATCAGCGGCATAACACTCAATTTTTACCCTGTATTGATCCAGGCATTGGCTATGAAATGGCCGCTGCAAAAGCTAACTATGATCTTGGGCTGCTCTCCAAACCAGTGGCAGATGCCATTTCACAGGCGAGTATGGAAATTATTAACGGTCACCTGCATAACCATTTTACCATCGATATGATCCAGGGCGGCGCAGGAACCTCAACTAATATGAATGCCAATGAAGTTATTGCAAACCGGGCGCTGGAAATTCTTGGCTATGAAAAGGGGGAATATGAATATTGCCACCCCAACAATCATGTAAACTTATCGCAGTCCACAAATGATGCATACCCGACGGCAGTAAAGATTGCACTCTACAATGCCAATAAAAAACTCATCGAAGTCTTAAAGGAATTGATCAATTCCTTCAGAAACAAGGCCGAAGAATTTTCACATGTAGTAAAAATGGGACGGACCCAGCTTCAAGATGCCGTTCCCATGACATTAGGTCAGGAGTTTGAAGCATACGCTGTCACACTTGAAGAAGAAATTCTCAGGATCAACCAGAATGTAGCCTTGTTTTTAGAGGTAAACATGGGTGCCACCGCTATCGGGACAGGCATAAATGCCGATCCCGATTACAGCAGAAAAGTAATTGAGCACCTTCGTGAAATTACTTCATTAGATATCGTGCTCGCCGCAAATCTTGTTGAGGCAACTCAGGATACGGGCGCTTTTATCATGTATTCATCGGCAGTAAAAAGGCTTTCTGTAAAACTTTCCAAGATTTCGAACGACCTGCGGCTGCTGTCATCGGGCCCGCGTACCGGATTGAATGAAATAAACCTGCCGCCCATGCAGCCGGGATCTTCCATCATGCCGGGCAAAGTCAACCCGGTAATCCCTGAAGTAGTGAACCAGATCGCCTTTAAAGTGATCGGCAATGATTTAACAGTTACGCTTGCTGCCGAAGCCGGTCAGCTGGAGTTGAACGTTATGGAGCCGGTTATTGTACAGAGCCTCTTTGAATCAATTGAGATGCTTAATAACGGCATGACAGTGCTTCGCTATAAATGCATTGACGGCATAACTGCAAACGAAGCAAGATGCAGGGAACTCGTGGAAAACAGTATCGGAATTATTACCGCGCTGAACCCTGTACTTGGTTATGAAACATCTACACGCTTAGCCAAAGAAGCGCTTGAGACAAATCGCGGGATATATGAGCTGGTGCTGGAGAACAACCTGATGTCCAAAGAAGAGCTTGATGAAATTCTTGCACCGGAGAACATGATCAAGCCGCACAAGATACACTAACACTCAGTATTGTCATTATGTGGGAATACTGTTCGTTCATGCTTTTGGTATTGTGCAATAGTTGACAACCCTCTGGGTCGTGATTGGCGGAGATGCGGCACCTATGACCACATGCTATCCGCTTCTCCCGACAGGCCTTCGATTGTTTTCTAATACAGGCAGCCGCTTCAGGGGGATGCATTCATTGCACACCCCCATCAGCAACACACGACTACCTCAGTCCCATCATTCGGGCAACCTCTTCATAGGCATCCGCGCCGGGATACTGGGGATGTAATTTGTATCCCTGGGGTAGTTTGGACCCCGTTTTTTCTACTTCCCTCAAACCTGTTATCAAATCGCTAAGATTGTCACGGTGAACAGAAAATATCATTTCATCGTCACCGGCAGAGGCGCCATAGTGATCACCACGGCAGGGAATGGCAACCTGATACCCTTTGTCGAGTATAGCAGGCACCACACCGTAAACACAGGCAGCATGTGAGGAAAGGGAGTGCTTCAAGTCATATCCATCCTTCCATTCCCTCCCCAGAAGGAGCAAGCTCAGCTGTGATGAATCACAGTATATCATTGCCAGATCGGGCTCGAATGTGGCGCTTTTCAGTGGGGCCGCGGTTACACCGACATATTTACCAACTTCAAATCTCGGAAAATTCTCAGTAAAATGGGCCCCTGCCTCCAGAGATGATACATCTCTCGGATAACGGGTATGCCCTTCAAACCAGAATGGGGGAGGTTCCATCATTCCATACGCCAGCACCGGTTCATGACACCACATATCGTCCTTCAGCATGGTTACCGATGCACCCTCCCGGCGAACAAGTTGAAAGGCCTGACACAGATTCAGACGGTATCCAAAATCCCTGGAGGGTCGCATACTTCCCTCGGGGCTGTCACTCTCACTCTCTAACAACTTGAAGGCTATGGGATAGGTCTTCAGCCGTACTCGTTTCTCAAGCTCTTCTCCGTAGTCGTTCCACACACTCCTCTTTTCCATAAAGCACTCACTCCTCTTAATATAATTATCGATGGCAGGTTTCAGTTACCTTCCCGCGCCAACGACCCTCTTGCCGACAAACTCTATGGCCCGCCTGGCCAGAATGTCGGTAGGATCGATATATTTTTCACGGATATCCATCCGCTGAAAGGCTATGGGCAACTCCGTGCACCCTAATATGAATAGTTCCGCCCCTTTATTTTTTATACTCTCCAGGACCTTTAAAAGGCCCTCTTTGTCGGGATTTGTATCGCCCTTCTTGACGGCGTATATTATGTCAGTCACATATGGCTGTAATCTCTCATCCGGTTTTATAAAATCAATGCCATATTCCGTTAGTGTCTTGTCATAGACGCCCGACTTGCTCGTTCCTTCTGTAGAAAGGAGTCCGACCTTTCTTCCCTTATAATTCTTTTTGATCTCCTTTGCCGTTTCTTCTATCATATTGATGAATGGGATCTGTATAAAGGGCATAATAGCATCATAAAAATAGTGCGCCGTATTACAGGGCATTATGATGACATCGGCACCCATCATTTCGAGTTTTACTGCCGATGTAACGAGACAATTGAGTGGAGATTCACCGGAGTTGATAATAGAAGCAGTCCTGTCCGGCACCTTGGTATTGTTATCGATAATGATATGTATGTGATCGTTGTCGGTCTTCGCTTCCGTCTGTTGGACGATTTTCTGAAACAGATCGACGGTGGCCAGGGGACCCATCCCGCCCAATATTCCTACAACCTTTTCCATGTTATCTACTCCGGCTCTATATTTCAGACCATTACCCACATTCCGGTCTAGCCGCAGTAGTAACAGAAAAGCAGGCTCACTGCAACAGGGGTCAAAGGATTTCATCCCCGAGAGATGAGAGGCAGAAGATAGATGTCTGCCTCCATCTATGGCAGACGCCACAAAGGATACTTATTGTCCTATTTCATCGCAGAAATTGAAGGCAAACATCTCCGGTATCCGCTCCCGCGGTATGCGTGGCATGAGCCACATCAGTTTGGTAATGATCGCCTCGAAGCCCATATCTTCGCCACTGAGGACGCCCAGTTTGAGACTCTTCTGTCCCACATCATAGGTGCTGAGATCCACGCCGCCCCGCGGGCATTGCGTGGTAATCACCACAATAATTCCCATTTCCAGTGCCTTCGTAACGGCGGGAAGAAGATTTTCTCCCAGATAGGGCAGTCCGCCAAGGCCAAAACACTCCGCTACGATGGCCTTCGGTTGCATCGCTACACACTGTTCCATATACCGTGCGGGGAACCCGGGAAAAACCTTTACAGGAAGAATAGATGCGTCAAATGCGATATGTTCCCTGTCTATCAGTTCGGTAGTATTAATGGAGGGCCTATGGGTAAGAACGGCCTTATCACTTTCGATCGCGCCGATAGTCGGATAATAGACAGACTCGAAGGCATTCATCCGTTTAGCCGATATCTTTTTGGCCCGGGGACCGTGTATCAGAACCCCTGCAAAGCAGATGGAAACGCCTGACCGGTTCTCTTCTTTCATCGCCTTTGCAAAGATGAAGGAATGAAGCAGGTTGTCTCTGGCATCGGTTAGCGGATCTCCCATGGGAAGCATGGCGCCCGTGATAACGACGGGGTGTGGAAACCCGCGCAGCACAAAAGACAGCGCCGCGGCGGTATAGGCCATCGTATCGGTACCATGGGAAACGACAAAGGCATCGAAGTTTTTTTCGTTGGCCACGATAGATTCGATAATCTTCACCCAGTCGCCATGGTTGATGTTGGAACTGTCTACGGAGAGAAGATTGAGGACCTCGAAGTCAGCTATAGTGCCCAGTTGAGGCACTTCTTTCAGCAGTGCTTCACCCGGCATGGTAGGAACAAGACCATCGTCACCTTGACTGGACGCAATGGTGCCACCCGTTGATATGACCAGTATCTTCATAGCATAGACCTCCTTACTGAACAATCTTGTCTAATCTCGCTATTGCATTCACTACAATGGCGAGATAGTCATCCCGTTCCTTTTCATTCAGGAGGGGGATGACCATGTCCTTAATGTATTTCTCTGTTACCACCATTGAAAGTACGGCGCTCGTGCCAGGTTCCAGTCCGGGGCTTTCGGCCTTGCTGAATACGTCTTTACTCATGAAGGTAAATCCGGCGGCGTCTTCCGATACCATACGCGCCAGTTCGGCAACTATTATGACCTTGTCTGCAGCAGCCTCCGCCTTGCGCAGGTCGGACGCAAGATCCTCCAGCCTGTCTGCAAAGGAGATCACCCTGCCGTGAAAGGCTTCGGCATCATAGGGGAAGAGGTCATCGCGAAGGAGGCAGGGCAATCCGAGATCCCGGCAGGCATCTTTCAGGGCCGCACTGACTCTCGTGTCTCCCTTCTCGGGAGAAACACGGATGAGAAACTTGTTTTCATCAATGTTAGAGGAAAGGGCGCTAAAGACCTTGCTTTCAACTACAATTGTGGGAAGAGGGAAACCCAGTGATCTCATCATTTCTCCCTTTCGTCCTATCATAAAGCTTCCCTCGCAATCTTCATCGGGGCCTATTCCTCCGGGGGAAAAGTTCACCGGTATGACGACGGAAAGGGGTATGTCATCAATCTCTATTATTGTACCCAGAATGGCACCCGCGTTTGTCGCATGTTCCGGTACAATTGTAATTCGTTCAGGGGCCGCCTTTTTAAATGAATCGAGCACAGCGAGAGAGAGGGCTCCCTGAAAACAGGCAGGCACTTCATTTACTCCCTGACCATAGACACGACCAAAGGTCTCGGCTGTGACAACCTGAGAAAAGAGGGCATCCTTTGTTTCAGATAAACGCATCAACTTCGCCTCAAAGGGAGAGACACGCCTTCTCGGACAGGTAGTACTCGTGCCGCCACTGGCCAGGCGAACGGTAATTTCTTCGGTTGTACAGGATACCTCGGCTATGCGGGTATCCACATTCAGGACACGCGACAGAATGTTTCCCACAACAGCGAATCCCACCGAATCATCCTGCTGAAACCCTCCGGCGCCATGGGCATGGGCAATGCCGACATGGCCTACCAGCCCTATCTTTCCCTTCTCTGCAGACGATAATTGTACTGATTTCATGACTGACTCCTTACTCTGTGAGCCCATCTCCACGCCTGTGGTTACTGACTTGCCAGCACCGGGTTACTGAATACTTATAGGGAAACAGTGTGGAACATGAGATGCACATGAAAAATGAGAAGGGGGAGATTGGGCCATATGGCCCAATCTCCCTTTAGCGGTTTGATTGTACTGGTTATGACATTTGAACTTCACCGTCAAATGTCTTCATGTCAAGTTCATCCATGAGTGAAGCGACGGTCACCATGCCGACGGTATCGCCGGTAACGTTGAGCATCGTATTGGGCATATCGATGAGGTAGTATATCCCGGCAATCCATGGAACCATATCAAGGGGCAGGCCCATAACCTGAAGTAACACGGCCGACATAATGATTCCGCCACCGGGGACACCGGCAACACCGGCGGCCATGATAATGCCCAGAACGATGATGACAAGCAGACTGGTAAAGGGCATGTCTATACCATAAATCTGTGCTGCAAAAACGGCATATATCGGCATCTCGGCGGCACAGGCATGCATATTGATGGTGGCCGCAGGCGGTGCAATGAGGTTGACCATGTCATCGGGCACACCGGCACGTTCCTTCGTTACCTTCATCGTCAGCGGCAACGTCGCGCTGGATGAGCATGTCGAGAAAGCGAGAAGCATGGCGGGATATATGTTCTTAAAGTGCTGAATCGGGTTCACTTTTGCTATGAACTTGAGTACGAGGGGATATACCACGATTATCATAGTGCCATATGCAATATATTGAACCAAAAGCATCTTTCCCAGACCATAGATTACCGTAGCACCCATTGTCCCTGTAATGTTTGCGATCAGGGCAAAGACACCATAGGGCGCAAGGCTGATAACCCACCCGACAATCCTGACAACGAGATCATTGAGGGCATCAATCACATCATAGATCAGCTGTCCCTTTTCCGTCGCCTTAAATGGCGCCAGAATCAAACCGGTGATAATGGCAAAGACGATGATCTGCAAAATATTACCGGTTGCAAAGGCCTCAAAGGGGTTGTTTGGAATCCATTTTACCAGAGAATCGAGAAGATCGACATTGACTTCGGGTATTTCCTTTTGGCCAAGGTTCACCCCAATACCCGGTTTAATGATGAATGCCCACATCAGGCCAAGACTGGCTGCTGCGGTAGATGCAATGGCCCAGTATCCCAGAAAATAGCCACCCACTTTTTTCAGTCGTGATATGTCGGCAACCTGGGCTATACCCGAAATAATGCTGACGAAAATCAAAGGATAGATACACATTTTTAAGAGGCGAATAAAAATATCTCCGATAAACTTTATGTTCGCCGCACCTTCTCCCCAAATAAATCCCAGGATTGCACCGAGCACCATGGCAATCAAGATTTTCAAGGGAAGTCCCAATTTCTTCTTACCACTTGTTTCTGCTGTCATTGCTGTCATTGCTGTCTCCTTTCATGGGTTTAATACCTTTTTCGCGTATAATGCACTTTTTGATGGAAAGTCAAATGATTTTTTACCGGCATCGATAAATAGTATAACTATTGGTCCAAATAAGTCCGTATTTCGTCATTCTGGGATATCAGAAATAAGACGCCTGGATTGCGAAGGACTGTCATACCTTGTATTTTTCCATATTCAGGATAAGGATAATGCCGACAATCAAGACGACCACATATCCCAGCCAGACAAAATGATAACTTCCCGTAACATCGAAGGCCCAACCCGCCGACGTGGGACCGATAATGCCTCCTACTGAACCGGAACCCAAGGTTATGCCAAGCAACTTCCCAAAATTTTTCTTACCAAAGGATTCTCTCAGATATGATGCCCTGAGGACATTTATTGAGCCAAAGCCGGAGGGGAAAACTAATTATCCACATTCCTGCACCGAGGATCACGAGTGCCATTCTCCAGCCATAGGAATCGATAAGAAAAACAATAACAGGAATAAGGAGCCCTCCGGCGCCGATTCCTGCAGACATAAAGCCCATTGCTCTCCCCAGGTTCTTTCGGAACCAGTTGGCTACGATACTCATGGTAACGACGTTGAGGCATCCACCGGCGCCCAGACCGAGGAGCAAGAAGGCGCCGTAAAATGTCCAGAGCGATTGAGTAGAGCTGAGGATCAAAAGCCCCAGACCGGTTGAGACGACCCCGGCAAAGAGGAGCTTTTTAGGCCCCACTCGATCAACAAACAATCCTACAAGGGGGGCAAAGATGCCCATCTCCATTCCACGGAGACTGGCTGCAAAGGATACCTGTGTATAACTCCACCCAAACTCCTGTATGAGGGATTCGAAAAAAGCGGTAAAGCCGAACATGACAACACCCCCCACATATAAACTGATCATGAAGCATGCGAATACAACCCACCATCCATAGAATATCTTACCCCTGTATGCTATTTTGATTGTATTTCCTCCTCAGATTCTCGCTCAATGTGACGGCATCACAATAGGAAATGATTTTTAAAACATCAAGTAATATTCTTGCCTCCACATTTTCTTTCCTTCACCTTCACCTTCACCTTCACCTTCACCTTCACCTTCACCTTCCCGATCGATGGATGAAACTACTTTCATTCCACATATTTCAAATCACCACCAAAAACTTTTTCCCATTCGCAACACTCTTCTCCCATAGTCGCTTCCGATATCGATCTCATTCAATCTCAGAATGCCCCACTGTAAAAGAAAAGTGAGGGAGCTTTTTATCAAGATGCCTTATTATGTGGGACCTGCAACGCATTCCATCATCCTAAACGTATGGGATCGGGACAGGAATCTGGCGACATATTACATAGTCGACCTTGCTACGAAGGACTTTTCCACCTATATTATCGGCTGTCACTCAAAAAAGACCTATACGGCCGGGGCATCGGATCTTTTGGTTTCTGAAATGATTGACTTAAGTCTGAAGTATGATAAAGATTATATCCACCTCGGTCTCGGCGTAAACAGGGGGATCCGGCAATTCAAGAAAAAATGGGGAGGAGTCCCCGCGCTGAGATACGAAATGTGTGAACTGGTTGTAAAAAAACCTTCACTCTTTGACGCCATAAGGGCGATGAGTCGAACCATATAAGAAAGGAAATGATTTTTCTCAGTGAAATCAACAGAAAATGAACCGAAAAATCGGCACTAAAAATATCAGTATTAATAGATCTACACAGACTCTTGGTGAGGAGATAGCAAACAGCATTACCCATGGAATCGGTGCCCTTCTCGGTATTGCCGCCCTCGTTCTTCTTGTAGTATTTGCCGGCAGGTATGGTGACGCCTGGAGGATAGTCAGTTGCAGCATCTATGGCAGCACCCTTATCTTCCTCTATACCGTATCTACACTCTATCACAGTTTCACGGGAGACCGGATAAAGAGAATTTTTCGGATTCTCGATCATTCATCAATTTTTCTGCTTATTGCAGGCACCTATACGCCGATTGTACTGGTCTCCCTGCGCGGTCCATGGGGCTGGTCACTCTTCGGAATTATTTGGACAATGACCATCGGGGGCATTATCGCAAAGGTAACCTTAACGGGCAAATTTAAGTTTCTTTCCACACTCTTATATATCGCCATGGGATGGATTGTCGTCATAGCCATTAAACCTTTACTATATGCCGCACCGGCAGGGCTGATCATCTGGCTGATAATCGGCGGTCTCTCCTATACATTGGGCACTATATTCTATGTCTGGAAAGGGATGCCCTATAACCATGCCATCTGGCATCTCTTCGTCCTGGGAGGGAGTATATCCCACTTCTTCGGCATCCTGTTCTATATATCGCACAAGACCATCTGAGGAGAGGACTATGAGTAAAGATAGGCATAGCGAACCAAGTGGTCGTCGAATTAACCGCGAAATCAAAACCATAAGGGCAATGATCGGAATTTACTGCAACAAAAAGCACAAAACGCAGGACCTCTGTGCCAATTGCCGGGGGCTTCTCGCCTACGCCGTCGATCGACTCAAAAAATGCCCCTACGGAGGGGACAAACCCTCGTGCAAAGAATGCCCCACCCACTGCTACAAAGAGGAGTATCGCACGAAGATCAGAGAGGTCATGTCCTTCGCCGGACCCTTGATGCCTCTCTATCATCCCGTCATGGCAGTAAAACATATCCTCGATGGCTTAGGTAAAAAAGGCAAATGACAGGAATCGATGACTCACTGTTTTCTGCAGGTCAATCAGAACCGGAGTCAAAATAGAGAGAAAGCTAAACTTGACGAATCGGTAAAAAGTAAAATATCGAGTCACTCCCGCGGAGGCTAGAGTCTATAAGTACCTGAAAAAACTGGATTTACGATCAAGCCGGGAATGACAAAACGGCAGAAATTCGACTTTTTACCGGACCATCAAACTTATTAAATCTAACATTTTCCTTGTTTTTCGGTGTCAATTTTTATAGATAAATCTATGGATCGTAACCTGCTTGATACTCATCCTTTCATGCTCCACAAGGGAACATGAATGAAACATGGAGTACAGTTCACCAAAGAGGAGACAGAACACCCTCACTTCCGGATTTGAACTTTTGTAAGTCGGGATATCGACATGTGACAGCTTTTTTAAAATCTTACCTACGAAAAGGGATGGTTATTCATGAGAAACTTCGAACGAAGAAATTGCGGACATCTGACAGTATCCCACACCACCCAGACAGTACACCTCTCGGGCTGGGTGGATGCCCTGAGGGACCACGGCGAGG
>CAYMYS010000079.1:0-12646 GCA_964394725.1 uncultured Syntrophaceae bacterium
AGCTTGATGAAAATATTTATGAAACAGGCAGAAAGATAACTGACAAAGAATTGAAGAATGTCCGTATAGAGCGATCAGATTTTCACGGTGAATGGAACTATAAAATCAAACCAAGATCCGATATAGTGTAAAGGTTATTAATTTTCAATTCCTAAGGGAAAGACATACAACAAGAAAGACCATTTGACACCTCCTTATTCTCGGGGGTTAGGACGATTACGTTCACACTGACCGTCGGGGCATCATCAAAAATACCCTATTTCAAGCATTGCAAGGGTTTTCTTTATGCACTATTCGTTGTATAGTGGGTCGTCTCAGTACCGAAGGTAAAAAAATGTACGAGGTGAAAAGATGCTATCATCGTCCTCCTTTCGCATTATGTTCCTTACCGCAATGTCTTTTTTTACAGCCCACGCCGGGTCTGGTGCGGTGACGCTTACATCGGTTTTCAACAATGTGCCCTGCGTTTCGGGTTTACAGACAGGATGGGGATATGCCTGTCTCATCGAGGGCTTAACAGAAAGGGTTCTCTTTGATACGGGAGCAGACGGCGATATTCTTCTGTCGAATCTGAGGCGTCTCGGGAAAGACCCTGCCGACATTGATATTATTGTCCTTTCCCACATTCATCACGATCATATCGGCGGCCTTGATGCCCTTCTTGAAACAAATCATCATGTTGTCGTCTATGTGCCGGCCTCCTTTCCCCCTTCGATGAAAGAGAGTATCCGAAAGCGCGCACTCGATCTTGTCGAAATCACACAACCGACGCAGATCGCGCCCTTCATCTTCACAACGGGTGAATTGGGTCATTCCATCAGGGAACAGGGCCTTGTCCTGAAAACGGCGAAAGGCCTCGTTGTCATCACCGGCTGCGCCCATCCCGGGATCGTAAACATGGTAAAACGGGCAAAAGAATTTCTAAAGGAATCGATTCATCTCGTTATGGGCGGTTTTCATCTTTCCGGTGCAGGTGACGGAGCGGTCCTGCGGATTATCGACCAGATGCAGTCACTGGGAGTCGAGACTGTGGCCCCAGCCATTGCACCGGCGACAGGGCACGTGCCCTTTTTCGTGAGGCCTGGAGCGAAAATTTTCTCGAAGGCGGCCTTGGTGCGTCCATCGAAGTTGGGATATAAGATATCGCTTCCGCCATTTTGGAAGCTACTATTCTGAACGATCTCAAGTTGTTTGATCCCGTTGATTTACCGGCCATAGCGCGAGAAGGCATCATAGCTTCATAGCTTGCGGGAAACACACTTCGGAAAACCTGACCAGGTTGCCATTTTCACCAAGGGTAATGAGTTTGTCTCCCTTTTCTATAACATGACTTGCTTCGGGGTTAAACATCATCTGTCCGGATGCTTTCTTGATCGCTACGATAATAAGACCGTAGCGCTGCCTGATTTTTGATTCTTCGAGGGAACTGCCAATAACAGGTGAGTCATCACCCACAAGAATTTCTTCCAACCGGAGTTCAAGATTTTGTGCTCTCAGCGTGATCTCTATGAAATCAACGATTGCAGGCTTCAGTGCAGCCATGGCCATCCTCACACCTCCCACAGTATAAGGAGATATGGCCCGGTCAGCCCCCGCCCGTATTAGTCTTCGTTCCGAGGTTTCATCTTCGGCCCGTGAGAGTACATAAATATCCGGATTATATTCCTTTACCATAAGGATAACATAGAGATTTTGTGCATCGCTGGGAAGGGCGCAAACGACACCTTTTGCTTTTTCAATGCCCGTTTCAAGAAGGGTCTTATCCTCTGTTGCGCTTCCGTGATAGTAGATAAATCCTTCTTCCTCGATTTTTTGAATTGTCTCCGGGTTCTCATCTATAACGACGAAATCGACATTTTCAGCGGCAAACTGCTTGCATATGATATGTCCAATTCTTCCGCACCCGCAGACAATATAGTGACCGGCTAATTTTTCTATCTTTTTTTTCAATCTTCCCCTCCCCATTGCCTTTTTCAACTGACCTTCGACCATAACTTCTGTCGCTATGCCTATGGTATACGCCATGGCTCCCACACCAAAGATAATCAGAACAACGGTGAATATTCTGCCCGTCGTGTGCTGGGGATGGAAATCGCCATATCCTACAGTGGCGAGAGTAATAACCGTTGCATAAAGAGATTCCACAATACTCCAGCCCTCTATGTAATGATACCCCAGCGTGCCCATAATGAATATTGAAACCAAAATCAGGAGTGATATTTTGAGTTTCTTCGTCGATAACAAGTGAACCTCCAAGAGTACAGGGTTACTGTTTCAAAAAGATACATGGGACCGAAAGTATTATAATACACAATTCCATACCGAGAAGCTCCGCCCTGTGGGCAGTAGACTTCACCAAATCGTAAGAGTCAGGAATTGGACGACTGAGTGAATGACTTCGTCTGATAAAAACTTCTTTCGTGATGAGAATATAAAAAAACAGGATTACCTGTCAATGGAATAATGACTCCAATAGTTGGTGTGGAATGGAGACGTGCCAATGCCGGGAAGAACCGTGATTTGCATTACCACCCTTTAAGAAAACCGATGCCTTCGCCATCGATAGGGACTATCAATAATGATTCCTGGTTCTTGAGCAGATTCTAACATCTTCATGCAATCCATGAAGATGGTCATTTGTTGTCGTTTGTTGAAGGGTTCTCCCAGAGCGTGGCCGTAGGGATATCGGAGGAAGTAGGTGCGTGGATATCTCACGTGATTCAATCTCCCTCTGAACCAGACCGACCGTCTGATTGCAGATTCCTCAAGCAGGGACGAGGAGGGCTATATCCACCTGTTGCTGCTTCAACTGGTCTGCAATCCCTTTCGCTGTTTTTTCTATGAGATGTTTCATGTGAGGCGCCTCAATATGTCCCATGCGTCCGGAAGGGGACGTCCTTAAATAGTTGAGTAACTTGACTCCTGGAGTCGTTATTGTATTATTTAAGGACGTCCCCAATCCCCACCCGATCCTGGAGGAGAAAAAGTGGCGGGACCAATTCACTTCTTTCCACAAGCCGGGGATTAAACCACAGTTCATCCTGCGTGCAGGGTATCTGGGCTCATACCCTGACCCGGTATCCATACGAAGGCCGGTGGAGCGGTTCCTGCGGGCATAATAACTGAGCACCAGTGATCAAGCTGTCTTTGAAACTCTCTGTGGCTGCCGCATTAAACCTATCAACGAGGAGGAAGATGCCTCCACTATATAGTGCCGGGGTACGCGAACTGCGCGGAGTAAAAAGAGGGATATCCCATATCAATTTGCTTCATCTTTCTAAGTTATTACTCCGGCAACAATATATGTCAAACCCGTCATTCCCGCGAAAGCGGGAATCCAGAAGTGGCTGGGATACCGGATCAAGTCTGGCATGGCAGTTGATATATTTAATTGCCGGAGTAATAATTTCGGAAACACCGGAGATAAAGGTAATAACTCAAGGCAGTGTTGGTCAAATTACCAATAATACAAATTTTGGTAAAATTGGTAATTTGCTCTCCCGGGGCCATGAGAGGGGCTACATCTTCCGACATTACCACATGGATCTTCCTCCAGTGACATAAAAGACTTTGAAACTTCTCAATAAATCTCTATTTGTCGAATATGCCAATCCCAGCATTTTCGACAAATAGGATTCATGGGTAGTACATGGAATCCTCAAACTCTTTGCAATTCTTTCCTGCGGGATACCGAGACGGTTCATACGAAATATCTTGAGTTCCGGTTGGTCATGAAGTTACGTATGGTTATCAGTTATCAGAACTTTTAAAATTGGGGATGCAGTTACGATATGTGGTTCATACATTTAACATTTTGAAGGGGTCCAGCCTTACACCACATGTTGTGTGTTACTTCCTGAAGTTGGTAAAGCTTGAGATGAGTTATTCGTCGGAGATTATAAATGGTAATCAATAACAAGAGCGGACTTGATTTCTTATCCGGCGCTAGTCAATGGTCAAGGCCTGACCCCATTTTCTCCATCTACTTGAAAATAGAACGCACCCTGCTTGATGTTTGTGTCCGACTTCCATCTTTGCATCAGCTATTGAAATCGCCAAAGGTTTATCCCAGGATTTTTCCAGTTGTTGCATTTTCAGATATGTGCCGTATCGTTTGCAATTTTACTTTTACCTTGTTCTTTTCCCATTCTGGATTATTATTCCAGCTTTTTTTCTGTTTCGATCGCTTATGCGCCCTTTCGGCGATTTCCAAATTTGTTCTTATTACTTTTAACACTGTCGACAGCGGGTCACTTTTAGAATAAGCCATATTCATCTCCAAATGATTTTTTTTGTTATAGAGCAAGCCGCTCTTTGGTTGATCCCTATCGTATTTTCCAAAGCACCTCAGTCACAATCACGGCAAAACTCACTCTGCTCATCTTTCACCTGTTAAAAGTCCTTTTAATCGCGAAATACTTCATCTTCCAACTCTTGTTGGATTTCTTCATCTCGTTGATGTTCAAGCTCTTCAACCTCGTCATCAAACAAGTAATCACGATCATCAGGATGTTCTCTATTGTATTCGTCATTATCCTCACTCCAGTGATCATGGTAATCATCTAACTTTCCCATCGAAAATATTCCTCCTTTTTATGTTAATATTTTCTTCGTGTTC
The DNA here is from genome assembly GCA_964394725.1 of uncultured Syntrophaceae bacterium. Lineage (GTDB taxonomy): Bacteria > Desulfobacterota > Syntrophia > Syntrophales > UBA2210 > JAFGPZ01. The sequence continues at coordinate 4,619 of CAYMYS010000079.1, forward strand.
ATTTACTCTTGTTTAATCATCAAATATCCATCGAAACGTTCGGGCAACCGCCTCACCCGCAATCGCACCAACCGCTGCGGTCGCTGCTGCAATGAGTATTACCGCTTTTGTCGTCGGTTCTGGATCCGCTGCACCTACCGCCGCAGTTGTGGCAGCTACCTTCATCAATCTTGATGCTGTAATTCCTAAAGACATATGAATGACCTCCTTTCACGTTTTGTTTTCCATATACAATACAAACAGCGTGCCAAAGTAATATACGATGTCAATACGGATAGTTAAGGCAACGAAACTTCTGCCATCCAATTTAAAGCAACAATATATGTAAAATATCTTGCAAAAAGAAAATTATTTTATATAATATCCACTATGCAAACAACATCTCTCAAACCGTCTGTTCTGATGGCATGGATTGGCGATGCTGACATTGGGGCAGCAAATAAGAATGATACGGTGCGTCCTGGACCAATAGGTCAGGCTTTGAATGAGCGAAATTTTACCCACGCTTTTCTTTGGTCATCGCGGAAAGAAGGTGAGGCTGAGAAATACAAAGAATGGCTAATCCATCAGGATTTTTCGAAAGATATAACAATAGATTTATACCCACAAAAGCTGACGTCACCTACCGAATTTAAAGAAATATATGAGTGCACCAAGCAAACAATCGAAACCATTAATATTAATAGGAATTTTAAAATATCTAACTGTTCATTGACCTTCCACCTGAGCCCCGGTACACCAATTATGGCCGCAGTATGGATATTCCTTGCAAAAACGGCTTACCCGGCAGACTTGATTGTGTCATCCATTCCCGCGCTTGGCATACAAAATGTTGTCATTCCATACGAAATAACTTTTTCGCGTGAATATATCCAGCAAGCTAAAATGCCTTCTTTTGATTCTGCTCCCATGGCTTTTGACAATATTATATATAAATGCGATGCTATGCGAACGCTCGTAAAAGAAACCCATAACGTTACACCATATGACAAAATACCTGTTTTGATTCTTGGAGAATCAGGTACAGGTAAAGAACTTTTTGCGAAAGCAATTCACAAAGGCAGTAAGCGTAACAATGCCGCTTTTATAGCCATCAATTGCGGTGCTTTTCATAGAGAACTCTTGCAGAGCGAATTATTTGGCCATGAAAAAGGTGCGTTCACCGGTGCATATCAACAAAAGAAAGGAATCTTTGAACAGGCTAACGGCGGGACAATTTTTCTTGATGAAATAGGTGAAATGGCTAAAGATTTGCAAGTAAATTTATTGAGAGTCATCCAAGAAAAAAAAATTACAAGGCTTGGTGGGAAAGAAGAAATTAAAATTGATGTCCGCGTGATTGCAGCAACAAACAGGGATATTTACAAGGAAGTATCAAAAGACAATTTTCGCAATGATCTGTTCTGGCGGCTTGCAGGAAAGATTTTGGAATTGCCCCCTTTGCGTGAACGAGGTAATGACGTGCCGGTACTCGTCAATTATTTCTTACGTAAAATAAACGACGAATACAAAAATGATGAATGGCAGACAAAGAAGTTGACTTCTAAAGCCATGGATATTTTATGCCAACATAACTGGCCCGGGAATATCAGGGAACTTGAAAACACTATACTGAACGCGGCCATTTCAGCGCAGGGCGATGAAATTGGCGAAAAAGATGTCCAGAGTGCACTACTTCTTAAAATTCGGGAAAGCGACGATTCAGATAATATTCTCAATCATAAGCTAATAAAGGGATTCAATCTGCAAAATTTATTGAATGAAGTTGCCAATCATTACATAAAAAGAGCGTTAAATGAAACTAACGGGAAAAAGACAAAAGCCGCTGAACTGCTGGGCTTTAAAAACCATCAGACATTTGATAATTGGATAAAAAGACTTAATGATTGATAAGGGGAAGCATGCAGATCGGAAAAAATAATTGCCAATTTACTTGGATTTAAAAGTCATCAAAAGCTTGATTATTAGATGAAAAAATTAAATATTTGAAAGGAATATCTAATGAAAAATAAAGGGTTTATATGCACGCATGTGAAAAAAGGTTGTGGCTATATTCAAGACAGAAATCAACGGGAAAGCACAATTTTTTTTCATATTAGCCAAGTTACACAACCGACATGGCTTCTCAATCCAATTTTTCACTCAATAAATTTAAAAGATTCTTATGTGAGCTATGATATTCAGTATAATCAAGAGAAAGATCAAAATCAGGCACATAAAATTATTATATATCCAAAGGCTGGGGATTTAATCTATAAATGGTCTGTATTTGAAGATTACAGTAAAACAATTTCTGACCTCAGTGCATTTGCTTTGACAGAGGATTGGGATTTATTTCAGTCCACAAATAAATCTTTCAATATTTTGAACAATTATTTACGATATACGTTTTATCGATTGGCAATCGAGGGACAAATTCTTTCACAAAACAGATTTGCTGCCTTCAACACGGGATTGGTAGACAAACGTTATATTTATATTTATGCGCTTTTTGAGAAAAATAGTGTAATAGCGGCAGATGAGGATAATCCATTGCCTCCGTGGAAATTTAAGTCTTTTTGTGTCGAAGGTGAAGGTGATGGTAAAAGAATACTTTCGCAGTATTTCAATCCGTTTCCAGCAGTTGCCCAATATTTCATAAATCCCGCAGATAAAATCTACGATTTTATAAAGGAGCCGAGTTATGATTGGGATCACATTATCATAGATGGTATAAGACGTGGAAGGTATCCGATGTTTTTCTTGGAAGAAAACTCGCCCAGAAGTTATCAATTTCCCGATATTGATCAAATGACGACTCTTGATAAGGAGAAATTTTTTGCAGAGTTTTCAAAAATGGTGAAAGATGATAATAAATTGTATCGGAGATTTATGACCGCATTGGAAGATGCTTTTAAAATGACGTGGAACAGGCTGAAATGGAATTGGAAAACAGCTATTCCACAATACTATGCACCGAGAAATGAAATATCTTTCCTTTTACCGGTTTCGTTAGGGTCGGTTGACGATAAGGAAACGGTCGATATTTCACTTGTCGTAGCTAAGACTAAAGTGGGAACTTATCAAGCTCATACAGTACTCCCACTTGCATATGCATACAGTAATGCAAGATTGGTATGCCGCCCCCTTAGTGATTGGCTTGATCTAAATAAAATTAAAGAGGATACTTTGATACAAGAGACCGCTGATAACCAAGATGATATAATTTAGCACTCCTATCATCTCTTTACATTTGAGCTACTGACCGCGTTGCTGAGATAAAAATACTCTGGGGGAATACATGAACAGGATAGTTGAAGACTGGCTCTTTCAAATCACTTTGAATAATATTGCCACTCAACATGATCTAAATCTTGTTCCATTGTTGAATGGCCGTGCCAAAATTATGCTGCCGTCATGTTTACCATATGGGACACCTCGTATTCAAATAGATGTCGTGGCTGCTGATATAATCAATCGAGTGATTGTCCTTTCGGAGTGTAAGCAATTCCTTACATTTCAAGGCATCTCAGAGTGTGCGGAGCAGCTCGTTCTGAAAACATACCTTCTGCAGAACTATCTGATAGGCGCACTTGGACGTGCACATAATCAATGCATACAGTCTGACGATCTGAGCGAATATTCGTTGATCCAATATATCTCTCTTGGAAGTTTCACGGGCAATGGTTACAATAATGCAAAAGCGCGATCAAACAACGAACTCAATGAAAGACTTACTGCGTATGCTGCCTACTTAGAAAGTATTGGCAGAAATGATATGGGTATTCTTCTTTTCTTGAACCAAGGGGCCGCTCCTATAGTTCGAAGGGCGATTATTCAAACTTCCGGTATCCGGAGGATTCGTAATGAATAATGGGGAGTTAAGGAGACACAACATTCATAAAACAAATGACACATTTGCCAGACACTGCCGATTTTCCTTGAACTTGACTGAGTGATACAGGGCGAAAGCTGCAATTAAAGCGCATCAACCACAATGATGGACTACAATAAATAGTTTGTACAAAAGTCAAATTAGCAGTATTTTTAAGAGAATGCATATTATCTTAAAAACCGATTAACAGACTGCTTCCTGAAAGAGCGATTTTTTATCATATGCGCTCCGTTACACAGTACAAAAGGTAGTCAGTACGATCAAGTTACTCCACCTGAGGCGGGAGTCTATATTACACATAAAATTCTTGACTTTAAAAGTAATGGGAGTATCATTCCACAAAAAGAGGAATTGTTCTGTAACCTTGTAATCAGTATCAGGAGTCTGAATTCTTTACAGTAAAAAAAGAGGGAATTATGACCTGACTTTAAAACATACTTCGTTTCACATATAGTGGCGGGGTTGTTTATTTTGAGAGTCAGAGAATATGCCGCATTGCTAATGGCCAATTTAAAGGATTGATATGTCCGTCGTTAAAAAGATTAAGGTAGCAGTCAAGAGGGATCACCTTTCTCAGATAGCCTCAGGTAGTCCAGAGTTGGCTTTGGCTGAGATGATCTGGAATGCATTGGATGCGGATTCCGCCCCGGAGAAAATGGGGTCAGGCCTTGACCATTGACTAGCGTCGGATAAGAGATCAAGTCCGCTCTTGTTATTGATTACCATTTATAATCTCCGACGAATAACTCATCTCACGCTTTACCAACTTCAGGAAGTAACGCACAACTTGTGGTGTAAGGCTGGACCCTTTCACAATGTTAAATGTATGAATCGAATATCGACACTTTCTCTCCGCTTTTAAAAGTTCAGATATCTGATAATTATGTAACAGGCGCTGCTCACAGACCGCCGTTTGTACTCTACTATAGATCGCAGGTCACAATAAATAACTCTTCTAGGAAGTACATCACGGCAAAATCATGTCAGGCAATTGATAAGAACTTCCTTAGTTATCAATCTCGTTGCCGTTTTGGTCCCGGAACGAAAAATACCAGTGTGTACAGTTGCAGCCTAAAGTGCTGGTGCCACCGGGAGCAAACTTCTCTTTGCACTCCCGGCGATAGGTCTCCTGGCTGTGACAGGGCTTACATCCAGCACCCCAGCTCCAGCAGGTACCATAGTCCATGCTTCCTTTCCAGATTTCCCCGCAGGTCGCGTACGAACACTCCGGGATAGCAAAGCACACGCCCCTTTTATCGCTACAGTCTGCCACCGCAATAGAACTCGTACACATAAATACTACAGCCACTGCCAGTAGGAACATTAATGCTCGTTTCATAAATACCTCCTATTTAATTTCATTTTCCACTAATCCATTTGGAAGTCAAGAGAATGCTTAATTAAGTATGATTTGAAAGATAGGGTGTACGAAACATAACCCTGATGCCCTCTTACAGGAAGCAACACACAACGGGCAACGTAAAACTTCAACCCTTCAAAATGGCAATATTTCCTAATGCTCTTGAGGTGACAGTATTAAATGTATGCATCACATACATTTATCAAAGATCCGAAATCGAAAAGTTCACATATCTTGCCACTCTGCGTAAATCACCATTCAAGCACTGTTATTGTTTTCGAATATGCTGTGTACTTATCAGATATGTATACTTGGAAATTTTGCCGGTAATTGACGATATGTAAAAGCTATTCAAACTCACAATGTCCCCTAGATCCTTTTTTGCACCTACGACCATCGATCCATCTTGCCCCGGACAGTTTTGCCCCGGACAAGTTTGCCCCGGACAGGTTTGCCCCCTTCAGGTCTGCATTGGACAGGTCTGCCCACCACAGGTTTGCCCCGGACAGATCTGCTCCGCACAGATCTGCTCCTCTCAGTTTTGCCCCGAACAGGTTTGCCTTGGACAAGTCTACCTTGTAGAGCTCTGCCTCAGACAAGTCTGCCCCGTCCAGGTTTGCCCCGGACAGGTTTGCAAAGCACAACCATGCCTCGGACAGGTCTGCCCCGGACAGGTTTGCCCCGGACAGGTTTGCATAGTTCAGTTTTGACCTGGGAAGCCATGCCCCGGACAGGTCTGCCCCAGGCAGTTCTATTCTTACCAGGTCACAACGACAGCAGCGGTTTGTGTTTAGCAATTGTTCTAACTCATCGTTATTAAACGCAAACAACGGGCCGGTCATTGTAAACAGCACGGTGATACAAATAGTTAGAATTGCTATTTTCTTCAACATGGTAATACCTCCTGACTGTAGGTGCACGTGGGCAGCTTAAAGCATTTTACATTCCCCGATCTGCATAAAACACCCCGCCACTGGGTGAGTGAAACGGGGTATGTTTTAAAGTTAGATCATAATTCCCTCTTTTAACGTTAAAGAATTAAGACTACTGAAATTGATTACAAAAAATAGAACAAAAATTCACGACATTGATAATACGAATTCATATTAAAAGTCAAGAATAATTGATAAGTAAGGGTTGTTAAGATAGAGTAAATATATCTTTACTATTCCTTCTAAATCGGAAAGTACAAGTATCTTGCCAGTAGGTGACATCAATAGCCGTAAAGTATATTAGAGTTATGCCATCTGCGATAATCTATCGAAGATCATCACCTGTAATGTGTTATGCAATGACGATCGAGAAAAACAACTCTCTCAGGAAACACGCATCAACTGTATGATCCTTATTTTCTAAAGGCCTCCGCCTGTGATGACAAATTCATGCTCGAAAAGGAAGGCGCCGAATCTGTCCATAAGCCGCTTTTGTACAATGTGGAGATAGCCCGCCGGTTTTTTATCGATATGATAGAGATACCAATACTCCGCATACAGCAATGGCCTTTATTCCCGATTTAAGGGCCTCCTTCTGGTAGTGCGAAGGGGGAAGAACGGCGAAGGCATCGGTGCAAACAAGAAAAAGCAGAATCTGTAGAAGGATAATCTTTGTCCATCTCATAATCACACCTCTAAAATGATGTCATTGGTACATGTGTACATTCTTGCTTTTTGCAGGTATTTTTTTCACATCTCTTTTCTTTTGATATACCATAGATCATCATTCTTGACACACCATTATCGATTGTGCACAATGCATGCATGATGGTCTCTTAAAAAGTTAAAAATAGAGTCACTTCCGCGATAGGTGGGAATCCATAAGCACTTGAAAGGACTGGATTCCCGATCAAGCCGGGAATGACAGGAAGACATGAATTCGACTTTCAAGTAACTTAAATTGACGTTGACCTATGGCGTTGAGCACTTCTCTTTAAGGTTGTGGTTCAATCTGCAAGATTGAACCATCGTAGGAACATGATTGAACCAGCGGCAGAGGAATTCCGAAATTCGCCCGAAAGCCCGTTCGAGCTTACGCTTTTCGATAGCAGACAGGCCTGACATAGTTCCCTCGTTGTCTTGCCAAGCATAACAGTTGAACTCACTGGTTTTTACGAAGCGGAGCGGAGTAAAAATCCAGTGCAGTAATTTGTTATACTCTTTCTATTTTCCTTCCATTATTCTGTAATGTCTCTTTGCAAGATAATTCCCCAGCATTACAGAACTTAAAATAACCAACGGTATAGAAACAATCAGTCTTATCAAGCTAAATTTTATCCCCATGAACGAAGATTCAAAGATTACCATCGGAACTCTGCAAATTGCAGAAGCACCAATGTAGGTAAAAATAACAGAAAGTTTGGCTCCTTTTTTAAACAAAGAATAAGCAACAGGAAAAGCTACATATAATCCTCCAACAGTAGTTCCTGCAAGAAGTATAACCAAGGCATAGCCCATCGCCCCAGAGTCTTTTCCTAAGTGTTTCTCAACACTTTCCCTTTTTACCCACACTTCAAACAAACCAATCAAAATAAAAGCACAAGGTAAAAGCTTCAACATTTCAATGGAAAAGGAAATGAAATTATGTCCTATTTGTTCTCCTGGTTTAAACCCAATCACGAAAGAACTTACAATAAATGCAAAATAAATTGCTGCCGACAATGCTTTAATACGCTTATTTTGCATCTTCATAATATCTCATTAAAGAAAATCCCGATTGATAACGACACAATAAGTGCTATAAAAAAACTAATTACATTTCTTATTATAGTTACTTTAACTCCAAAATATTCCTTCTCTAT
>CAYMYS010000080.1:0-12453 GCA_964394725.1 uncultured Syntrophaceae bacterium
GGGAATCCAGGATAAGACTGGATGCCGGATCAAGTCCGGCATGACAGTTGATATATTTAATTGCCGGAGTAATAATAAAGAGAAAAAAAAGTATTACAGGAAAAACAGTGAACCGATAACCGTGAACGGCTACCAAAAAAGGCACAGCGGAAATCGAAAGCATGTTACAAACGCTTAGAATGTCTTAAGAAAAGGTCTCCTTGACCCCTGGAACCCTTGATTTCTTTTCTCCAACTAATGTGACCGACTTTTATTGGTTAAACTATGAACGGACATTTTGACATTATTTCGTCCTTTTATGATCAAGTAATTGGTAAACCGGACAGGGACACTTTACAGGCCCTGTTACGCCTTCCTGCCGACGGATGGCTTCTCGACGCGGGGGGAGGAACGGGTCGTGCTTCAGCGTTTCTGAGACCACTTGTAGGAGGCCTCGTCGTAAGCGATTTTTCTTCAGGCATGCTGAAGGAAGTGGGCAAAAAAGAAGACCTGCTCGCCGTTCGTGCCGTGTCTGAAAAGCTCCCTTTTGCCGATGGCTTTTTCGACAGGATTCTCGTTGTCGACGCATTGCACCATTTTCATGACCAGAAACGCGCCATAGGCGACCTTATTCGCGTCCTCGCGCCGGGGGGAAGACTGGTCATTGAAGAGCCCGACATTTCACGGAGATCGATCAAGGTTGTCGCACTCATGGAAAAATTATTTCTCATGGGCAGTCGATTTCTCGGATCGAAGGAGATAATTTCAATCATTCACGACTACGGTCTTACCGCCACTGTTGCCGATACCGATAATCATCGTATGTGGGTTGTCGCCGACAAGTAATTTCATGTCTGAGGGAAAAGTGAACTTCTGGGAGTTTAAATCATTTGAAGAAATGACCACCGATGAGTGGGAGTCGCTCTGCGACGGCTGCGGCCGCTGCTGTCTCTTCAAACTGGAGGAAGAAGAGACGAATCGTGTCTTGTACACCGGCGTGGCATGCCGTTATCTCGATTTGGAAACATGTCTTTGCACATGTTACAAAAATCGTTTCGATGTCCTTTCCGAGTGCATTGTACTAACACCAGACAAGGTTGACGAATTTCAAAGTCTTCCCACTACCTGCGCCTACCGCCGTATTTACGAAGGGAAAGAACTGGCCGACTGGCACCCCCTCGTGTCTGGAGATAAGGAAACCGTGCATCTTGCAAATATATCAGTACGCGACAAGGCCATAAGTGAAAAATATGTCGATACGGATTACCTCGATGCATATGTGCTGGACTGTGACATGTGACGGGGGACTATCAAAATTTCTGCAAAAAACTCAACAATGACAGTTTCGTAAAAAGTCGATTTCCTGTCGTCTTGTCATTCCCGGCTTGATCGGGAATCCAGTTCTTTCAAGTGCTTGTGGACTCCCGCCTGCTCTGGAGTGATTCGATTTTCAACTTTTTACGAGTCCATCAAAGATGAGAAAGAACCAGGATTTTAACAACGAATTAAAAGGTAAGCAGCCATACAGACGCAACCAGGTCCAAAGAAACGCAGATATCGAACAGTTAAATGGTTTTTATGATCATAAATCTAAAAAATGACCGGCTTTCTTAAACCTGTGATGGATTCTGGGTCTCGTAATGTCTTGCAGCACCAGCCTATATATGGTACTTTTCTCTTTGAGTATTACGTCTACTAGTTCCATTTCTACCATGTGCGAATGCTGTGATGCATGGGTGGTAGCTAGGCTTTGTATTTTTTTTACATTTTTCGGTGGCCTTTTCTCTATTATGGCTTTGCATTCTAATGCCTCACAAAACAAGGCTACCATCAATTACAAAATTGGTCCGCCTTATAATGTGCATTTAATCCTATTATTTTATATATTTGTACGTTTCTGGATGGGCCTCAAAAACTAGATGAGCTTAAAAAGACATAAAAAGGGTATTTGTTTTTACATCCTCCTATCGGTCTGTCTCCTTTTTATCCTGCCCGCTTCAGTAACATACCCCCAAGATATTCGTAATAGAGACATCCTGATTTTGCAGTCATTTCATAAGGGGCATGTGTGGAATGACAGTATCGCTGAAGGGATAGAATCCTTTCTTGCTGACCATAAGATTCCATCAACAAACTTGCGCATCCATTATGAATATATGGATGTTGAAAGAACCGGCGATACGGAACATATCCAGAACCTGTATGATTTTTTTAAAAAGAAATACATCTTCAGCAACTTCGATCTGATCATCGCCACCGATGACCCGGCTTTCAATTTTTTGCTTAAATATCAACAACAGCTCTTTCTTGCCACACCCTTCGTTTTCTGCGGCGTCAATTATTTCGATGAATTCGAAATGTTCGGCCGTGAGCTCTTTACAGGCGTAGTTGAGAACATCGACATTTTGGAAACAGTAAATGTGGCCCTGCGTCTGCACCCGAAAACAAAAAACGTACTGGTGATCGTAGACAAGTCAGAAACCAGCATTGCCACCATCAAAACATTTGTTCAGAATTTTAAGCATTTTAAAAATGCATCCATGTTCAATTTCATCACCGATTTAACCATCGAAGAAGTTCAATTGAAATTGAATCAAGTTCCGAATGACACCCTGGTTCTCTATGTAAATTTTACGTCTGATCGTTCGGGAAAAACCTTTGCAATGAAAGAGAGCCTTGGCTTAATGATAAAATACTGCAAGGCGCCAATCTATTCTTTCTGGGATTGTTATCTGGGTAACGGCATCGTGGGCGGTATGATGGCCAGCGGGAGGACTCAAGGAAGAAAAGCGGCTGAAATTGCCCTTCGTATCTTGAATGGGGAAGATGTTCAGAATATCCCAGTTGTTAAGGAAAGTCTAAACAGCTATATGTTTGATTATAGTCAATTGCAGCGATTTAAGATTGCGCGAGACATATTACCGGAAGATTCCGAAATCATCAATATTCCCTTTTCATTCTATGCCGAATACAAAAAACTGGTATGGGGGGTTATATCGAGCATTGTCTGTCTTGCGCTGATCATTTTCGTTCTTCTCGTAAATACCTTCAAACGCAAAAGGGTCGAACACTCCTTGAAGCGCTTCTCAAACCAGCTAAACATATTACATAAAATCGATCAGGCAATATTAGAAGGAAACTTCTCAGAAAAAGCCGCCCGCGATGTCTTGCGATATGTCAGAAATCTTTACGAAAACTTCAGGGCCAGTCTCTTTATTTTCGACTTCCAGAAAAAAACCGCAACAGTACTGGCCGTTGATGCAGATAAAGAGAGCAGGCTTACCTCGGGAGCGGTTTTTCCCATTAGCCTTTTTAATGCGGATGCGCTATGTGAAGGAAATCTGATCTGGATGGACGACCTTAAATCTCGAAAAAAATCCTCTGTCGTCGAAGAATTATTGAGGGAGGACGGCATAAGTGGTTACGTCAGCATCCCCCTCGTTTCAAAGGATGAACTGATCGGTTCCCTCAATCTTTCCGGATGTACCGCACTCAGCTTACATTCTGAAAAAATCGATATCCTTCAGGATGTGGCGGCCTCACTTGCCGTCGCTGTCCGGAATATGCAGTTATTGAATGAGATCATGCAACACGAAAAGGAATTGGAGAGGCTTTCGGCCAAGGTTTTTGAAGTTCAGGAATCGACTTGTCGAAAAATCTCTTTTGAGCTTCATGATGAAATCGGCCAGTCCCTTACGGGAGCCATCATTAATTTATCCGCCATCGAAAAAGCGCTCCCGCCTGACTGCAACCATAAAGCGAAAAACCTATTGATTGACACCCAAAATATTATTGACAGGCTTTCCGAACAGGCCCATGATTTGTCTCTTAATCTGTGGCCACCCATGCTCAGAGATTTTGGTCTCGTCCCGACGCTGCGGTGGTATCTGGGTCGAATTGAAGAGAAAGGGAATGTAAAAACGCATTACGATGTTTCAAATCTGAGAGAAAGACCGACGGAGGAAATTGAAACGGCAATTTATCGCTTTGTACAAGAAGCGACAACCAATGTTTTAAAGCATGCCGGGGCCTCAACGCTGAATGTATCACTCAGGCTCAACAAAGACGGCATGTTTTCAACCATTGTTGAAGATGATGGCCATGGTTTTTACGTGGATGATTTCGTTGGCAACGATAAAATTAATGACAGGCTGGGGCTTCTAGGTATGCGCGAACGAATCGCCTTAATAGGTGGCAAACTGAACGTCCGCTCGCATCCAGACTGCGGTACCCGTATCTCGGCTGACATACCCTGGAAAAAGAGGATGAAAAATGGATAAGATTAAAGTGCTGGTTGCCGATGACCATACCCTTGTCCGCAAAGGCCTTTGCTCACTACTTTCAGAAGAAAGCGACATCGAAATCGTCGGAGAGGCGGAGAATGGAAGAGAAGCCATTAAAAAAGCCGAACAGTTGAACCCCGATGTCGTGCTTATGGATATCACCATGCCGGAACTCAACGGCATGGACGCAACGCGTCAAATCAAAAAACGATTCCCCTCAATTAAAATAATGATCCTTTCAATGCATACAAATGACGAATATATTTTTGAAACTCTCCGGGCCGGCGCCTCCGGATATTTGATCAAACGTTCAGCGCCAACCGATTTGATCAAGGCGATTCATGTTGCCCATGACGGTGATGTTTTTTTGAGCCCATCCATATCCAAAAAAGTAATCGAAAACTATATCCACCAACAACAGGATTCAATTTCTGAGCCGCTGGGATTGGACAAGCTCACGGAACGTGAGAGAGAAGTGCTTCAGCTGATCGCAGAGGGCAATCCAAATCGAGAAATAGCCCGGCGGTTGTTCGTCAGCACGAAAACAATCGAGGCCCACAGGGTTAAAATCCAGTACAAGCTTCAACTCAGGGGTACGGCAGAGTTGACTAAATATGCGATCAAAAAAGGGCTGGTAGATCTGGACACATAACCCGATTTACCGACTTGATATCACCCAGCCTATACTACTTCTAAGTAACTTAAATTTGCAGATGTGTTATAAGTAGTTAATGTTCTTTAATATTTACCAGATATCTCCACTTTCATATATTTCGACACCTTGAGTGATAGCAATTAGCACCCCTCTTTAATGTTGAGGTAAACCAGCGGTAATTACTTTCTTCTTCATATTACTGCCGCCGTTTCAAAAAAGGAGATTCGGACGGATCGACCACAATCGCCTGAAGGCCTTTTTCCTTGACATGGGCCTCACCTCTAGGAGTTGTTATGATGTGAGTGCCTTGACCGCATACATATCCCCTGTAGCTGATCATTTTGCCATTCCCCAAACTCATATAAGGCTTCTGCCTTTCCAGATCCACGACTGTAATGTCGGCATCGGCACCTAGAGAAAGATGACCTTTGTTTTTAAGCCCCAGAATGCCGGCTGGATTCCGGCTGGTTTTGACGACAAAATCATTAATATCAATTGCCTGAAGCTTTACTAGCCCTAAGCCCATTGGGACGATTGAATTTCTGGGGATTCCACCACCGTCGGTTGAAATACAATCAACGACAAATTTATCGGACTCATCTTTTGCAGTTACCAGTCGGATCCGGGGTACAGGTGGGTTTACGTCGAAACTGACTGTCGTATCCGTCTTTTTATTATTCCACCAGTTAAGTCCCTTTTTTCCTGAAGCCAGAATCGTGGTGCCGCCCGACTCGACACTGATTTGTGCCCATCCGGAAAGAATCGCATCCTCCATTCCCTGCTCAGTAGCATCAAAACCGCCCTCCTCAAGACACCTTGCTGTCGCTTTGCTCTCCAGATATCCGTCAGCGCACTTCGCACTTGTTCCGTTTATTAGCGAAAGATAAGATTCGCATGAAATATTTGGGTTTTTAGCAATGGCGTTCAGGGCCTCCTCCGTTTCCGTCATATAGTCCCTTACGCCTCCCCGGCAATAGCTGTTTATATGAGCGATATGAATCGATTTACCATTTGCCAATTCCAGCGCTTCATATAATCCTTCTATATTGGAATCTGTTTCCGTTGTTCCGACATGCATGGCAATATAGCTGCCATTTTCATTAACAACGTCAATCGCTGTAGCGGAAGCCTGCGGGGTCAAAGGATAATGTCCGCCTAAAATTTTAAAACCGATGGCGCCCGCTGCCAGACTGACGTCGAGGAGATCTTTCAATTCAGCTTTAGAAGGGTTGGTATCGGTAACAGTGTATCCGGGCCGGAGATATTGCACACAGGCAAGATTCAATCCGACACCGAAATCTCTAGCAATATCGAGTACGCTTTCAATCGGTCCAGACATATCCAATGCTGTGGTAACACCGGCCTGCGCCATCATTTTATGTGCAAATCTCCCGCCAATCCACGCAGAGGCATGCACATGCAAATCGATAATGCCCGGCAATACATACAAGCCATTTAAATCAAAACAGTCAAGGGCCAATGCAGGATCCAGATCATATGAAACATCCTTTATTTTACCATCGGCGATGCCCACGTCAAAATCTCCCTTGCGGTTATTTACCGGATCAACCACAATCCCATTTTTTAATATTATGTCATATTGATATGCCATTTGAATTTATTTTTCCTTTCATAGATTTAATAGATCCCGCCAGCAAACATACGTGGGTTGGCCATTATACAATGACGCATCTGCTCAAAAAAGGTATAGCAACTATTACAGAGACATGCTTTATTATCCCAGCATTGCATTTGGTAGAAAAAGCACAATATCCGGAAAGACGAACAAAACAATTATGACTATAATATCACAGAGAATAAATGGATATACACCGCTAAAAACATCTTCAACTTTTGTCCCCTCTCCAGCGACTCCGGCAAGAGCAAAGGCATTCAGCCCAACGGGAGGCGTTACTCCAGCGATTTCGTTCAGCTTCATGGCAATGACACAAAACCATATGGGATCGTAACCGAGGCCTGTGATCACAGGGAAGAGAATGGGAAGGGTCAGGGCAAAAACAGCCGCCTGGACAACCAGCATCCCAAGAATCAGCCAGAGTAAAAGGACACTTAATAGTATTGCAATGCGCGGCACTTGCCAGCTTTGTAAAAAATCTGCAAGCTCAAAGGGTATACGGGTCACGGCGAGGAAGCGGCTAAAAAACAGTGCCGTTATAATGATGAAAAACAACATCGATGTGGTGTGGGCAGATTCACGCAATGCCGTTTTAACAGTCGCCAGACGCCGAAGAGGCCCTTGCCAGAGTCCGAAGAACAGAGTCCCTAGGGCACCGGCAGCACCGGCTTCAGTCGGTGTAAAAACTCCGGAATATATGCCGCCGATAACAATAAAAGCCAGTGTGAAAATCGGCCACAACCTCCCGAACGCTTTCGTTCTATCGAACATCCTCACATTTTTTTCTTCCGGCATCATTGGGGCCAGATTGGGATTCAGTTTAGCCCTGAGGAACATGGATGTTCCATAAACAATGGCGGTTAAGATGCCGGGAATGATGCCGGCCATAAACAGTCTCCCGACAGATTGTTCCGTAAATATGGCAAACAATATAAACATGCCGCTTGGCGGAATCATGCAGGCAAATGTCCCTGAGGACGCGATGCTCCCAAGAGCGAATTTCTTGTCGTAATTATACTTTCTCATCTCCGGCATGGCAAGTTTGCCAAAGATTGTTGCGGTAGCAAGCGATGATCCGCAAATCGAAGCAAAAACAGCGCTCCCGAATGAAGTTGCGATCGCAAGCGAGCCTGGAATGCCTGAAGATATTGTATGTACATTGTCATAGGCCTGTTTGGCGAAACCGCCCCGTGTGGCAAATGAGCCCATCAGTATAAATAGGGGTAAAACGCAAAAAGTCGGCGTTGCGATCGAATAATACAGGGTTTCACCTAACAGAGACAGAGCGGCTTCGAGACCGATCAGCAACAGTGTGCCGACAAATCCCACAACCAAAAAATCGATGCTGATATGAACACCGAGGCCCAGAAGCACCAGAAGCCCAATTATTGCCAGTACACCAACAGTAGTAAATTCCACCGAAAAACCTCCCTTAAAACCCTGACATTTTTTTTAGATCGCCGCTTTTTAAGTCTTCAAAAAAATTAATCACCAATTGAACCAAATAGAAAATCAGACCGATAACCATGACAATTTTTACCGGAAAAGTCAGTAAAGGAGTAGGCCCTTGAACCGCTTCTTTATCAACATATGCGGATACCGCATTTGCGCCCGCGGCATAGATCGCAATAGCAATTATGAAAATCGCCAGAAGATAACAACATAAATCGATCAACGCTTTGATTTTCTTCGGCAGCCTGATTAAAACAGCCTCTACCCTGACGTGCCCGCGCTGCTCTTCACAATGGGGAAGCCCCAGATAGACCACCGCGACCATCGCAAACACCGCGATTTCAGCCACACCTATCACAGGCATCGACAATCCGCGCCCAATAAAATCAACGGCCAGAAGAACCATAATTACACTCAAAAGCCAGCCACAAATTTCCGCAAATGTCTTGTTAATAAAAGTAATCTGCTTTTTCACTGAAGCTCTCCCTAAGAAACTAATAGAATCAGGCCAATACTGTCTAAAACAGATTCCATTAGGCACTGGCAATCTGTTTTAGACAGTTAACCCATTCGATCAATTATCTTTTTTAATCCCCTCAACGACAATGTTTTCGATTTTATTCAGGACATCGGCTGCATCCGTCTTACCAGATGCCTGGTTGACCTCTCTGATCCACTGCGCCTTGATTTCCTGTACTTCTTTCAGATTCATCCACGCATCAATATCTTCCTTTTGGGCAAAGGCAACCTTGTAACCAGCCTTTTTCTGCGCCGCAATAATTTCTCCAAACATTTTTCTGTAAGTGATCGCAAAATTTTTCCTGGAATTTATTGCCGCCTTTTCGATAATCTCCTGTGTTTCTTTGGGCAACTTGTTCCATTTCTTGAGATTCACTGTGATCAGGTAGGGATTTGCCACCCACAGTTCTTTAAAGACTAAAAGATTTGGAGCGACTTCATCCAATTTGACCCGGTGGATCGCGTCAAGGTTTGTAAAAACCCCCTCAATTGCATTTGTCTGCAGGGCCATATAACAATCTCCCCAGGGCACAGAGACAGGAATCGCCCCGGTTCCTTTCAAAACCGACAATGTCCAGCGACTGGAAGCCCTAATCCTGAGGCCCTTGTAATCTGCCAAAGAGGTTACCGGCTTGTTGAAGGTACCCGCAAAGGGTGAAACGGAATACTGATAGATAATCTTTTGATTGTATTTTGTTATCTCGTCAGTTAACTTCGGAATTGTTTCATACATCGTATCGTAAACCCACATTCTATTTTCGTATTTGACAGGTCCACGCTGCATCAGTGTAATGGCACTGTTTTTGACCAAGCGGTTGGGGTAATAATTTATATTGACATGCCCCATATTGACGGTACCATCTTTAACCCCTTTCAAAATCTCTTTTCCCTTCAGAAGAGATTGACCCCAGTACGCCCTAATTTTAATCTTGCCTTCGCTGAGGCGCTCTATTTCGTCTAAAAACCCCTTTTCAGCAATCCCCCGCAATCCCGTCGGCGCCGTATTGGTCGCATAAGTTAGAGTCATGGTTTTCGCCTCAGCTGCCGCGGTGTAGAAACCGGGCAAAATCAGCATTGAAAAAATACAAGCGGTTACTACAATCCTTTTCAGACAATCTTTTTTCATCACTTCGATCCTCCTTTAAGTTTGTTGTTTCAAGTTACCAAGTTGTTCCTCACACTCGCCTTTCATTAGGACCTATTAAAATTTTCGACCTATATATAGTAGCGTCCCCCTCGCAAACTGTCTATTGGGGAAACCCTTAAATCTTGAACAAAATCCCCTAAAAATATAACTATCCCTAAAAGTTGGACAGGGAAACATGGTGCATGCCAGCCTTCAAAAATGGCAAGGAGAAGAGGCGAAGTGCACAATCTGCGAAAGCGACATGATGCGGGATTTAAAGCGAAGACAGCCATGGAAGCGGCGAAAAGAGAGAAAACCATAGCCCGGTTTTCTAGTGAATTCAGAGTTCATGCGAATCAGATCCGACCGTTGAGAGAGCAGTTTCTTAAAAAACTCCTACGATTATTTTGAGATCGTCGGCACCTGCTACGGTTCATAGGCTATTCCATATTCAATCCCTGATCCTTTCAATCTTTCTTCCACACCTTTGTAGAGAGCGAGTTCCTCGATTTCAAAATCCTCAAATTTTTTGTCAATTTTCCTCAATTTTCTCTTGAGTGCCTTGATACTATCAGGGGAAGAGAAGCTCACCATAGCGGCGGGATAGACCTTCACGCCTGCCTCGTAAAGATTTTTCAGCGCCTCAAGCTGAAGAGAAAATCCCACGGGATGGGCGCCCGTAATCGCCGAAAACTCATCTTCATTACAGCCCTTCAGACCTATACGAACGTAAAGATTACTATACCGTGCGAGATCATCGGCATATGTCTCGTCGTGACCAATCATTATTCCGTTTGTCTCCAGTATAAAGAGTACATCCGAGGGGATAAGCTCCATCAACTTCAACAGATGCTCCCTTGCAATAGTGGGCTCATTGCCGCTTATTCTCACCTTGCGATAACCCTTTTTGTGAATGATATTTGTAACTTTTCTCGCAACCTCCTGGGGAGAATAAAAGCGACCGTATTGTGCGGGGTCAACAACCTCATCCCAGGACCAGCAGAAGATGCACTGCAAGGAACAGCCCACGCAGTCCGCCGTCGCGATACCTCCGTAAAATCGTGCCGGCCGGAAACGGTAGTACTTTCTTCGATCGCCTGCACAGACGATCTTTTCAATTTTTTCAGACCTTTTTATCGGGTCAAATCCATCCTTCTTACTCATGGCGAACATTATATTACATCTCAATTTTAAAAGCACAGGTTATTTTTTATCGTACTTTCATAACATCAGAGAAAAGATGACCGAAAGAGGCGTCTATGGTAACGGGGGTGTGACGAGGAAGGAATGTGTGAATCATACAGTGAAGATGAGGATATGTTTTGTTGTTATACGAGTACTTTTCCTCAACGGCAAAGAGCATAAAGCAGGGCCGGCATCTACCGGGAGAAGCCTATCATATTGGGGATATAAGCCGCCCCCTGGGTATGATCAACCCCCGTAAAACTCGAATCGTAACTCCCGTATTTTTCAATTTCAACATCTTTATATCTCAGATAGATCGATGCCTCGGGACCCCCTTCAAGATGCTGAGCGCACACAATATCAACGGGAAGCGTAAGGAGTATAGCATTGAATTTATACATTGAATAGGGAGTCGGTGAATAAATAAATAATATATTCCCCTCCCTGTCCTCACCAAGTGCAACCTCACTCCATATTTTTGCCTGCTTTGACCACCTGTTCTCACCGGGCCTCTTGATTAAGCGCAAGTTTTGAACGACCGTGTTGTAATTTCCTATTACATCTTTCATGTTGCTTTCGTCAATATCAAATATTTTTGCCCGTCGAATTTCTTCAGCGACGGGATTACAGGCAAATACAGACAGAAATTTTGAAGCAATTCTCGCGTTATTGATGTGAGTGAAATTTTTCATATATCCCACGTTTGACAGGCCATCCGTTTGATACATGCCTGCATTGACACCGCCCAGCAAACCAAATTGCCGACACCAGCCTTTCAGAGTCATGCCCTTCACTCCCACTTCTTTGGCGCTTAGTAATTTAAATGTGTATTGAGCCGGATCTATTTTTATGATTGTAATTACGGAATTTCCCAATATCGACCTTTGGGGTGATCGAAATTCTCCGACATGGAGGCCCTTATCCACCAGTTCCCATATGTCTGCTGTTGCAGGAAAGGCAGCCATAACTATAGATATCGATAATAGAATCGAGGTAAAAAAAAGAATGATTTTTCTATTTGCTGGACCAATCATCATGTCTCCGAAAGCAAAAGTTTTTAGATTACATCACGAGATACAAGTCGAGTATGAATGAATTCTAGAAAGAATGGCGAGTCGCGATTTCCACCTGCCCAATAATGACCACACCGATTTTATCCTTCCGGCAACCCACATCCACTATCCCCTATCGGGGCAATCTCTGTTTTGTCGCCCTAGTGCATCGTCATAACCGCTGATCTGTGGGGCAACGGCTTCAGAATAACATGCACCCGACTTTTCATGAGAATATAAACGATACAAATTAGTAAGGTCAAGTATGAATTGGGAGAGATATCAAAATAGCGGAGTTGTTACCACTTTTTCCTCCCAAAACAGACAATTAGCCATACTTATCTGCCGGATCACTACATGACAGAGATTTATTGTTGAAAAATGTGAATTGGTTTAACCCGAGCTGTTCGTGCCATGATGTGCATTATTGAGAGATCGTGACGTGGATTCAGGAATAAGGAATAAACCCAAGCACTCAGCTCGACGGCATCAGTCTGTTTGTTTCACCTACCTACTAAATAACTTTGAAAAGCCCAGATGTTGATAATTACGAAATGAAATCTTGT
>CAYMYS010000081.1:0-1923 GCA_964394725.1 uncultured Syntrophaceae bacterium
GGAAATTTTCGAAGGGTACCTCTTAGATATGGAAAAGTTCGGTAGGGTCTTCTATAAGGTAATCGGGGGCAGCCTTTATGAGCCGTTCCTTCGAATGCCAGCCCCAGGTTACGGCGACGGTCTTGACCCCCGCCTCTGTGGCCTCTCGTATATCTCCCGCCGTATCTCCGATGAAATATGTCCGCTTCTTTCCAATCTCCCACTCTTTCATGGCATGGGTAATCTTATCGACCTTGCTGAACATGAAATCGGCACCCAGGATTTCATCGAAATACCGGTCAAGATTGTGTCGTGAAAGGATTTGATCTATGGCTTTCCTGGAATTCGAGGAAACGACGAGGAGTACATTATCTTTACCGAGTGTCTCCAGAACAGGGACCACATTATAGAAGGGAACTATGGTACTGGAATCGACGGTGGGACCGACTTGTTTCGCCACCCTTCCGAATTCCGCGATATCGATACCCCGTTTTGTAAGGGCCACATAAAAATTGTCCTCGAAGAAATCGAGAAAATCATCGCGCGTCGCGGCCGAGTTGATGCCCATTTTCTCGAAGCATCGTCCCGACGATTCTCTGTAAAAGGCGAATGAATCAACGATCACCCCATCAAAGTCAAAGAGAAAGAGTTTCTTTTTTTTCATAATTCCGTCCCTTCACGTGCTCTTTGATCGCCGAATAATGTGTCGATACTTTCTTCAAAGGGAGGGGTTGCCACACCTTTCTCGGTAATAATGGCCGTTATATATCGGTTGGGCGTTACATCAAAGGCGGGGTTGAAGGCAATTATGCCGGCGGGTGCTATCTTCACACCACCAGCCGTAAGCACCTCATCGGCACTCCTCTCTTCTATGGGAATATCATCACCATGGGCAACACGCCTGTCGATCGTCGACGTCGGCGCCGCCACATAGAAGGGTAAACCATTTTCCGCTGCAACGACGGCGAGGGAATAGGTCCCTATTTTATTCGCCGTATCGCCATTGGCGGCAATACGGTCGGCACCTACGATAACGAGATCGATTCTTCCCTGCCGCATCAGTGACCCTGCCGTGTTATCGGCTATGAGCGTTGCGGGAATTTTCTCCTTTTTCATCTCCCAGGCAGTCAATCGTGCCCCCTGGAGAACCGGTCTGGTCTCGTCGACAAAGACATGGATCTTCTTCCCCTCTTCATGGGCAGCCCTGATCACTCCCAGGGCGGTTCCATAGCCCCCCGTGGCAAGGGCGCCTGCGTTACAATGGGTCAGTATGGAAGCGCCATCTGCGATAAACTCCCTCCCCCATCGTCCCATTTTCTTATTTGATTCTATATCCTCACGGCAGATTGTCACGGCCTCATCGACGAGGGCCTCTTTCAGGGATTCAAACCCCAAGGGAAGGGTGCGCTCAAAACACCTCTTCATTCTTTCGATTGCCCAGAAGAGATTAACAGCGGTGGGACGGGCCTGTGAAAGGTCATCACAGATACGGTAGAAATGGTTCTTAATATCCGCTTCGGCCCGGACGGAGAGGTTACTGAGGCCGAGGGCAATGCCCATGGCAGCGGCAATCCCTATGGCAGGGGCACCCCGTATGGCCATATTTTTTATGGCGGAGATAACCTCTCGATAATCGCTGCAGGAAAGATACTCTTCTCTGTGCGGGAGGACTCGCTGATCGATCATGACCACGGCGTCATCAACCCATCGGATCGTTTTTATCATAATTCGGAAAGCTTCTTTTTCAGGATTTCGTTGACCAGTTGGGGATTTGCCTTCCCCTGCGTGGCCTTCATCGTTTGCCCCACAAAGTAGCCAAAGAGTTTTTCCTTGCCCCCTTTGTATTGCTCAATCTGATTCGGGCTTGCCTTCAATACATCATCGATTGTCGATTCCAAGGCCCCTGAGTCGCTGATCTGTTTCAGTCCCTTTTCCTCTATGATT
>CAYMYS010000081.1:2023-12317 GCA_964394725.1 uncultured Syntrophaceae bacterium
GCCAGCGCACGTGTGGCTGTCAGGACACCCACATCATAGGGAGGAATATCATAGTCCCTGACAAACCTCTCTCTCTTCTCCAGCGGCAATTCGGGAATGATCTCCTCTATCTCACCTATCCACTCTTCAGATATGACAATAGGCACGAGATCGGGATCGGGGAAATACCGGTAATCATGGGCCTCTTCCTTCCCCCGCATGGAATGGCTGACGCCCTCTGAATCATCCCATAACCGGGTCTCCTGGATCACTGTACTACCACTATCGAGGACATACTGCTGTCTCGAAATCTCATATCCCAGGGCACGCTGGACATTTCTGAAGGAGTTCATGTTTTTCAATTCCGCCCGCGTGCCAAATTCGGCCTGTCCCTTCGGTCTCAGTGAAATATTGGCATCGCACCGGAAGCTCCCCTCTTCCATATTGCCGTCACAGATCTCCAGATATACAAGAATTTCATGGAGCCTTCGGAGATAGATCGCCGCCTCCTCTGTAGTTCTCATATCGGGTTCGCTGACGATTTCAATGAGTGGTACACAGGCACGATTCAAGTCCACATAGCTGTAAGGACTGCGTTCGTCGTGCACCAGCTTACCCGCGTCTTCCTCCATGTGAATTCGGGTAATGCCGATCCTCCTTGTGTCGCCATTGACCTCAACGTCCACATAACCGGCTTCGGCGAGGGGATAGGCATACTGGGATATCTGGTAGCCCTTGGGTAGATCGGGATAAAAATAGTTTTTCCTGGCAAAGCTGTTCACGCGATTTATACGGCAGTGAGTCGCCAGTGCCATCTTTATGGTGAATTCTACGACGCGCTTGTTCATGACGGGGAGAACACCGGGCATTCCGAGACAAATGGGACAGGTATTGCTATTCGGCGTGGCGCCAAACCTGGTAGAGCAACTACAGAATATTTTACTGTTGGTCAGTAACTGGGCGTGAACTTCAAGACCTATGACGGCTTCGTATTCCATTACAGGGAAGGTCTCCTTCTTTCAATTTTCGAATTCTTTTCGCAGGCCTGTGCCACCTGTAACAGCTTTCCTTCCCCAAAATGGGGCGCCAGAAACTGCACACCCATCGGCAGATCTCCCTTCGTGAAACCACAGGGAACAGAAATTCCGGGAATGCCTGCAAGATTTGCAGAAAGGGTAAAAATATCGGACAAATACATCTGGAGGGGATCATCGAGCTTCTCTCCGATCTTGAATGCCGGCGTCGGTGTTACGGGGGCAACAATGACGTCACAGGTTTCAAAGGCCTTTTCAAAGTCCTTCTTCATCAATGCGCGCACCTGCGATGCCTTTTTGTAATATGCATCATAGTATCCCGAAGAGAGGGCATAGGTCCCAATCATGATACGCCTCTTGACCTCGGTGCCGAAACCATCGGATCGGCTCATTTTGTACATCTCCATCAGGTCCTTCCCTTGATCCGATCTGAAACCGTACCTGACACCATCATAGCGCGCAAGATTAGAGCTCGCTTCCGAAGGAGCTACTATGTAATAAACGGCAACGCAGTATTCCGTATGGGGGATAGAGATTTCCCGGCATTGTCCACCGAGATTTTCTACATCCTTGATCACCCCTTCGATAGCGGCGGAAATCTCAGGATCGATCCCCTCGATGAAATATTCTTTCGGGATGCCTACAATCCACCCCTCTATGTCCCGTGACAGGAAATCTCGATAATCGGGGACATCGGCGGGGACAGAGGTAGAATCACTGGGATCGTAGCCCGATATGGCATTCATCATGATGGCGCAGTCCTCCACATCCTTGGTAAAGGGACCGATCTGGTCAAGGGAAGAGGCGAAGGCGATAAGTCCAAAGCGCGATACACGCCCATATGTAGGTTTCAGACCCACGACGCCGCAGTGAGCGGCAGGTTGTCGAATAGATCCACCCGTATCGGAACCGAGGGAGGCGATACACTCGTCGGCGGCAACGGCAACAGCGGAACCACCGCTCGATCCCCCCGGTATCCTCTCCAGATCCCAGGGATTTCGCGTCACGCCAAAGTAAGAGGTCTCCGTCGACGATCCCATGGCGAACTCATCCATGTTTGTCTTGCCGAGAAAGACGGCTCCATCGTCTCTCAGCTTTTGCACTACCGTTGAATCGTAGGGGGGGATAAATCTCTCCAGCATACGTGACCCACAGGTAGTCCTCACACCCTTTGTACACATGAGGTCCTTAAGGGCAATGGGAATACCCGTCAACGCCCCTGCCTTTCCCTCTTTGATTAATGTGTCGGCATGTTCCGCCTGTTGCAGTGCAGACTTTTCAGTGAGTGTAATATAGGAATTAACCCGTTCCTCGACGGCCTTTATTCTCTCGAAGAGGGCTTCCGTTGTTTCCAGGGAAGTAGTCTCTCCTTCCCTCAATTTCTTCTGTAATTCGTGGATAGTCAACTGATTCAGTTTCATAGGGTTTTCCTATTCTATGACCTTTGGTACCCTGAAGCAGTCACCAAATTCATCGGGCGCATTGGCCAGGGCAACGTCCGTCCCCATGGATTCCTTCACAGTATCCTCTCGAAAGGCATTTGTAAGATCGATGGCATGTGTCGTCGGCTCAATGCCGGCAGTGTCAACCTTGTTGAGAATATCCATATATCCCAGTATGTCATTAAGCTGAGAGGTGAATTTCTCTGTTTCTTCTTCTCCAATTGTGAGTCGCGCCAAGTGCGCCACATGCTCAACCTCATGCTTTGTTATTTTCAATATGAACTCCTCTTGAAGTACCTTTGGTGTGATTGTATCCCCGGAAACAGCGGGGTCAAGGACAGTCTGCTAACGGAATACCTGCCATAGAGGTTTTATCTGATCTGTTACTGTCTTTATAATCTCATCAATGTAGGACTCTGCCTTCTCTTCAATACTGTCAAGATCTGCGTCGGACTGGTGCGTCTCACCGCACATCTCCAGTAAAACCTTTTCTATCGACTGAGTGAGTCCCGTCAGCTCGTAGCCCCCTTCAAGGACGGCTACGAGCTTTCCATTGCAACATTCATCGGCAATGTCAAGCATCACTCGCATCAAGTTTGCGAAACCAAGAGGGGTGACATTCATCCCCCCCAGTGGATCTTTATAATATATATCGAACCCCGCCGAGATCAAAATAAAGTCAGGCTTGTAATCAAGTGCCACGGGTTTCAGAATGGTCCTGAATATCTTTAAATACTCCGCATCACCGGGCCCCACCCGCAGAGGAACATTTATCGTATAACCGAGTCCCTTGCCCCGTCCTATCTCATTGACGCTCCCTGATCCCGGATAAAAAGGGTATTGGTGTGTTGAAAAATACAAAACCCTGGGATCATCATAGAAGGAGTGTTGCGTCCCGTTGCCATGATGCAAATCCCAATCGACTATGAGGATGCGTTTCATGTCATATTTCTCTATTGCATGTAACGCACCAATTGCAACATTATTAAATATGCAGAACCCCGCAGCCCTGTCGGCCTCGGCATGATGTCCCGGCGGCCGCACAAAGGCAAAGGCGTTCTTTGTTTTTCCCTCTATTACGCTGTCGATGGCGTTACAGAGACCGCCCGCCGCCAGCTTTGCCGTTTCATAGGATTCGGGTGAAGTCTCAGTATCGGGATCAAGGTATGAATGACCCTTACCGGCCGTCTTTGCAACAAATTCTATGTATGACTGTTTGTGTACCATGCCGATTTCTTCATGAGTAGCATGGGTCGGTTCAATGAAAAGGAGCTTTTCATTCATCCCCGTTTCTTCAAGCATGTTATAGATTGATTCCAACCGTCTTGGAGATTCAGGATGAAAAGCAGCGGTTTCGTGCCTCAGGTACCTATCGTCCTTAATAATACCAGTCTTTAACAACATCTTTTGCCACCATTAGGATTGAGGGTTAGGATTAAGACGTTAACAACCTTAATAAATTAGTGAATATATAATTATCATACTCTTGAGGGAAATGCAAAATATATGGAAAGCATGTTTCTTTTTTTCATGTTTCTTTTTTTCTTGACATTGAGGTACCTATTTGATGTATCGCAAGGATGTAAAAGATTATCTTCATTGCTTATAAGGAGCTGATTACTATGGCACAGATTCTGGAAGATCCATTTACAGAAAACTCAATCGCTCAATTCGGCCTTTCCCTCCGAAAGGGAGACATTACCTGCGAGGAGGTAACGAGGGCCTATCTCGATCGTATCGCAGCACTCAATCCCAGACTTGAAGCCTATGTTCATGTAGACCGGGAAGGAGCGCTGTCAGTAGCGGCGGGACTGGACCGCCTGTTGAGGGGAGGCACCGATCTGGGACCGCTGATGGGCGTAACGGTAGCCGTAAAGGATCTTCTCACTGTTGAGGGAATGCCTACAAGAGGGGGTTCCCGAATGGATATTGAGGACATCATCCAAGGGGAAGGCCGATTCATTAAAGATCTCAAGCGGGCGGGATGTATTATCCTCGGGAAGACACGATGCACCGAA
Organism: uncultured Syntrophaceae bacterium; assembly: GCA_964394725.1. Taxonomy (GTDB): domain Bacteria; phylum Desulfobacterota; class Syntrophia; order Syntrophales; family UBA2210; genus JAFGPZ01. Next base: position 6,497 of record CAYMYS010000081.1, read on the forward strand.
TTCGCGGCAGGCGCCCACAACATTTCTCATCCCACACCCTGGAATCCCACAGATCTTAAAGTACACAAAACACCCGGAGGTTCGAGCAGCGGATCGGCCGTAGCTCAGGCAGCGGGGCTCTGCACATGTGCCATCGGTTCCGATACGGGCGGATCTGTACGGCTACCTGCCGCGCTCTGCTCTTTATTTGGATATAAAACCAGCACGGGGCTCTGGCCCCTCGATGGTATACTACCGCTGTGCCCGGATATGGATTCCCTGGGGCTATTCACCAACTCTGCGGCAGATGCGACCCTCGTGTACAGTATACTCTCTGATGTACCACTGCCGTGCACGGGACACTCCCCTGAAGGTATAACCCTGGGGGTGCCGACTCATCATTTTTTCGAAAACCTCCATCCCATAGTGAAGGCATGCATGGACAAAGCGATGGATCGATTATCCGATTCCGGTGCTCGATTGGTCCCTGTGGAGATGCCCGAAGCCGAAGAATCGGTGGAAATCTTCGCCCACCTTGTTCCTTCCGACTTGTTAGCGACCCTCGGGCGGGACCGGTTTTTTGCGGAAAGAGACAAGATTGAACCCGTCGTCATTGATCGACTGTCCCATGCCCTCGATCTCTCTGCAGAATCATACGTTATTATGAGACGGCGTCTTTATGAACTCTCGCGCATTGGAACAGAGAGACTAGCGGGATTGGATGGATGGATCTCCCCCACAACGCCACTCCTTCCTGTGCCCCTAGACGACTGTAAAAGCACAGCCGACGCCGTGGCCTTCATCGCCAGATCACTCCAGAACACAAGGCCGGGGAACATATATGACTGCTGTGCCGCATCTCTTCCCATTGGCCATTTGCATTATGAAAAAGAGCCTGTCGGTTTGCAAATTCATTGCCCTCACGGCGGGGACTCACACCTGCTCTCCCTGTGCATGAAAATTGAAGGACTAGTGGGCAGACCGGACAAGCCCGACATGAGCCGGTGGCGCTTCGAAGATAATAACTGAAAACAGATTGACAAAGACCTGCATCTATATATATATGGTGAAACTATATGTTTAAAAGAGGGTGATGGTATGTTTGGTATAGGAATGCCGGAACTTATTGTAATACTGGTTATCGCAGTCATCATTATCGGACCAAAAAAACTCCCCGATCTTGCGAAAACCCTGGGCAGGGGTCTCTCCGAGTTTCGCAGGGCCACTGACGATGTAAAGGAATCGTTGCAGGCAGACGAAATCAAGGAAGAGGTAGAGGGTCTCAAGGATTCAATCCTCCACGATAAAAAAGACAGCGACACAAAAAAGGACTGAATTAAAACATAACCCTGCAACTCACTACTGTTTTTATTAATCTTCACAGATCTTCCATTTTCAGATATGAATGAATCAAATGAATCAATCAACGAAAAGATGCCCTTTACGGAACATCTGGAGGAGCTCAGAAAGAGGCTGATACGGTCTCTATACGCAGTAGGTATAGGTTTCGTTCTTTGCTACCTCTTTAAGGAACGGCTCTATGGCGTCCTGACCATGCCCCTGAATGACGTCCTTCCCGAGGGCAGCTCGATGATATTTACGAGTCTGCCCGAGGCCTTCTTTACCTATCTCAAGGTGGCCTTTTTCGCGGCGATCCTCCTGACCATGCCCTTTATCTTATATCAGATATGGAAATTCATATCACCGGGACTCTACAGTACTGAAAAAAAATATGTGACGCCCTTTGTATTCTTTTCCTCTCTCTTTTTTATCGGAGGCTCTCTCTTCGCTTATTTTATTGTCTTCCCCTTCGGCTTTAAATTCTTTCTCGCCTTCGGCACGGATGATATAAAACCCATGCTCACCATGAAGGAGTATCTCTCTTTTTCCTTTAAACTCCTCTTTGCCTTCGGAGTCATTTTTGAACTTCCCGTATTTATGTTTTTCCTTGGAAAGATAGGGGTCGTAAATTCAAGGATGCTGATAAAAAAGCGAAAATACGCCATATTGCTGGTTTTCATTACTGCAGCCCTCTTTACACCTCCCGATATCGTAACCCAGATCATGATGGCAGTGCCACTGATGATCCTCTATGAGGCAAGCATCTGGGTAGTGAAAGCGGGCGAAAAGAAAACCGATGCGCAGCAAGAATGACTGAATCAAAAATGAAAAAGTACATCAAGATAATCGTTATCGGAATTCTTCTCCTCTCTTTCGTTGGACTCGCGGGGGGGGGTATTTTTTTTTATTCCCTTGTCAAGGGTCTGCCCAGCATAGCATCTCTGAAGGATTACCGCCCCAGTATCATAACACGGGTATATGCGAATAACGATGAATTGATTGACGAATTCTACCTCGAAGACAGAAAGGTCATCCAGGTTACGAACCTCCCCAAATTTGTCATCCAGGCATTTGTAGCGGCGGAAGACGCCCGATTCTTCCACCATAAGGGAATAGATCTTATAAGCATCATCAGGGCCTTCATGAAAAATCTGCAGGCGGGAACGATAGTGCAGGGGGGGAGCACCATAACCCAGCAGGTCGCAAAATCGCTTTTCCTGACTCCTGAGAGGAGCTACATAAGAAAGTTACGCGAAGCCATCCTGGCCTACAGATTAAATACATATCTCAAAAAATATGAAATCCTCAACCTCTACTTAAATCAAATATACCTGGGACATGGAACCTACGGCATAGAGGCGGCCTCTCAGCGGTATTTTGGGAAAAGTGCGGAAAAGCTGACATTATCTGAGGCCGCACTCTTGGGAGGACTACCCAAGGCACCCAGTCGTTATTCCCCCTATCAACATAAAGAACGGGCACGTTTACGGCGGACTTATGTATTAAACAGAATGGCCGAAGACGGGTATATTACGGAGGAAGAGAGGACCATCACGGCAGAAATGCCCATTCTGCTGGAAGATGCGGAAAAACGAGAAAAACTGGCGCCCTATTTCACGGAAAATGTGCGTCGTTATATACAGAAGAGATATGGGACGGATGTACTCTATAAAGAGGGATTGGAGGTATACACCACCCTTGATGTGACCATGCAAAAGGCCGCCAAGGCGGCGATCAAAAGAGGCCTCCTCGAGATCGACAAGAGGGAGGGGTACCGAGGTGTTCTGAAAAAGATACCAGAGGAAGAGTTTGACGCCTTTCTGGAAGAACAGACCGTCAAAATAGAACAAAAGGCCCTGGCCGCAGGACAGATCGTAGAGGCGCTGGTAACGAATATCGACAGCAAAAGCAAGTCCGTCGAATTGCAGGTCGGTCCTCACCGGGGAGTTATGCTGTTAAAGCATATGTCCTGGGCCAGAACACCAGATCCCAAGATAGCCTATAATGCCACAGCAGTTAAAGACCCGGCGGATGTTCTCCAGAGCGGAGACGTTATAGAGGCACGAATACTGAAGATTGATGACAGGGAAGAAGGCAAAGAACTGGATTTGGCGCTGGAACAAGAACCGGAAGTACAGGGCGCCCTCCTGAGCATGGACACGAAAACAGGCAAGATACGCGCTATGATAGGGGGCAAGGACTATGCAAAGAGCGAATTCAACCGGGCGACCCAAGCGAGGAGACAACCCGGATCGGCCTTCAAGCCCTTTGTCTATACAGCGGCCTTCGACAAGGGTATGACCCCCGCCACTGTTATCATGGATAACCCCATTATATACAAGGACACCTTAAAGGACAGCCTCTGGAAGCCCCAGAATTTCGAAGAAAAATTTTACGGCCCCACACTCTTGAGAACGGCCCTCATCAAATCGAGAAACCTTGTCACCATTAAGGTGCTGAAAGACATAGGGATAGATTATGCTGCAGACTATGCCATCAACCTGGGCATAACTTCCCCGTTGGCACGCGACCTTTCCATGGCCCTGGGGACATCGGGAATCACGCTGCAGGAAATGGTTGGAGCCTTCAGCGTCTTTGCCAACGGTGGAAAGCGGACGAAACCCTATTTTATCAAAAGAATCGTCGATCGAACGGGACACGTGGTAGAAAACTATGAACCGGTTGTGGAACAGGTCATAGACCCCAAGATAGCCTATGTCACCTCACACCTGTTACAAAAGGTTGTACAGGGAGGAACGGGATGGCGTGTACGGGCATTGAAAAGACCAGCAGCAGGAAAGACGGGCACAACCAATGACACGAAGGATGCATGGTTCCTGGGATTTACCCCCTCCCTGGTTGCAGGTGTCTGGGTCGGCTTCGATGACTTGAAGCCTCTGGGGAAATACGAAACCGGCTCCAGGGCTGCAAGCCCCATCTTCCTCTATTTTATGCAGGATGCACTTGCCGGAACGCCTGTTGAGTTTTTCACTCCACCAAAGGGCGTCGTCTTCGCCAAAATAGATCCGAAAACGGGATTGCTGGCGAAACCCGATTCCAAGAAGTTTATCTTCGCATGCTTCCTTGAAGGGACGGCCCCCACTGAATATGCAACAGAAGATAGTGAATCCAAAGAAAAAGGCTTCTTCCGATATGACCTGGATATGCAAACCGACAGCAAAGTGAGTGAAGAGACGAAATGGCCGGAGTGAGGGAGAAGAGGACTCCTTGACCCCTTGAATCCCGTAGATTGACCTTACTTGTAAATCCTCCGCAGCCTGAAGGCAGCAAAAACAGCACAGAGGCCCGCAAGCCCGAGGACCGTGAATGACCACCCCCAATTGGCATAATAACTGTCAGCTACCCGTAAAGGGTTTGTCCAATCTAAAACGATACCAAAGACGAAGGGCGATATCGCACCGGCCCCGAATCCCAGCAGTGAGCGAAAACCGAAGGCCGTTCCCAGGTAGGAGGGTGTCACTACCTCTGTCAAGGCAGCCGACAGGACAGGTGAATCGCCTAGTGAGGAAAAGGCATAGATGAGCCCCACTGCCATGACAAAGATGAGCGGCCATCCGATAGTCCATCCAAAAACAAAGGAGCAGACGGTACTAATCCCTGAAAGAACCATGATGAGCCGTACACGTCCGAGGCGATCCGACAGTGACCCCATGGTAAAGGACGCAATAAGGCCAGCCAGGTGAAAAGATGCAGCGATATAGGAACCAAAACCGGCGGCACTGCTTAATGTTCCCGTGCCATTCATGGCCAGCCAGCTGGCGAGGAATGCCGGAGTCCACGCCCACATTCCAAGGAGTTCCCAGTTGTGAAAGGTATAGCCTCCGATGAGCAACATGGCCGGTCTGTTTCCCAACACCTCTTTTTTAAACCCCTGTTGCTTTTCACGCCGAACCGGCGAAACCCTGGTATTTATAAGGGTCAACCACGACAGGATCGCTCCGACAACGGGACAGAGGCATGTCACGAGAAAGGATAGTCTGTATCCGCCCAGGGGGATAGTCAACCCGCTGAGGCCCAGTGATAATATGTAACCGAGGGACGTACTGGCTATAAAAAAACCTGTCGCCATACCCCGTCTCTGGACGGGGTACTTGTCGGCAAGGATCATGAGGCCCGTCGTATAGGTGCCTCCCAGGGCTAATGCAATGAGGGTATAGAGGACAAGTGCGGATACGTATCCCGTGGCAAATATGGCAAAACAGAGCGAGAAAAAGCCACTGGCCAGTATGGATCCCAGATATAGAGGTTTCGGTCCGACACGGTCGGCAAGACTGGAAAAAACGAAGAGAGAGATCGCATAGCCTATCTGATGGGCGCTGGCGATGGAACCTGCCTTCGATGCCGTCATTCCCCACTCCATTTGGAGGATGGGAAGAGCCGCCGCATATGTCATCGTAACGGTATAGGTAAATGTCCGTGCAGAACAGATTCCTGCAAGCCACCAGTCAATTCTCACGTTTTCCCTCACTCACTGAATAGT
>CAYMYS010000082.1:0-12122 GCA_964394725.1 uncultured Syntrophaceae bacterium
GATGGTGAGAAACTGCAGCGCAGTTACAAGTCCCTTCATTGCTCAATATCCCTGTCTACCCCTGCCGATTCAAAGGTTGCCATTTCATTCATAACCTTTACAGCAGCCTCTATGAGGGACATGGCCACGGCGGCACCAGTTCCTTCACCCAGTCTCATATCGAGATTTATGAGGGCCTCACCTCCCACATGTTCGAGCATCTTTTTGTGCCCAATCTCGGCGGATTGATGGGAGTAAAAGAGATATTCACTTATCGCCTGATTCAGTGCAACAGCAACCAGTGCGCCCGCCGTTGAAATAAAGCCATCGACGACGACGGGGATACGGTGGGCAGCCCCCCCGATAATGAGACCGGCTATGCCGCCGATTTCATATCCCCCCACCTTGGCAAGGACATCGATGGGATCTGCGGGATCGGGCCTGTTCACGTCTATGCCCCTTTCTATGCCATCGATTTTGTTCCGGAGTGTTGTATCATCTATGCCCGTCCCCACGCCGGTAATTTCCTGGGGAGCAATACCTGCCATGACAGACAATATGGCACTTGAGGGAGTTGTATTCCCGATTCCCATTTCTCCCGTGCCGATTATATCGACGCCCTTTTTCGCATAGTGGGCAACCAGATCGATACCCACCTTTATAGATTGTACTGCCTCTGCATAAGACATGGCTGGGCCCTCGGTAAAGTTGCGTGTCCCATAACCGACCTTCCTGATGAGTAATCCCTCATGAGGTTCAAAATCATGATCGACGCCGATATCGACAACAGTTACCTCCGCGCCGACATGACGGGCGAGAACATTGACGGCGGCCCCACCGGCAAGCATGTTCAACACCATCTGGACGGTCACTTCTTTCGGATAGGCGCTCACACCCGTTGAAACAACGCCGTGATCTCCGGCAAAGGTAACGATCATTTTTTTCTTTATGGAGGGCTTCAAATCTTCTCTGATGGCCGCATATTGCCGGGCGATTTTTTCAAGCCTGCCCAAACTTCCAATCGGTTTGGTAAGATTGTCCAGCTTGTCTTGTGCCCGCTTCATGTAATCTTCATTGAGTGGCCTGATACCCTCTATTACCTTTTTTAAATCTTTCACTTTCTGCTCCTACTTTATCTTGACGGGAATGCCTGAGCAGAGCAGATACACATCGTCTGCCCTTCGCGCCACAGCCTGATTGAGAAAACCGAGTTGATCTCTGTAATCTCTGGCCAGCTTATTGTCGGGGACGATTCCCGAACCGACCTCGTTCGATACAATAATAATCATTCCCCCTATTCCCTCCATGCTCTGAAAGAAATCATCCACAATTTCTCTTACTTTTTCAAACTCATCGGGAAATTCCATCAGGAGATTGGACATCCAGAGGGTGAGACAATCAATGAGTATGGTGTCGTAGGAGGCCGAAACCGATCTCAGCGCTTTTCCAAGAAGGATGGGCTCCTCACGTGTCTCCCAGCGATTGCCCCGCTTTTCCCAGTGTTTCTGAATTCTTGTCTCCATCTCTTCATCGAAGGCCTGGGCTGTCGCCAAAAAGAGTCTCTTCCCTTCTCTTTTCTCCGCCATATCCTGGGCAAAATCGCTCTTGCCGCTCCTGGCCCCGCCTGTCACTAAGATTACCATCCCATACCCCTTGCTATTTTATCTGAAATTGATCTAAAGCCTCTCGATCACCATTCTGTTCCGGTCATGCATCTTCAGGTTAATCGATGGATAAACCTTGCATCTGCACGTTTTCCCCTTCCTCCAATTCGCATTCCACAATATCGAGAAAGCAGTGTTGATTGCGTGTCACTTTTTCAGATTTCACAATGCTTAGCCTTTTTTTGAATATTGGGCCCGATACGACAAGGGTGTGATACTCTCCCTCTTCACCGGAACTATCCACCCCCGTGACTTTCGAAATATCCCTTATAAAATCAAGATCAATGCTGCGCCCCAGCCATTGGGGCCCCAGCACATCTCTTTTTACGGCCACGATAACGGCTTCGAAACTCGAATCTATCAACTCTTTCAGGAGGGTTTCCCTACTGGTCTCTCCCCAGAGGGGCAAGACGGCCTCCATCGCCGACTCTTTGCTGATCCGTTCCACCCATTCCCTGTGCCCTTCCAGATCGATGTCTCCAAATATTCCTGCTTCGATTCCCCTGTCTTTCAGGGTAGACAGGGCCTTCTTGAATTCCGCCTCGTATGTTTCCCAGGAGCACCGGCGTTGCAGGACGGGCAGACCCATCGCCTCCCCCTGCAATCTCACAACATCTGTCCTGATGCCGTGTGATCGTGAAAACCGGCCATCTTCGTCTACCATGTTCAAGAGGCATGTTATCCGAAAATCATTCATCGCCCGGTAGCAGGAGAGCGCCGCGTCCTTTCCTCCGCTCCATGAAACAAAGGCATCCCGCTTTACACTTCTTCCCATGGGATAACACCTCCGCAGATCTTGCAGTGAAAGGCGCCATCATCCATCCCTGCTCCGCAGCACTGACAGGCCTTCTGTCCCTCTTCGGGAGCGGGAATCTCACCAACCACGTCCCGATACATACGATAATAATAAAAATGCTCCTTGTTCCAGAATTTTACAGGATACGTCCTCAGACCTTCTTCGAACTCTTCACCCGATATCTGCGATTCGATGACTCCCCTCAGTCTCGTCATGCCGGAACCATATTCAAGAGGCCTTTTGCTCTGCCACAATATCTCCTCCGGCAGCACACCCTCAAATGCCTTGCGGAGTATCCACTTTCCCCAGATTCGCCCATTGTCGTTTCTGATCTTCAAATCCAGATCGATGGCGCGACTGAAGTCCCAGAAAGACCTGTCAAGAAAGGGTTGTCTTACGTCGATCCCCATAGAATGCCCTATCTTGTTGGCACTGAACTGCATGGAAGCATGCATCCGGGCCATATATGCCTCGACATCCTTCATCGCAAAAAGAAAATCGTACCCCCCGAAGACCTCATCGCTTCCGTCTCCCGTCATCATGCTTGTTATTCCCATATCTTTCGCGCAGGCAAGTCCCAGACAGGCTGTCACATCGTTTGGAATGGCGGGATCAAAGCTTCCCAGAATCTTTATGACTGCTGGAATAACTGAAAGTGCCTCTTCTATTGTCACGATCCTGTGGAAATGCTCCAAACCGAGAAAATTCGCCACCCTTTCTGCGTACTGTCGATCCTCTCCATACCCTTCGAGCCCGACGGAAATGGCTGTACTTTTCCCGGAATAAGCGGCCACCAGTGCAGAATCGAGTCCCCCGGAGAAGAGTATCCCTTCAGCATGATTCCTGCTGACGGCCTCGGCAAAGTGTCTCTTCAGTTCTGGAAAAAGAGAGTTCCAGTCTCTATCCATCTGTCAATCCATTTGTCACTTTTCTATCCCCTCCCGTGCCTGCACACCCTTTTCATAGTAATGCTTGACCTCCTTCATCTCCGTCACCAGATCGGCCTCCTCGATAATACGCGGATCCGCCTTTCTGCCGGTGATGACCAGTTCAACCTCTTCCGGCTTTGCGTGGACAAAATCGAGAAGATCATCGACGGAAAAGAGATTATAATAGGTGGCAATGTTGGCTTCATCGAGGATGATCACCTGATATTTCCCGGAAGTCATGATCTCTCTGACCTCTCTCAGACCATCCTGTGCAGCCTGAATATCCTCCTTTTCTGGTTCCTTGTAGATAAAGCAGTCTCTGCCATATTGTTTTATGGCAACAGACGGGGACAGCTTTTCAATGGCCTTTAGTTCACTGTACTTCATCCCTTTTACAAACTGGGCGATATAGACCCTGAGGCCTGCGCCCGACGCGCGCAGTGCGAGCCCCAGGGCCGCCGTGGTCTTTCCCTTGCCGTTTCCCGTATAGACCTGGACATATCCTTTCATCACTACCTCCGAACGATTTTGTTTTTCTTGTACGTTTTCAACCACCTTTTACGGTTCAAAAAGTCACTTTGGTCCCGCCATAAAACCCTATACCCGGTTCACCATACTGATAGACCGACTGATATTGCTGATCAGTCAGATTTTCCACTCTTCCAAAAAACTGAAGCCAATCGGTCACATCATAGGACGCGGCAAGATTGAGGAGCAGATAGTCGGGTAATTCTATTGTATTCGCAGCATTGTGATATCGTTTCCCCGTGTACTGTGCATTGAGGTTCACATTCAGTTTCTCCAGAGCTTTAACATTTAAGGATGCACCCCCCGTATGTTTAGAACGGTACAAAAGATATTTGCCATTGTTCGAAGCCCCCTCAGTCTCATTCTTTGCATCGGTAAAGGTGTAGGTAACATCAAAACTCAACCACCCGACGGGCTTGAGAGAAAGGCTGGTTTCCCACCCTTTAGTCTCTGCCTTGCCTACATTTAAGTATCGCCCGTCCCACATACCCGGACCGGTCCACTGCCACTCAATGAGATCTTCAATCTTGTTGTGAAAATAGGCTATCGATACAGAGGCCTTCTTGCCAAACAGTTCCTGGTCAATACCAACATCGTACCCCCTGCTCTCTTCCGGCTTCAGACTGATATCACCTACCGTTGGATCATAGAGTTGATAGATGGAAGGCGCGTGAAATCCGGTACCATAACTCCCCCTCACCTTGGTTCCTGTCTTCTTAAAGAGGTAGGCCACGGCACCCTTATATGTATCCTTACCCCCGAAGGTCTGATGATCGTCGTGTCTCATACCAAGGGTAAAGGAAAATCCCCTGAAGGGAGTCAATTTATTCTGAATAAAGTAGGCCTTGGCGTTGACACTTTTTTCTGTCATATTGCCATATACACTCTGACTTTCACCTTCTTCTTCCTGATAATCAAAACCGGCCGTCACTGTATCCACATCGCCGATAAAAAAATTATGCTGCCACGATGCCAGTTTGTAGTTGCCATTATAGGTGCTCTCGAATGTTCCTCCGTTCTTTGTATACTCTCTCTCAACATCTGTAAATCCCAGTTTGATGACATGCTGCCACCATTCAGAAATGTCCTGATCATACTTTGTAGAGACGCTGCTTATATCCGTATCTTGAACCTTATCGGCATCAGTTGCCGTGTCGTCATAGTCCATGGAGGATTGGGAGCGACGCACCGAAAAGCCCATTCCTATGGTTTCACTGACCTGTCCATCAATCCGCGCAGAAATATTCGTGTCGTGGTAATAATCCCGTTCGGTGTTTCCCAGCTCTTCTTCCGCCCTCGATACGCGTTTGGTATCCAGACGCGACAGAGATGCGGAATAGTCGATTCTGTCGGTTGATCCGCTCACACCCGCCTTCTCCCTGAATGTTTCGAAGGACCCCCCTTCAAAAGTGAAATAAAACTTCGGCTTTCCCTTACCTTTTTTGGTAATTATATTGACAACACCGCCAATGGCATCGGATCCATAGAGGACACTCTGCGCTCCCCGGACCACTTCTATTTTCTCAATGTTATCTGTTGACAGATCGGTAATACTCATTTTCCCATCCGTCGCCATCGGATCACCGACACGTACACCGTCAATCATAATCAGGGTGTGGGCGTTATTTGTCCCTCGTGTATAGATCGACGAAGAACCACCGGGTGCTCCATATTGGGCAATGGAAATACCCGGGATTCCCTTTAGAACATCGATAACCGTCTGTTTTCCCTTTTCTTGCATCTCTTCCCCGGTAACAATGGTCACAGAATCGGGCGAATATCTTAAGGGTTCTTCTATCTTGCTTGCCGTTACCACAGTTTCTTCCAGCGTTATAACGGTGTCTCCTTCCTGCGCAGACAGTGGCGCTGCTAAAAACGTACACAAAAATGATACAACCATATATTTTAACAACTTCTTCATCTTCCATTCCTCTTTATGAGTTTGAGTCTGCTTTATCCACCAGAGGCGGATTAGCAATGACGGTGTTATATCTGTTTTGATCTTCTTGACCACTTACTGCATTCTCACTCTCATAAAGGTGGCGCCTTGTTCTCTCTTCTTCTCACAATAACCTCCTTTTCCCTCCGTCGGGAATGTTATGTTATCCGTCAGATAAGTCTCTTGGCTTGCGGTAAGGCCTACTCTCCACACACCTTCCCAACTCCCTTTCCGGGGGTCAGTGGCATTGGTGTGGGTTTCGTTCCGCCTACAGTTGCGGGGCAGCACCGGCATTTGACCGGCTTCCTTGATCTGACAGACTGTTTGCCAACAATGTCACTCGTGGCAACCCTGTTTGTGGATTGCAATCCACCATTACATCTGTTTCATACACCTCCTTGATATTGGATTCGGTAATTACCTCGTCAGGCCTTCCAATGGAGTGAATGCATCCTTCTTTTAAAAGCATAATCCTGTCACAAAAGAGAGAGGCCAGATTTATATCGTGAGTCACGGCAATAACGGTTAACCCCTCGTTTCTGTTTAATTCCCGTATGAGATCGAATAAGGCCACCTGATGTTTTATGTCCAAATGGGCCGTCGACTCATCCAGGAGGATAATACCGGGCTCCTGTGCCAGGGCCCTGGCTATCAAGACCCTCTGTCTTTCACCACCGCTCAGTTCATTCATATTTCTCTCTGCCAGCGACAGCGTATCCGTCAATTCCATTGCTTTCTGAGACACCGCGAAGTCACTCTTTCTCTCAAACATCAACCGGCCCAAATGGGGCGCCCTCCCCATCAGGACGACTTCATGCACGGTAAAAGGAAAAATCATGGGCGAATCCTGGGGAACCATGGCCACAATCTTCGCAAAATCGATCCTTTTCATCTCCCTGATATCGGTCTTACCGATGCGAACCGATCCTCCCTCGGGATGTAAAATACCGCCCACGATCTTGAGGAGCGTCGTCTTACCCGAACCATTGGGTCCTATTATCCCGAAAAACTCCCCCTGGTGAGTACTGAAGGAGAGATCCTTCAAAATCCACTCCCGACGATATCTGAATCTGATGTCTTCGCATTCCAAGGCAAACATAAATCAGACAGCCCTCCTTCTCAGCAGATAAATGAAATAGGGGGCACCGCAGATAGCCGTAATAACTCCGACGGGCAACTCAGTATATGGCACAATTGTCCGCGCGATTGTGTCGGCTATGATTAGAAAAGAGGCGCCGAAGAGGAAAGACGCTGGCAGCAACAGCCGGTGATCGGAACCAAGCACCATTCTCATGATATGAGGGATAATCAAGCCGACAAAACCGATGATCCCGCTGAATGCCACTGCCACGGCCGTCATAACAGAACTTGCAAGAAATAATATGATTTTTGTCCTCTCTACCTGTATTCCCAGTTGCAGTGCCGTTTCCTCGCCCGCCACGATCATATTGAGGGTCCGGGCATGGCCATAAACAATGAAAAATCCCACAACGAGGAACATACCTCCCAGCATAATCTCTCCCGGACTTATCATACTCAGGTCTCCCATCAGCCAGAATGTTATGGTATGCAGATCGGCGCTGCCGCTCAGGGAGACAAGAAACATGATAATGGCTGAAAAAAAGGCATTTATGATGACGCCTGCGAGAAGGAGCGTGTTTGAGTTGAGCCCCTTTCTTGTTCCCCCTATAAGAAAGACGAGAAGGACTGTTAAAATCGCTCCCAGAAAGGCCAGGAAGGGAACACAGAATGGCAGAGAGCTAAGGGCCACAATACTTACAATTGCTCCAACGGCAGCACCCCCCGAGATACCCAGGATATAAGGATCTGCCAGGGGATTTCTGAGGAGGGCCTGAAAGACGACACCGGCAGAGGAAAGGGCTGCACCGACAAGGCCCGCGAATAGAACACGGGGGAGACGTATGGAAAAGAGAATCGTCTTTTCCGATGGTTTCAGGAAAGAACTATCACTCTGCCAGGCAAAGAAAAACCCCTTCAGACCTTTCACAAAACCGATTCTGGTCGAACCGACAAGTGTGGCCCCGATCATGATCACGACAAGGACCACAGCCAGTAGAATTGTGATTTTTATTACCCTTGAGGGGGTCAATGGAGTTCTGTCCATACCTTACTACCCGGCATCACTGCCATATTTTGGTTATTACTGCCCAGCCGGATATGTAATTGTGTGGATTCAAAAGATGTATACTTCATGAATCACCTCCCGCGAGGAATTTCAGATGAACAGGTCTTCCGGCTCAGGGCTACCTATTAACCCGCCTTCCCATCGTGTTATGAAACACAACAGTGACTCTCTGGGTTTTCGTTCCCTTTACGGCTGCGGGGCAGCGGGGGATTTGCACCCCTCTTCCACACATCCATCCGTGTTTGGTATGATTCCAATTTTCGTAACCATAAAATATATAAGATACAGTTTCGAGTCAAGGGAAAAGTTCATGACACTTTTTATTTAAAAATCTCTTCACAAATGTACGGCACTATATTAGACTGTGAGTATTTATCAACTCGTATTCATGTCACTCTGAACATTGTTTACAGAGGAGTCGCAATGCCATTGCCCGAATTCTTCCAGTTTCACAGTCCCACCAGGGTAGTCTATGGTGCCGGTCTGGCCCGGGATATTTCCACGGAATGTTCATCCCTGGGTGCCACAAAATACTTCATCGTATCGGACAGAACCATCCATGAGGCAGGCCTTGTCAAACCAGTGATAGAGGGGCTCAGCACTGACGGGATTGACATTTCGGGAACCTTTTTCGATGTCACCCAGGATTCGGAGCTTGCCATCGTTACAGAGGTAGCAAATAGGGCACGAGAATCGGGCGCCGAAGGACTGATAGCCATCGGTGGTGGGAGTGTTATCGATACGGCAAAGGGCGCCAATATCGTCTTCAGTGAAGGTGGAGATCTTGTGGAAGACTATTCGGGAACGGGCACTCTGACACGACCGCTCAAGCCATTCGTTGTCATACCGACGACGGCAGGTACGGGGAGTGAATGCACACTGGCCGCCGTCATATACGACAGGGAAAACAAAACAAAGCTCTCCTTTACCGACCGGTATCTCCTCCCCAGCATAGCCGTCCTCGATCCAGAGATGACGCTCACCCTTCCGCCCGCTCTGACAGCATCGACAGGCATGGACGCACTCACTCATGCCATCGAAGCATCCGTCGGCATCGACGCATCACCCCTTTCAGACATCCTCGCATTTGGAGCCATCGAATTGATATTTAAAAACCTCGTTACGGCCGTTACGGATGCAAACGATATAGAGGCACGCGGTGCCATGCTCATAGCCGCCAATATGGCCGGCATTGCCTTCAGTCATTCCATGGTCGGCTGTGTTCACGCTATGGCCCATACCGTGGGTGCCCACTTCCGTGTTCCCCATGGAGTCGCCAATGCTATCCTTCTGCCACATGGCATGGAATACAACATTGAAGAAGGAAAAGAAAAATTTGCAAAAATGGCACCCCTTATGGGTGTAGCAACAGCAGGGCTCTCGATGGATGATGGGGCGAAAGGGGCAATCGAGGCGGTACGAAATCTGACCTCTCAACTGAATGGATTAGGCATCCTCCCTATACGACTCCGCGATGCAGGCGTTCCCTCTGAAGCGTTGCCTCATATTGCAGACATGTCCATTGAAGATGGGAGCAGTTTCTATAATCCACGTGAGATGGCGGCAGAAGACCTGCTTGTTCATCTAAAAAATGCATATTGATGCCAAAGGAGAAAACTATGGGACTTTTTAAAGATTCCAAAACATTTGAAGAGGTACTGGGAGGCTTTTTTGGACTGGTGGGTGAAACACCGGAGGTCGCCGAAAGGCTTCTGGCATCGAATCTGGTTATACGCTTTACCTATACCGACCCCGATGTCGTTCTCGTCGTCGATTGCTCAGGCGATCAAATCAAAGTGATCCCCGGAGATACAGATATGAAGGCAGCGGTGAACATGTGGATGTCTTCCGATACCGCCCATAAATTCTGGTTCGGAAAGGTCAACCTGACGGCGGCCCTCACACGGGGACAGATAAAGGCAAAGGGTCCCATTCCCAAGATACTCAAACTACTCCCCGCCATAAAACCGACATACGCCATGTATCCCAGGTACCTGGATGAATACGGCTTCGGAGAATACAAGATCTATTAGTAAGGTAGAAATTGGTTTCGTTAAAAAGTAATTTCGTGACCGCATTAGTAAGTTAGATATTGCTTCCTGAAAGGAAGGGCCCTTCAGTTTCCCCAAGGGTCCCGGTCCTGAATATGAAACGGTGGCCGCCTTTGGCTCCATGTGTCTCAATTCAGATATGGAATCCATAGGGAAGGTAAACGATATCTGTAACCGCTTCTGCATGGATACAGTCAGTTGCGGATCGACTGTCGCCTTTGCCATAGAGTGCTTCGAAAGGGGTCTCATTTCGGAAAAGGACACAGACGGCATCAGTCTCACATGGGGAAACGCCGCGGCGATTGTAGCATTGACAGAAAAGATAGGAAAGCGTGAGGGTTTCGGCGCCATACTTTCCGAGGGAAGTGCGCCGACGACAGGCTACCCAAACGACTGATGACCCCGCTTAAAAAAGGCCCTTCGGCAGAAAGCGTCCCCGACATGAATCTCATGCTGAAAGAATACTACGCGCTGAGGAAATTCACAGACGAAGGTATCCCCCAAAAAAATGCGCTCATAAAACTCGATTTGAAAGAAATGGCAGAGCTTCTCTACAAAGGAGGATGACATGTCCGATCTGATTGACACATTTGAAAGGGCCATCGAGGAGGTAAAAACACTCCCCCAAAGACCGGCGAACGAAACACTGTTACGTCTCTACGCATTGTACAAGCAGGCCACAAGGGGAGATGTTTCGGGAGAGAAACCGGGATTTACCGATTTCGTGGGACGCGCAAAATACGATGCCTGGGAAAAACTCACAGGAGAGACCAAAGAAGGGGCGATGCAACAATATATCGCGCTTGTAGAAGAGTTAAAAGGGTGATCTTCTTTCGGGGAAATTCATGGAAGCAAAATTCCCCGAAACAATATTGATGGTTCGGCAAAAAGTCAAGATTGAACGGCAAAGTAAAAAGCTCCAAATTCAAAGCGCGCAAATCCTGAGGAATGAGGCGTACTTACGGTACGCCGCAGTGACGAAGGATGCAGCGGAACGCAGAAGTTGGACTTTTTACGAAGTCGTCAATATTACAGCATCGTCTTTCTCAGTTCCTCTGCAGATTTGACAGACATGTATGCAGGTGCTACGTCAAAGACCGTTTTCGCACCGTTCTGCCCTTCTCTGAACATGCGCCAGGTCGCCCTGGCATAGGCTACCAGCACACTTGCAGTGAATGCAGGATTATCTTCCAATTTCAATGCAAATTCTATCACATGCTTGTGATTCTCCCCCGCCACTCCCGTTCTCATGACAAAGCCACCGTGGGGCATTTTTGCATGATCTGCGTCCATCTCTTCCTGAGAGATAAAGGTTACCGTCGTATCATAATCGGAGAAGTAATTGGGCATAGTCTTTATCTCTTCTTCGACCCTCTTCTGATCCTCGCCTTCGCCGACGACAACATAACAGTCTCGCAGATGTTTCTCCCTCGTCGTCAGTTTCGGTTGTTCTCCCCTCCTGACGGCATCGACGGCACTTTCCACGGGAATGGTATATTGCCGCGCGTCCTTTACGCCCTTTATACGCCTGATAGCATCTGAATGCCCCTGACTGACACCGGGCCCCCAGAATGTGCAGCTTTCACCCTGAGGCAGAACGGCCTCCTCGATGACTCGTAACAGGGAAAAGAGACCGGGATCCCATCCTGTAGAAATCACACTGACTTTGCCTCCCTCTTTTGCAGCATCGTCAACGGCACTAAAATATTCGGGAATTTTCGCATGAGTATCATAACTGTCCACGGTATTGAAGAGCCGGGCAAAGTGCGGTCCCTGCTCGGGCAGATCCGTTGCCGATCCTCCGCCGAGGATGACCACGTCTATATCGTCAACGAATTTTTCTATTTCTGAAACGTCAAATACCTTGGAATTTGCCAACTTCGGCACCACTTTCGCCGGGTCCCTCCGTGTAAAGATCCCCACCAGATTCATATCCGGGTTCTGCGCCAACGCAAGTTCAACGCCCCTACCGATATTACCATAGCCGATTACTCCCACCTTTATTTTATCTTCCACTTTCAACACCTCAAAAATTATTTTAAAATATATATAAATGGGGGGTGAGGGATGTCAAGAGAAAACAGGGACTG
>CAYMYS010000083.1:0-12099 GCA_964394725.1 uncultured Syntrophaceae bacterium
CGACCTCTGTGCATACTGGCTCACGAATGACTGGAATGAAATGACGCGGCAGTATGGCATCGACATATTCATGTCGCTCAACGCCCAGTTTAATAATTTTCGCATCTGTGAAACCGGTCTGGGGGCCAAGATTCATAAAGCAAGTTCACCTAAACTGGGTCAGATGTTCGAGGAAGTGGTCTACACGCTCTTTTCGATACTGATCGCAAATCGATCCAAATGGCTCAGTTCCTGGTCGCAAAAGGGGCAAAAGGCCCCCAATCACCCGGTGGAGAGTTCCTCGCTCCACTCCTTTGGATTGGAAAAGATGGCGGAACCGCAGGAACTGAAGATCGATATCGCCAAGCTCAAACAGGATTGCCGTAAAGAGTATGACGACTACAAGGATCTCGTGGAAAAGTATCTCAGTCCCTATGCATTCAGTCAGATCAGCGACATGGTTGCCATGGACTATTATGAAGTGGACATCATGCTATGGTCGCAAATCGTATACAGCCTTATTTACACCTTCGACGGCGCACCGGAGGAGGTCAAACGGGATATCATCAACGTCTTAAAACCCCTCTACTTTGCCCGCAGCATCACCTTTGACTATAAGACTTCTCATTACAGCGTTCCCTACGCGGAGAAGGAAGTGAGAAGTCAGGCCATGGCCTTTTTATCACAAAAACCCTATCTCCTCGGTCTCTATACGGGAAATGGAAAACACAATTTGCAGAAAAATATTTATAATCAGTAACTGAGATAATGTCCCATCGCCGATGAAAGAACCGGCACACACATTAGTGCTTACCCCATAAATCAGCAGCCATCTCTTCGATTCTCAGATCTTTCAATGTATCGGGAAGCGGTCTCCCCTCTTCATCCCAGCCCACTAAGTCATAGTAGGTTTTCACCATTTTCGCAAAATGCGGCGCAATATCTTTTCCTTGTGCCGGACCATCGATGGGTACCGAGCCGTATCGCGGTGAAGGCCTGTCGAGATCGCCCCCTATACCGCTTCTGATGTTGTAGACCCGCATTGTATTGATTGCCCTTCGCCCCACCTTCATCCCCTCATCAAAATCAAAATTCCACCCAGTGACGGCGGATATGGCCGCCGACAGGAGCCGACATCTGTTCATATTCCGGTCCCTCCACCACCATCACCTTATAGGGACCTGCTGTTATGGTCATAACCTGACAGTGATGATTCGGACAGGCCCAGCAGGGACGCTGTCGCTTTGGTTCAAAGTGTTCATTCATGAGGGACCAATCCTGTCCCCCGTTCTACAGCTTTCAGTTTCTTGCTCCCCATTACTGCCCCAATACCATTATGCATAGCCGCATGCCCTTTATCAACGACAATACCCGACCATTTCACCAGATTCTCACCGGCAGGACCTATGGAAAGGACACTGATTTCTCGCTCCTTTTTGCCAAGATCTGTAGTCAGAGTATCAGCTGTACCATCTTCTTTTACAACAAGATATTGCCATCTTTTACTGGCACCTTGCACAATGATTCCCAGAATCCCACATCGCTTCATATAGGCCCCGAAGATGCCTTGCGCCTGTGTTGCCGCTCCGCCGCCGGTGAGAACCCCTGAGGAATACCTTATTGCAAAAAGGATCGCTTCACAGTATATATCCCCTTGCTAAGACAGAGCCGCTCCCCCCAACGGAAAGTTATGGACCCGTAGCCTGAATTATGAGCAGAAAATCCATAGCCATATTCGACGGACCAAAAGATAAAGGACCTCATGATGCAAAAGATCTATTACGGATGGTGGATTGTTTTAGCTTGTTTTTTTATTGCCCTCTTTGTCAGCAGCATCGTGTTCTTTGGTTTTACCGCTTTTTTTGAACCATTAGTTAAAGAGTTCGGATGGAGCTATACCCAAGTATCCTTTGCCGCCAGTTTGAGAGGCATGGAGATGGGACTTTTCGCTCCTTTAATAGGATTTCTTGTAGACCGGTTCGGTTCAAGAAAACTTATTCTGGTTGGAATAATCATTACTGGCATAGGCCTCATCTGCCTCGCCTTTACCCATTCTCTCACTATGTATTATGCATCCTTCATCCTGCTCTCCTTTGGGGCCGGCGGATGTGCGAGCGTAGTAACCACAACGGCCGTTATTAACTGGTTTGATAAAAACGCGGGCAAGGCACTGGGCATCATGTCATCGGGCTTCGGTGCCAGTGGATTGCTGGTTCCGGTCATTGTATGGCTCATCGATATCTACGACTGGAGGATTGCATTACTCCTGCTTGGCGTTGGAATGTGGATAATAGGGGTTCCTCTGTCGTTCATCATACGGAACAAACCCGAAGATTCAATCGTCGAAGACACGCGAAAAGTCAACAAGGCTGATTTTAACTCTCTCTATCCTCCTGAAGTGCCGAATGGAGAGCTGAGTTTCAGGGAAGCCGTCAAAGACAAAACGTTCCTCTACCTCAACTTCGTTGAGGCTATTCGCATGATGACATTGTCAGCCGTGATTCTTCACATTATGCCCTACCTTGGCAGTCTTGGTATGAGTCGGTATCATACCGGTATGATCGCTGCTGCACTGCCATTATGCAGTATCATAGGAAGGCTTTCCTTTGGCTGGCTTGGAGATACCTGTGACAAGCGGTACATCATGGCCCTTTCCTATGGCCTGATGTCAATAGGAATGCTCGCTTTATGTTATGCAGACAGGATATGGGGAGGGGTGTATCTCTTTCTCCTCTTCTTTTCCCCCGGTTTCGGTGGACTTCTGGTTTTACGTTCATCTATTATCAGAGAATATTATGGCAGTAAATCCTTTGGAAAGATGGTCGGCATTCTGATGGGTTTTGCTTCAATCGGTGGAATTATAGGCCCAACAATCGCGGGATGGACATTCGACACAATGGGCAGCTACTATTTGATCTGGATGGTCTTTTGTCTTTTAACACTCATTTCAGGGTTTGTCATTCTGTGCGCAACGCCTCCCTCAAAACATCGAAGGAACTGATCAAACATGCTACCTCAACAACTGTTCTGAAGGGGCTTGTCGCGTAAATTCTTTTCCCCTTGTCTGCAGTGCTTTTTGATCAATCTATGTGTACTTCAGACGATTCCAAAACTCGCCCTTCTACTCCCCCGCCGCTTGCCCTTTCTTTTTAAACATTTCCATGATCAGCAGAACAGCGCCGATGGAGATGGCCGAATCGGCCACATTGAAGGCAGGCCAGTGGTATGAACCCAGATAGACATCGAGAAAGTCTATGACCTCTCCGAAACGTACCCGGTCTATAAGATTGCCCACGGCGCCACTCAGAATCAACGACAGGGAAGAGGTAAGGAGCATGCCCTCTTTGGCGCTCTTCATGATATAGTAAAGGATCAAGGCAATGGCTATCACGGTAATGGAAAGAAAAAATATGGATCGAAAGACAGGCGAAGCGTTCGCAAGAAAACCAAAGGCAGCCCCCGGATTCCTCACATAGGTAATATTGAAGAACCCTTTTATGACGGGGAACGAATCATGAAGGGACATGACGGAGTCCACATAAAACTTGGTCCACTGATCCAGGGCGAGGACAGGAATCAGTATGATAAAGAATATGGCATATCTGTTCTTCATGTGAAGGACCTCCATAGGGAAATCTTGTATCACCGAGTCATCGATAGCATCAGTAGCGATCAGTCTCCCTGCAACCTGCCGATTACAGATTCCCCACACACCGGGTACAGATGGTGGGATGATCGGAATCGGCACCGACGTCCACACTGTAATTCCAGCATCGTTCGCACTTTGTTCCTTCGGCCTTCGATACCGCTATTTTCAAACCTTCAAACTCCGTACTCTCATAGGCATCAACGACCTCATCCGTTCCGACAAGATTGACCTGCGATACGATATAGAGGGCTCTCAGATCTTTCAGATAACTCTCCAGGAGTTTGCGAAGTCCTTCAGGGGCACAGATATGGACACAACTGTCGAGGGAATGGCCCACGACCTTGTTCTGTCTCGCTATTTCTATTGCCTTCGATACCTCCCCCCGTATGCCGATAAGGGTCTGCCATTTTTCACCCAGCTCTGCGTCGACATAGGCCGGATTGACGCCAGGAAATTGCGTCATGTGAATACTCGCCTCTTTCCCTTCAAAGCCGGGCATATGTTGCCATATCTCTTCGGAGCTGAATGTCAGTACGGGGGCAAGGAGTCTGATCATACTATCGAGAATGATGTACATGGCGCTCTGGGCCGATTTTCTCTCCCGCGATTCCGCCTTCGACGTGTAGAGCCTGTCTTTCAGGACATCGAGGTAGAGGGAACTCAACTCTACGGTACAGAAATTATAGAGGGTATAGTAGACGACATGAAACTGGTAATTTTCATAGGCCTTCCGGACCCTCTCGATAACCTCCTGGAGTCTGTGAAGTATCCACCGATCTATCTCTTCCATGTCTGCACAGGATACCATATCCCTGTCATGGTCAAAGTCATAGAGATTGCCCAGTATGTATCTGGCCGTATTGCGAATTCTCCTGTAGGCATCGACAAGCCTCTTCAGAATCTCATCCGAAATCCGGATATCAACGGTATAATCCTCTGCGGCCACCCACAACCTCAGTATCTCCGCTCCATACTGATCGACCATCTTCTGGGGGTCTATGAAGTTTCCCAGAGACTTGGACATCTTTTTCCCGTTACCGTCCACCACGAAACCGTGGGTCAAGACACTCTTATAGGGGGCCCGTTTTCTTGTTCCCACCGATTCGAGAAGTGAAGAATGAAACCAGCCACGGTGCTGATCACTCCCCTCGAGGTATAAATCGGAGGGAGAACGGAGATTGGCGCGCCTTTCCAGGACCGCCGCATGACTGACACCCGAATCGAACCACACATCGAGGATGTTGGTCTCCTGTCGAAACTCATTCCCCCCACATTTTGGGCACGTCGTTCCCTCAGGTACAAGATCCGCGGCCTTTCTTTCAAACCATACGTCGGCGCCATGCTTTTTCACCAGACCAACAACATGGTCCAGTATCTCTCTCGTGAGGATTGTTTCATTACAGCGCTCGCAGTAAAATACGGTGATCGGTACTCCCCACGATCGCTGCCGGGAAATGCACCAGTCGGGCCTGTTCTCTATCATGCCGTATATACGGTCACGCCCCCACGACGGAATCCAGGTCACACTGTCTATCGCCTCCAGCGCCGTTTTTCTCAGATCATTCTTTTCCATGGAGATAAACCACTGTTTCGTCGATCTAAATATGATGGGATTTTTACAGCGCCAGCAATGGGGGTACTGGTGCACCATATCCATAGATCCAAGTAAAGAACCAACTTCCTTTATCTTTTCAATAACCGCCTCATTGGCATCGAAGACAAACTGGCCTGCAAAAAAATCGACGGCGGCGGTAAATTTTCCATCATCATCGACGGGGGCATAGACATCGAGCCCATACTCCAGTCCTATCTCATAGTCATCCTGGCCATGCCCAGGGGCTATATGAACGCATCCCGTTCCCGCTTCGAGGGTCACAAAGGGGGCAACTATGAGTACACTCTCCCTGTCTATAAATGGGTGCCTGCATTTCAGTCCTTCCAGGGCTGAACCCTTAAATGTATCGAGTATCTCGTAGTCTTTACCCCTGTAACCGAAGGCATCGAGGCAGTAATCCGTCAGTTCCTCGGCAAAGATAAGAACTTCGCCCTCTACCTTGACGGCCACATAGCGAAAGTCTTCATGTAATGCTATGGCGAGGTTCGCAGGAATTGTCCAGGGAGTGGTTGTCCAGATGACGACACTGACCTTTTCTCCGGCAAGCTTGGGCAATAGGACAGAAACATCGGATACCATGGGAAATTTAACATATATGGAAGGCGTATGGTGATCGGCATATTCCACCTCCGCCTCTGCCAGCGCCGTCTTGCAGGATGCGCACCAGTAGACGGGCTTCTTCCCCTTATAAACGCTCCCCTTTAAGAAGAGCTTTCCAAACTCTTCAATCGTCGTCGCCTCATAGTCGTAATCCATTGTCACATAGGGATGCTCCCATTCACCGAAGACACCGAACCGCTTGAATTGTTCACGCTGAATACCGACATATTTCTCGGCATAGGTGCGACAGAGCCGTCTCTTTTCGGCCTGTGAGAGGGTGTGCCGTTTCTCCCCCAATTCCTGATCAACCTGGTGTTCTATGGGCAGTCCATGACAATCCCACCCCGGGAC
The DNA here is from genome assembly GCA_964394725.1 of uncultured Syntrophaceae bacterium. Taxonomy (GTDB): domain Bacteria; phylum Desulfobacterota; class Syntrophia; order Syntrophales; family UBA2210; genus JAFGPZ01. The sequence goes on from CAYMYS010000083.1 coordinate 6,195, forward strand.
ATAGACGCTGTCGAGACCCACCATATTCTTCGATTTGATTACAATGTCCTTGATAATCTTGTTCAATGCCGTACCGAGATGAATATTTCCATTCGCATAAGGGGGACCATCGTGCAGTATATATTTTTCTCTCCCCTTGGCAATGTCTCGTATTTTTTCGTAAATATGTATCTCTTCCCACCATTCGAGCATTTCCGGTTCCCTTTTGGCAAGATTGGCCTTCATGGAAAAGCTCGTTTTCGGCAGATTCAAGGTATCTTTGTAGTCCATCGGTGTCTCCTGAATTTTCATATTGGGGTTTTGAACAGTACGCCGCTTCAATCAATCCATAATATTATGGATAAAGTAAAGATGTGATCAATAACATAATTTATCTTAAATAGCCAATACGTTTATTAAAATCACCACTCCTTATTGGATAAGTGGTCAAAAAAAAGCCCCCTTCCCGAAGGAAGAGGGCTCTCATAGTATCATTAGAAATGATGTGTTACATCATTCCGCCCATTCCACCCATGCCTCCTGGAGGCATTGCAGGCATTGCAGACTCTTCTTTCGGTTTCTCGGCAACCATGCACTGGGTTGTGAGCATCAGTGCCGCAACGCTGGCTGCGTTCTGGAGGGCAAATCTCGAAACCTTCGTGGGATCGATGACTCCCGCCTCTACCATGTTCTCATAGGTATCGGTGAGGGCGTTAAATCCGAAGTCGCCCTTCTCGTTCTTAACCTTTTCGACGACGATGGAACCTTCGAAACCTGCATTAAAGGCGATCATCTTCACCGGCTCTTCCAGTGCCTTCTTGACGATATTGACGCCCACCTGCTGATCACCATCAAGTTTCACCTTATCAAGCGCTTTGAGTGCCCTGATAAAGGCCACACCGCCACCGGGGATAATGCCCTCTTCCACGGCTGCCCGTGTAGCATTCAAGGCATCCTCGACGCGCGCCTTCTTCTCTTTCATCTCTGTCTCTGTGGCGGCACCTACTCTGATGATGGCCACACCGCCGACCAGCTTCGCCAGTCTTTCCTGCAGTTTTTCCTTGTCATAGTCAGAGCTGGTCTCGTCGATCTGGGCTCTGATCTGCTTGACGCGGCCTTCGAGACTGGCCTTATCGCCGGCACCGTCTATGATTGTTGTATTGTCTTTATCAATCACGACTCTCTTGGCAGTTCCGAGATCGGTCAACTCGGTTTTCTCAAGCTTGGCGCCCATTTCCTCGGAAATGACTTTTCCACCCGTAAGAATGGCGAGATCTTCCAGCATTGCCTTCCTTCTGTCGCCAAATCCGGGGGCCTTGACAGCGGCCACGTTCAGTGTACCACGAATCTTATTGACAACGAGAGTTGCCAGCGCCTCTCCTTCGATATCTTCGGCAACGATCAGGAGGGGTTTACCCATCTTGGCGATCTGCTCAAGAATGGGAAGAAGGTCTTTCATGCTGCTGATCTTTTTGTCATGAATGAGGATATAGGGATCTTCTACGTTGGCTTCCATCTTTTCGGCATTGGTTACAAAATAGGGTGAGAGGTATCCTCTGTCGAACTGCATACCTTCAACCACTTCCAGTTCCGTCTGCAGACCCTTTGCCTCTTCCACGGTAATGACACCCTCTTTACCGACTTTACCCATGGCCTCGGCTATGATGTTTCCGATTGTTTCATCGTTATTGGCGGAGATTGTGCCTACCTGTGCGATCTCTTTCTGATCTTTCGTGGGTTTGCTGATCTTCTGTAGTTCCACTACAACCTTCTCTACGGCATTATCGATTCCCCTTTTGATTTCCATGGGGTTGCTTCCTGCTGCAACGGCCTTCACACCTTCACGATAGATAGCCTGGGCCAGTATTGTCGCTGTGGTGGTTCCATCACCGGCCACATCGCTTGTCTTGCTGGCTACTTCACGCACCATCTGTGCGCCCATATTCTCGAATTTGTCTTCAAGCTCTATCTCTTTCGCAACAGTTACACCGTCTTTTGTTACCGTTGGTGCACCGTAGGACTTCTCCAGAATAACATTCCTGCCCTTGGGGCCGAGAGTGACCTTGACGGCGTCAGCGAGAGTATTAACACCCTGAAGGATGGCTTTTCTCGCGTCCTCATCATATTTAATTATTTTCGCACCCATTAAAACTTCCTCCTTCTTATAGTCAATGTTTTATTTCTCAATAATTCCGAGGATATCATCTTCTCTCATGATGAGATAGTCTTCATCATCGATCTTGATATCTGTCCCTGCATACTTGCTGAAGAGAACCTTGTCACCGACCTTGACGTCCAGCGCGCCTATCTTACCATCTTCCAACTTCTTGCCTTTACCGGCAGCGATAATCTCGCCTTCCATCGGCTTTTCCTTGGCGCTGTCCGGAATAATGATGCCTCCCTTTGTCTTCTCCTCTTCTGCCAGGCGCTTGACTAGAAGTCTGTCATGTAATGGTCTAAATTTCATCTTTTTTAATTCTCCTTTCATGCAAACTATTTTAAATGTATTTTTTGCGAAGATTTGATAACCATGCATAAGATAAACATAAAATATAGCCTGTCAAGTATGTGCAAACAATATCCATTATTTTTTTAAGTAAAGAGAAGGATTATCTTTTCCCGATATGCAAAATACCCTTGGTAATGTTGCACAGGTGATCGTTCAGCCTTTCCAGATCGGTGAGAATATCCGAAAAAACGAGGCCGGCGTTGCTGATACATTCCCCCCGTCCGAGCCTCATCACATGGTTTAGTTTGAACTGATCGATCAGGGCATCTATCTCACTTTCAATAGTCAGCGTTATAGACGCGGACGCGGCATCATCATCTTCGAGGGCCTTCCGCGTATGTCTCATCAGTATGTCCGTCTTATGGAAAAGCCTTTCAAGCTCTTCCACTGCCTCCCCTGAAAAGTCGAGATTATATTCAAAGGCTCGATGGGCCTGCTTTATAATATTTTCACAATAGTCCCCCACCTTCTCAAGATCGTTCACACTGTGGATAATGGCCGGAATAAGTCGCCGGTGTTTGTCCGTCAACTGGTGTTTTGTAAGCACCGTCAGATATTGCGTGATGTTTTTCTGCATTTCATCGACGGATTCTTCGTCGATGGAGATTTCATTTCTCAATTTGTGATTGTACTTTTTGGTGCAATTCCTCGCCTTTTCAAGCATCTCATGACATATGTCCAGCATGACTATCAGCTCTTTAATGACGGCCTTGAGGGCGAGAGCGGGTGTCGGCAATAAATGTTCGTCCAGATGACGGATCTCTTTTTTTTCATAATCCTGCCCCGGCACGATTTTATTCATCGCCATCACCAATAAGGGGACCAGCGGCAGGAAGAGCAGGGTATTAAAGACGTTGAATATTGTATGGGTATTGGCAACCTGCCGGGCAATATCATGTGCAGTGAGAGGGATATAGGTGATGTAGAGGGGCGCCAGCCACAGGGCAATGACGGCGCCAATGGCGGTGGAGATAATATTCCCCAGTGCCAGTCTCTTGCTGGATCTATTACCGCCGATGCTGGCAATGATGGCGGTAATTCCCGTACCGATATTGGTGCCGAATATCAGGTAGATGGAAGATGGCAAATCGAGCAGTCCTGCAGTCGCAAAGGCTATAATCATACCGGAGACGGTGCTGCTGCTCTGCAGTACCAGCGTAACAACCAGTCCAGTCAGTACCCCCAGGAGCGGTTCCCTGCCGAATTTGATGAACAGATCACGAGTGGCCTCATTATCCGCCAGGGGTTTGACGGCGGAACTCATCAGTGCCAGACCCATAAAGAGCATGCCAAAGCCCAGCAAGGCCAGCCCCCTGTTCTTATTTTTGTCCTTTTTCGATACGAGAAAAACGCAAACGCCCACAAAGACGATTACGGGGGCAATCGCTGTAAACTTAAAGGCCACAAGCTGCGCCGTGACAGTCGTCCCCACATGGGCACCAAGCATAATGGAAAATGCCGCCGCCAGCGGCAGGAGGCCTGCATTCAAAAATCCGATCAGAATCACCGAGGTTGCGCTGGAACTCTGTATAATGGCCGTTACGAAAAGGCCCACCAGTGTAGACTTGATACTGTTGGACGTGAGCTTTTCAAGCATCATCTTCAACAGACTCAGCGATAGTTTCCGCAGTGAATCACTGACAAGATACATCCCATAGATAAAGAGCCCCAGCCCCCCCATGATACCCAAAACGATTTTCCACTCCATCTCAATACAGTTCCCTTTCCATGAATAGTACAGTTTTTATGTGATTACTCGCGTAGTCAGTCTTCAGCCTATAGCCTACCCACCTGAGTAGTTGCGTTTTTACATCCGCCCCCTTACATAAGACAGGGACGGCAACCGCGAAATATAAAACGTCGTGATATCTTACGACGTATGATTCGATCACCCCTTCTTCATGCCGGATTCCCGACCGCGTGAGACATAACACAAGGCTGAATGCCTTTTCAGAAGCCAAGGGCTTTCTATCAGAAAAGCTGTCTAATTTCCACCGTTCTTCACAAGTTTTCCCGCCCGTACACCGAGGAGTCGTACCCTCTTTGTGAGGTCGATCCTCTTGAGGCACTCGAAGATGGCTCGTCGTATTACCTCTTCCGAATCAGTTGCCATGTCGACCGTCTTTGCCCGGGTGAATGTCTCAAAATCGCTGAAGCGCAACTTCAGCGTGAAGGTCTGCGCCCTGTAGCCCGACTGTTTCATGTCGGCCACCACCCGCTTTGTCAGATCGGCAAGGGTTTTCGCGATAAACTGCCAGTCTCGCACGTCTTTCTGAAAGGTCGTTTCTCTGCTTATCGATTTTGGTTCCCGGTGGGTAACTATGGGCCTGTCGTCAAGCCCCTTCGATGCATGATAGAGGTAATTACCGTAAGATGGTCCGAATCGTTCGATGAGGCCATCGAGACTCAGGGCTGCGATCTCACCGATTGTCTGAATTCCCATTTCGTTAAGACACTGCTCTGTTTTCGGTCCCACACCTATCAGTTTCCTGACCGAGAGGGGCCATATCATCGCTTCGATGTCCTGCATCGTGATGATGGTTATACCGTCCGGTTTGTCCATGTCGGAAGCGATCTTTGCCAGGAGCTTATTGGGTGCAATGCCGAAGGAACAGGTAAGCCCTGTTGTTTCCCTTATCCTCTCTTTGATCACATCTACTGTATCTGCCGGATTTGCGATCCCCGATATATCGAGATAGGCCTCATCGATACCCACGTCCTCCATGGCCGGTGTGAATCCCCTGAGAATGTCCTTCACCTGCCTCGATACTCGTTGATACTCTCTGTAATCCACGGGAAGAAAGACGGCCTTGGGACACAACTGATGGGCCTTTTTCAGAGGCATGGCGGAATGGATGCCGAACGTTCTCGCCTCATAGGAGGCGGTAGATACGACACCCCTCCTGGTGGGATCGCCGCGCCCACCGATTACGACAGGCAGTCCCGTCAATTCGGGACGTCTCTTCTGCTCTACGGCGGCAAAAAAGGCATCCATATCGATATGTGCAATTTTTCTCAAAACAAAACAATAGAGAAAATTGTGAATTTTTAATTTTGCATGCTTAATGTTGGCGGAGACATAAACTCATCATTGAGAATTAACCATTAAGCATTCAACATTCACAATTAAGAATTAACCTCACTCCCCCGTATATTCCCCGGCGGCTCTCAGTCGTCCCAATTCTTCCTCTCCAAGCTCCTTGCAGGCGATCTTCCCCACGAGGGTCTTGGGAAAATCATCACGGAATTCTATCTCACGGCAGTAATTTCCGGTTAGGAAATTGCATATAAAGGTGAAAAATAATTATGAAAAACGGCCATTTGTGCCATTATTTCACTTGACAAAGGGTCAATAATGCAGACGCGCCCTGATATTAACAATAATATCGGGGAGTTAGAAATATGCCACGCACTTTT
>CAYMYS010000084.1:0-12013 GCA_964394725.1 uncultured Syntrophaceae bacterium
GTTACACTAATTTATGGGATTCCTTACATTTATTCATCATAAAGGTAAGGGATATAAACAGGGATAAAATATTGTGCCAAAAAGAAAGGATTAGTTATGAAATATATCACAGTCGAGATAATTCTTTCTTAATCTAGATTGATGTGTTCCATAACTTTTATACATAATAATCTATTGCATTTTTATCCCTCTCGGTGTATATGCCGCAACATTATATAATCAAGATTGTGAGGTTAATGTTATGACAAATTTAATTCAGGTTGATGAGAATGGTAACATCAGCCTGAGAGTCAACTGGAAACGCGCGCTGAAAGTATTGATAATTCTATCACTGGCATTTGTTATGTGGTTTGTACCAATACCGGGTTTAACGCTGGCCTCTCGGATCAGCTTAATCATATTTGTCGGTGCGGCAGGTCTGTGGATCACAGAGGCTATTCCGCCATTTGCTACGGCTATTATGGTAATAGTTCTTAACATCTATCTACTGGGAATGCCGGGAGGACCCCTTCATCTGGCAAAAGTCGGCATAGCAAACAGTTACCAGATATTTTTAAATCCCATGGCCAGTCCCATACTGGTCCTCTTTTTCGGTGGATTTATTCTGGCAGTTGCTGCTTCAAAGCACGGTCTCGACGTACGGCTTGCCAAGGCATTCATAAAGCCCTTCGGAACCCATCCGGCCATGGTACTTCTTGGAATCATTTCAATCACGGCTCTCTTTTCCATGTTTATGTCCAACACGGCGACGACGGCCATGATGATCACAATTCTAACACCGCTGATTGCGCACTTTGAGGGAAGGACGCCTTTTAAGAAGGCCATGGTTCTTGCTGTGCCCTTTTCAGCCAATATCGGCGGTCTGGGAACGATTATAGGAACTCCTCCCAATGCCGTCGCGGCAAGTGTTTTAACTGGATTGGGATACGATGTATCCTTTTTAACATGGATGATGATAGGCGTTCCCGTCGCAACTGTCATGTTGTTGATACTGTGGGTAATACTCCTTCAACTTTTCAAACCCTGTACTGAAAAATTTGAAATACTCTTTCCCGAAACGATAGAGATGACGTGGGATCTGCTTGTTGTGGTATGTACATTCACCCTCACCATTCTTTTGTGGTTGACGCAGCCCCTGCATCATGTACCATCTGCCGTTGTGGCCCTTCTGCCTATTGTTGTATTCTTTACCTTTGGTATCCTCAACAAGGATGACCTGAAAAAGATTGAATGGGATGTTCTGATACTCGTAGCGGGCGGCTTGACACTGGGCGTATCCATGATCAAGTCCGGTCTCTCGGATATTCTCGTGGGACATGTATCATATTTACCTGTTTCTCCCTTTGTGCTGCTCTGTGTCTTTGTAGTCGTCTCGATCGTCATCTCCAACTTCATGAGCAATACATCGGCATCAAACCTGATCATACCGCTGGTAACATCGGTGTCTGTCATAGAGCCCATGATAGGCGCTATCGGCGTGGCCTTTGCCTGTTCTCTCGCAATGAGCCTGCCCATAAGTACGCCGCCCAATGCGATTGCCTTTGCCACCAACGAAATCGAAACCAGGGAAATGATTAAATACGGAACCATCGTTTCCTTTTTCGGGTTAATCGTGGTTATACTGATGCTTTATATTTTAAAGGGATATTTCAATCTCGCGTAACAACGCACCTACTTATGTGAAAGATTCTCCGGGGAAGGTATATCACGCCTTTCCCGGGGTTACTCACATGCCGATTACATAGCCACTCTGAAGCCCTTCAGAGTGCAGATCAGGCGAGATCGATTGCCTCTTTCAAATCAAAGGTGGTTTTACAATCCGTATTAGTCCCACTTTTTCCCAACAGTCTCCAACCTGTAGTCTACCCATTTGTGCATTTATCAATACTTTTTCCTATGTATTAATCTCAGAAATACCCCATGTCCAATCTGATGTGGCCTTGAAAGGCCCATTGTAGCTCACGGAACAAACATCAACAAAGCCATGTGAAGTAAGTATTGGGCAGGGGCTTGCATTGTAATCCCGTGAAAGTAAATTATCGATTACCGAAATTGCCATTTGGGAAAATGAGAACGACAATTTCTTACCTCCAGTTTCTGCATGCTTTCTGCTGTCTCCAATGTATGTGTTCACGGTAGTTGCTCTGTCTGGATTGCTTGTGAAGGGATAGAACTTAATCAGCGGGAGATTCCCCGCATCTTGCTGCAGTGTGCTCTCATTCGATAGACATCGTCACAAGGGTGAATATCGAGTATCGATTTCCTTCCACCCGACAGACCTGAATCGATGGTTTAGCTATCATGCAAAGTTTACATAACATATCTTATCAGACCTTGAATGTTGATGTGAATAAAAAAAGGGGGGTGGTTTTTTTCCACCCCCCTTCCGGTCATCGAAACTTCTTTGAGAATTTAGAGACCTTCTTTAGACAGCTTTTCTATCAATTTGCGTTGTGCATCCGTCAGTTGCCTGGGTATCTCGATGGTGATTCTCACGAATTGATCACCCTTTCCAGCCTTTTTGAAAACCGGCAGTCCGAAACCCCTCATCCGTATTCGTGTATTGTTTTGAGTATGTGCAGGTACCTTGATTCTCTTCGTCGCACCTGAGAGTGTGGGAATGTCGATCGACGTGCCGAAAACGGCCTCTGTAAAGCTAATGCTCTTGTTGAAGATAATATCATTTTCTTCCAGTATAAAGAGACTATGGGGAAGCACCGTTACATTTATGTATAAATCACCATTAGGACCGCCATGGACGCCTGGGTTTCCCTTGCTCGTAAGACGTAATTTCTGACAGGAACTGATACCCTTGGGTACCTTGAATTGAATGTCGTCGGTTTCTTGTCCCTTTCTGAATGTCAGTCTCTTGTCGGCACCGCTAAAAACCTCTTCAAGGGTTATGGAGAGATTATACTCGAGATCATTTCCTCTCTGCGGTCGGGGCTGCCGGCTGTACTGCTGTTGTCCGCCAAAAAAATCTGCAAAGGGGTCCCTTCCCTGCTGCCGGCGTCCGCCAAAACCAAGATCACTGAAAATAGAACTGAAGTCGAAATTGCGGAAGATGTCTTCCTGAGAAAACTTCTGGCTGAAGGCCTGCGAACCGTAGGTATCGTACTGTTTCTTCTTTTCGGGATCACTCAAGACGGCATAGGCCTCGCTTATCGTCTTGAAATGCTCTTCCGACGCTTTATCATCGGGATTCTTGTCGGGGTGATATTTGAGAGCAAGTTTCCTGTACGTCTTTTTAATTTCCTCTTTTGATGCCGCCTTAGTTAAACCAAGTGCCTTATAATAATCGTCTGCCATAATACTCCTAAGTTATTAATAATTTACATTTTGTCAAGGGATGAAGCGTTACTTGAGGACCACCAGTAATCATTATGAGAAAGGGGATCAGAATAGCGGTAACGATTTCCAACCTTTACAAGAGGGGCATAGTCCATTTCGCTGCTTTCATGGATGAGCCTGTCTGCCGTCATAACAAAACCGATCAGAAAACCATGTTTCCGCATGGCATTCATACTGTATGATGAGCAGGTGGGATACATGGGGCATCTGTCTCCATCTACCCGTGATATATAATCAATAAAAAATTTCAGACCTGATATCGCAATGTGTGAGGCGTAAGAGGGTATGACGACTTCAGGAGATCGACTGGTGAGGGCTTTTTCTGATCTATGATGAAATGTCCAAGGCACAAAAGTGTCGGACTCCCCGCCAAAACTCTCTAATGAGAGGATAAAGAAGGTGCATATGGATACCGTTACTATTGATAGAAATATCCGCATGACAGGCCTAAAATCGTACGTTAAAGACGAGGTAGGTGTCGGAGTTGTCAGGGTCGTAGCGAAATGACATGGAACTCCGTTCTCTCAGTCCCCGTATAAAATCATTCTCCGATCTTTTATTATACTTATGGGCACTGCTCACTGCGCTATAGATATTACCAGTGTACCACCCCAATTCAAAGAAGGTGACGATCCCGCCGGCAATGTAATTGTCATCATTAAAGAGTTCTACTGCGGCCAGAATGAATGCACCATTCAGAAGAAAGGCCACCAGCGCATCTCGTGGTCTTTCCGTATATACATGACCCGCTCCGGGCAGAATGGCCGCCAGCGTTCCCGCAACAGTCGGCGATTTATGGGGGATGTTGTCGATGTTATCGAGACCCTGTGAAAAAACCGATGCCCCAGGATAGAGGCTGCTCTCCCCGGGAATGTACAAAAAGGCCTCCCTCGCCCTTCCCCACTCTCCCATATCAACCAAAATGAGGCCCCGTTGATAGATGGCCTTATTACGGTACTCCCCATAATCCGAGTCTATGATGTCTTGAAAGGTGGAGAGGGCATCATCGAATCGCTTGAGGGATTTTTCGGCAATTCCCATGTGATACCGGGCATCACTGGAGAGTGAACTATCGGGATATTTTTCTAAAAAGAGCCTGAATGCCACTATGGCTTCTTCATATCTCTGTGCCCCCTGATAACTCATCCCTATCTTGAAATAGGCCTTCTCGCACTTGCTGCGTGATTCGGGATAAAAGAAGATAAATCGCTTATACTCCGTTATCGCCCTGAAGAAGTTCTGTTCTTCAAAGAGACGATCTGCAAAACGAAACTGTCTTCCCCTGTCGTCTGAATCATTCCCCTGGGCGATATTGACGGGTGTAAAAAGAACAATTATAAAAAAGAGCGGAAGAATATGGAAAGAGAACTTTCTCATATTCCCTAGACGTTCCTTCCCATACCAAAGGCTGATAGGTTCATTGTCGCCAGGATTCCTGAAAAGGTCCTCTTCAAGGCCTCTTCCCATATAGTCTTATTCACGGGCAGGTGGACGGATAAAGCCCCCATCAGTACCGTATTTGCCATTCGTTTATCACCTGCCTTTTCTGCAAGCGATGACGCTGCTACCACTCTAACATCTTTGAAATATTCACTAACAGTCTCTAATACATTTGAAGGATATTCTCCCTCACCCATATTGACTGAGGGGGGATAGATCTCTTCGTCATTGATTATTATTTTACCCTGGGGGGTCAGGTAATCGAGATAACGGAGAGTTTCCAGCTTCTCAAAGGAAATAAGGAGATCGACGCCCCCTTTCATGGATTGGGGAGAAAAGACCTTGTCCGAATATCTTATATGGCTGGATACACAGCCGCCCCTCTGGGCCATTCCGTGCACTTCACTCTTTTTTACATCATATCCCGCATCCATAATGACTGATGACAGGATATCGCTGGCCCTGATGATACCCTGGCCCCCTACTCCAACAAGCAATATACTCTTCCCTGAATTATTCATTATCATGCACCTCCCCTATCGCCCCCGACTTACACACCTGTTGGCACAGTGTACAGCCCGTGCAGAGAAAGGTATTAATCGATGATATCCCTTCCTGCTTCTTTGTTTTTTTATAGGAATCATCGACGTCTTTAAATCTCTTCCATAAAATAGCGGGGCATCCAAGACCGAGACACATTTTACAGCCGATACACTTGTCGGGATCAACGGTAAAGGGTTTTACCGGTGTGCCCTTTTGTTTTTTCTTCAATAATACGCAGGCTCCCCTCGATATAACGAGTGATGGCGCATCTTTGGCCAGTTCCTCTTTCATAACCTTTTTCGTGTTTTTTATATCGTAGGCGTCTATGATCCTCACGTTTTCGATCCCTACGGCCTTGGCCAAGAGGGCAAAATCAAGCTTCCTCGTAACCTCTCCCTGAAGTGTCCGTCCCGTTGCCGCATGTTCCTGAAGACCCGTCATGGCCGTTGTACTGTTATCGGATATGACGATGACGGAATTTCCCTTATTGTAGGCCATATTCAAAAGCGATGTGATGCCTGAATGGATAAATGTCGAATCACCGATGACGCCCACTACCTTTCCCCTCCCCTTCTCTTTCAGTGCCTTGCTCATCCCGTGGGCCATACCGATACTGGCTCCCATGCATATGGTAGAGTCCATTCCTTCCAGAGGTTTCATAAAAGAGAGTGTATAGCATCCTATGTCCCCCGCCACAAAGACATCCAGTTTTCCCAGCACATAAAAGAGTCCTCTATGGGGACATCCCGGGCAGAGATTGGGTGGTCTCTGGGGGAGAGAAAGAGCGGGTAATGTCACTGTTTCTGCCGATATGCCTGTTATGGAATGGGAGATTATTCCGGGATCGAATTCACCGGTATAGGGGAAGATATCCTTTCCCACCACCTCGATACCCATTGCCTTGATCGCCTCCTCAAAAAAGGGATCCAGTTCCTCCACGACATAGAGTTTCTTTACCTTGGAGGCAAATTCTCTGATCAGTTTGACGGGCAGAGGGTAAACCATTCCCAGTTTGAGATAGGAGTAGTCGGGGAAGACATCCTTGGCGTAATTGTAAGACATTCCGGAGGTTATAATGCCAACGGAGGTGTTATTCAATTCCATCTTATTTTCCGGAAAGGACTCGGCAAACTTTCCGATTTCGATCATCCTCTTTTCCACTTCTACCCGTCTGACCCGTGCCCTGGCAGGGACCATCACATATTTTGCGGGGTTGTGGAAAATTCCGGTTTTGTCCTCGCCTTCTATACGCTCCTCCAGTTCGACTACGGACTGGGAATGTGAAACACGAGTCGTGCTCCTCAGAAAGACTGGTGTATCGAAATGTACACTCATATCGAAGGCGAGTTTAACATATTCCTTTGCTTCCTGGCTGTCTGCAGGTTCAAGCATGGGAATCTTGGCAAATTTTGCGTAATTCCTGTTATCCTGCTCGTTTTGTGAGCTGTGCATGGAGGGATCATCGGCCGTTACGATCACCAGTCCCCCATTCGTTCCTGCATAGCTTATGGTAAAAAGGGGATCGGCGGCGACATTTACGCCGACGTGTTTCATGGTGACCAGGGCTCGTGCCCCGGCGAGGGCCGCTCCGATTCCCACCTCGAGGGCCACCTTTTCATTGGGTGACCATTCCGCATATACTCCCTGGTATCGGGAATATGCCTCGAGTATTTCCGTACTCGGTGTACCAGGATATCCGGAAGCAAAGGAAACGCCGCACTCGTAGGCCCCTCTCGCTATAGCTTCGTTTCCCGACATTAACTTTTTCATCGTATAAAAATTCTCCTTTTAGCTCAGAGTGGCCACCTTGTTTTTCACAAGGGCCTCTATCAATGGATCAGGTGTCTGTTCAAGGGCCTTCTTGTAAAAATCGAGGGCCTTCTTCACATCACCCTTTTTTTCATAAATTCGTCCTATATTTGCGTAATTCATAGAGATAAAGTGCAGACCCTCTATGTTTTTGTTTGAATTTTCGAAGGACTCCAGGGCCTTTTCAAATTCCTTTTTTGCCTCAAAACAGTAACCCAATCCATAATATGCAAGTGATGTCAACATGTTGAACTTTTTGGATTCTTTCAGGAAATTCCTGTATGCCTCGATAGACTTGTCGATTTCATCCAGTGTGAAATATAAATTTCCCGTATTGTAGAAGGCAAGTCTGGCGGCATCGCTCCTTGGATACCGGGCTATAAGATCTTCGTATATCTTCATGGCCCCCTGGTAGGCCTGTTTCTCATCTTCCGAATCACCTGCAAGGGTATAGGAATTGTAGGCGCTTGAATACATGAGATTGGCCTTTTGCTCGTAACTGAGGGTATAGATACCCCATACAACTAACACCAGAACAATCAGGCCCACAATGCCCGAGGCGACGTAGACCTTTTGCCTCTCTTCCGATATGTATTGAAAGACTTTCATCGCGATGCTATGGAACTGGTCGGGTTGTTTCAACTCTTTTTCTGTAATCTTCTTTTCCTTTGCCACTAAAAAGCTCCTTCCTTTATGGGTTATATCATATTAGAGACTATCCTTAACGCCTTTCATGAAATATTCCGGGGCGCGCACAATGTTACCACTTTTATCGGTAAAGGCGTGGAGCGTATAACCCCGCGCTATCTCTCGTTCCTTCTTTTCATCCATGATGGTGTACTGAAACTTTATGCTTGCCCGCCGCATATAGTCTACTTTTGTTTCAACGACGAGGATATCATCATACCGTGCAGGCGCAATGTAATGGCAGTACACCTCCGAAAGGGGCAGGTAGTAACCCTGGGTCTCAATATCGGCATAGACAACGCCCATATCTCGAAAACATTCGGTTCTCCCGATTTCAAACCATTTTATATAATTGGTATGATATACAATGCCCATGGCATCCGTATCTGCATAGGTAACCCTGACTCGGACTTCACCCTTTTTCAACAAAAACCCTCCAGTCTTTCAAAAAGTGACCGATAAACCCATGCCCCGGCGATAGGATACGGCCGGAATCCTGTGCCTCTCTTTCTCCAAAGGCAGCGACATTCGCGATGTTTTCATTCTCTATGGATGAAAACACGACAAGGGGACTGGGATCGGAGACATGTGTTCTCAATGCTATGGGGGTCGGATGATCACTCAATACGGCAATTCTGTAATCACCCAATTCGGGCATACCCCTCATTATAGTTCCCACTACCTTTTCATCGAAATCTTCGATGGATTTTACCTTTCCCGGAATATTTCCCTCATGTCCCATTTCATCGGGGGCCTCAACATGAAGGAAGACAAAGTCATGTTCTCTTAAATAGTGGAGGGCACTCCGTGCCTTTCCCGCGTAATCCGTATCTATGTAACCCGTGGCACCCTCTACATCGATAATATCGAGGCCCGCGTAAACACCGATGCCCTTCAAAAGGTCGACAGCCGAAATCATGCCGCCGGTAATATTAAAGCGTTTCGTGAGGGGTTCCATGGCGGGCGCCCTCCCCTCTCCCCATAACCACAGGGAATTGGCTGGTTTTTTACCTTTTTCAATGCGGGCGATGTTGACGGGGTGATCCTTTAACAGTTCTTGCGAACTATTCATGAGCCCTATTATCTCTTCAGCGCCCGTGCCCCTGGGTAGATTTCCCCCTATCTTTTGACCGACGATATCATGAGGGGGGGTTGTTTCAAAGACGAGGGGACCATCTTTCCATACAAAAAGATGCCGGTACCCAACGCCGGGATAGAATCTAAAGCGGGATGAACCAAGTTCTCTGTCGATGTCCGCTATAATTTTCTCCGCTTCTTCGGAGGTAATATGTTCGGCGTTAAAGTCATCTATCATGTTCATGTCGTCATTGAGAGTAACAAGGTTGCAGCGAAAAGCAATATCCGAGGTATCCAGTAGAACGCCCATGCTTGCCGCTTCGAGGGGGCCGCGTCCCGTATGGTACTTCTCCGGATCATAGCCCAGGACTGCGAGATTTGCCACATCACTCCCCGGTGTTTTTCCCGGAGGTATGGTATCTATGAGGCCCACCGTGCCCGTGCGGGCAAGTGTGTCCATATTGGGTGTGTGGGCAAATTCAAGGGGAGTTTTCTCGTCAAGATCGGAAAGTGGAAAATCCGCCATACCGTCACCGAGCAGAATTATATATTTCATGTCAGTTTTTCATCCTCGATCCTGATCAACACCGTATCTTCAGATACAATGTCCAGTTTATTGATTTCCCGTAAGGCGGTCTGCACATCCAGTTCCCTCGCTTTATGTGTCGTCATGACGATAGGAACAGCACCATCGCGTTTTCTCCCCTTTTGAATAACGGAAGAAATACTGATGTTATATTTCCCCAGAATCCCCGATATCCTGGAGAGAACACCCGGTCTGTCTAGAACGGAAAACCTGAAATAATAGTTTGTCAGGACATCGTCCATAGGCAGCAGGTTTATGTCACCGATTTTGTCATCTCTATAGGATAGCAAGGGGACCCTTCCCCATATTCCCTTTTCCATATCCCGCGCAATATCCACAAGATCACTGACGACGGCGCTTGCCGTGGGCATCATCCCGGCGCCCTGGCCATACAAAAAGACCGATGCCGAGGCATCGCCATCGATGTGAATGGCATTGAAATTTCCACCGACACTGGACAGTATATGGTTAAAGGGGATCATCGTCGGATGGATTCGCGCTTCTATTGCATCACCCCTCTGTGCCGCTATGGCGAGCAGTTTTATTTTATACCCCAATTCACCGGCGAACTCTATATCCTGCCGACTGACTGCCGTTATTCCCTCCCTGTATATATCATCCAGTTCCACGCGTTTTCCGTAAGAGAGAGACAGAATAATGGCAAGTTTATGGGCTGTATCGATTCCCTCGATATCATATGTGGGGTCCGCCTCGGCGAATCCGATCTCCTGGGCCTCTTTCAGTATCTCATCAAAGGCCTTTTTCTCGTCAGTCATTTTGGTAAGGATATAATTGGCCGTTCCATTTAATATGCCGAAGGCCGATGTGATGTTGTTCGCCACCAGGCTCTCTTTCAGTGTCTTTATAATGGGAATCGTCCCCCCTACACTGGCCTCAAACCCCATATTCACCCTTTCTCTGGCGGCGGTAGAGAAAATCTCCTTTCCATGCGTGGCAAGGAGGGCCTTATTAGCCGTTACAACATGCTTTTTGTTCTCCATTGCCTTCAGGATAAAGGATTTTGCAGGTTCATATCCCCCCATCAGCTCTACAACGATGTCGATCTCGGGATCTGTGAGAATTTCCTGTGCATCTTTCGTGAGGATCTTCTTATCCACATCGACGCCACGGGGCGTCTCAATGTCGAGGTCTGCAATTTTCTTGATGACAAACCGCGCCCCGAGACGCCTGCGTATCAGTTCTCCATTGTCCTGAATGAGTTTCACCATTCCCGACCCAATGGTCCCGAATCCGATCAGTCCCAAATAAATATCTTTACTCACACCTATTCTCCCTTTCTCTCGATTAGTCAGTGCTATACCAGTTCGTCGAAATTGTCAAAACATTTGGTTCTTTCGTCAATAATAAGCCATATATCGGGCCGTTCGGGGAACGGCCCCTACATTCTTATGCACGGTGGAAATACCCCCGTAGGGCCTGTTCCCCGAACAGGCAGGAGAAATCACACGGCCGATAGGGACATCGGCCACTATAATCTGTTTCATACCCGCACTGTAGTGCCCGTTTCCCAAACGTGCCGAATTACTCGAATAAATCTGAATGTGTTTCTGTTCGAATGAGACAAAGTTCGCTTCCTGCTATGCGATAAATGAGCAACCAGTCAGACTCGATATGGCATTCTCGACAGTCTTTTAAAGTGCCCTTGAGTTGATGATCCTTGTTTTGCGTCGACAGTTTTTCAGCATTGGCCAGACGTCTGATAATATCTTTCAGCTTGCTGACATCTTTGTGGCGTTTAATTATCCGATCAACGTCCCTTTTGAACTGGGTGTCGCGTCTGATTGATCTCATTATGCTTATATCCCGAGATCATCAAAAAGCTCTTGTGGTGTGGCAAATGCCTTCCCCTTCCCTTGCCGGGAATTCTCAATGGCCTTCATTGTTTCTTCATTGGGAACGCGGAGTTCAAAAGGCAACCCACGCTGGGCAATAACCTGCCTGTAGAACAATTCAAATGATGTTGAAACTGACAATCCAAGGCCTTTGAGTATCTTTTCAGCCTCTTTCTTGACTTCGGGCTCTATTAATGCTCTGGCAGTAGCTGTTTTTCTTGATCCCACGTTGCCCTCCTTTGCTGATATATATAGCATATTATATGCTATGATACCCGAAAGTCAAGCAAAAGGAGGATGACACGATTTTACTCATGAGTAAGGTAAGGTTTTGTGGATATGCATTCCCACGCTGGAGCGTGGGAATGAGGGTAAAACGTAACTTTTAAATAGGCGCTGTCCCTATTTTCCCGACCATCCGGTCATAGCACTTGGTTTCAGTTTGCTCTACCAGCGTGCCGAGTCGAAATTATGTAAATATTAACATATAAAGGGCGTCCCCAAGACCTGCAGTAATTGTATTGCAATCCGTTGCGTTTTATAGGAAGTAACAGTTGATGCACCGGCAAAAAGTCAAGATTGGACGGCAAAGTAAAAAGATCCAAATTAAAGGCGCGCAAATCCTGAGGAATGAGGCGTACTTACGGTACGCCGCAGTGACGAAGGA
>CAYMYS010000085.1:0-6066 GCA_964394725.1 uncultured Syntrophaceae bacterium
GGCAGGCAGCACCCTTATTTTCTCGACGCAATGATGAAAACAGGGCGGCAGTTCTTCAAGCGACGGTTTTCTCGTACAGATACCATACTGTTTGATTAAAGGAGTTGTGAACTTCTATGTCTGATGCGAAATGGATTAAGACACGGTGCGCCCGTTTTGATCATGGCGGGTGCGGCATTAAGGTGTTAGTCGATAACGGTAAGGCACTTCGTGTGGCCGCAGACAGGGACTATGAGAGAAGTGGCGGCTACATATGTTCAAAGGGAGCGGCCTCTCTGGAACGGATCTATCATCCCGACAGGCTGAAGAGACCCCTTCGGAGAAGGGGTAAACGGGGAGAAGGCATATGGGATGAAATATCTTGGGATGAGGCGCTGGAATACGCATCCTCGCAATTAAAGCACTCAAAGGAACGCTTTGGTGCGGAATCAGTTGCATTCATGCAGGGCGCCCCGAAGGGATTGGAGCATATGCTGTTGACGAGACTTGCCAATGCCTTTGGAGTGCCGAATGTGGCTGCCAGAAACGATGTTTGCCACTGGCCCCGAGAGCTTATGGCTCGGGTGACATTCGGTTTCCTCCCCACACCCGATTACGAAGGAGCCGCCAGATGTATTCTTATCTGGGGGGGAAATCCCTACGATACCAATGAAGAAGGGGTTCTGGGTGTTCATGTCAAAGGCTGTCTCGAAGCCCATAATCCTGCACTGATCGTGGTTGATCCCTATGAGACCGAACTGGCGCGAAGGGCCGATCTGTGGCTTCAGATCAAACCCGGGACCGATGACATACTTGCCTTGGGCCTTTTACATATAATCATATCCGAAGGATTGTTTGACGATGTCTTTGTCGATGAATGGACGACGGGATTCGATGTGTTGAGGGATTCCGTCCGGCCTTATACCCCGGACATTGTTGCGAAGCAAACCTGGGTTCCCGAGGAAATGATCGTTCGTGCCGCCAGAGTGTATGCCCGGTCTGATCCCGCCATTTTGCACGGTGGAAATGCCCTAGACAATAACAGCATCAACAATGCAAGCACCTGCCGTTCCCTGGCAATCCTTATGGCCATTACCGGGAATCTGGATGCCCCGGGAGGGAATATCCAGGCCGCCTTTCCACCCGTCCTGTCTCTGCGGAAGTTTGTCAGGATGGACGATGCCCCAAAGAAAACCGCCAAACCAATCAGCGCCCACTATGGGACCTCTCATCGTGTGCCCGCCGTTCCCGGGTCATTGTTGATAAGGACGATACTCGATGAGAGACCCTATCCCATCAAGGCGCTCTTCATTCAGGCCAGTAATCCAGTCATCAGTTATCCGGGGTCACAGGATGTTTTCCGAGCCTTAAATAAACTGGATTTCCTGATGGTGGTCGATCTCTTTATGACTCCCACGGCGGCCCTGGCCGATCTGGTTCTCCCTGTGGCGACAAACATGGAATTCAACGACATAGGGCAATACGGGATGTCTCACGGGTATATCGAGGCGCGACCGAAGATTGTCGAACCGCAGGGACACTGCTGGTCCGATATAAAGATAATTAACGAACTGGGGAAACGGCTCGGGCTGGAGGACTATTTCTGGGGAGATATCGACGAGTGTCTCGATGAGATACTGGAGCCTTCGGGGTTTACCTATGAACAGTTTTGTGAGAAGGGTTTGTTAAAGGGAGGGAAGCGTTACTTTAAATACAGGGAGAAAGGCTTTTCCACGCCGTCGGGCAAGGTGGAACTCTATTCATCCATCATGGAGAAAGAGGGGTACGATCCCCTTCCCGTAGCCGATATGCGGGAAAGAGGGAACGATGCGTTTCCCCTTTTATTGACATCGGCAAAATCGAAATACTTTTTTCATACCGCCTACAGAGAAATTGAATCTCTGAGAAAAAAAGCGGGAGGGCCGTCAATCAAGATCCACCCCCAGACGGCTGAAGAATATGCAATAACCATGGGTGATCCCGTGGAAGTGGCTTCACCTCAGGGGAAGGCACGATTTAGTGCGATCCTGACTGAATCGGTCAAACAAGGTGTCGTTATGGCCGATTACGGCTGGTGGTTTCCCGAAGCGGGAGAAAAAGAGATGTTTCGGTGGCAAGATTCCAATATCAATATGCTCACCAGCGGACAACCGCCCTTCAACCCCGTGCTTGGGACGCCTCAACTGAGAGGCATTCACTGCCGTATCAGAAAGGCCGGGGCGGAATAATCATGGGAGGCGGTATTCCGATAACCGTGAACGGTTACGTTAAAAGATGAGGTAAATAAATACTGTTTTCAAGGAGTCATTAACATGAAAGTCCCGGTTTTGCGTGAAGCGGAAAGAGTTGAAATTACGGTCCTGGTGGACAATTATATCGATACATTCCTCATTGAGAGTACCGATGTCATGAAACGGCCCAAGGCATTCCCTGCCGTCGGTCCCCTGGCGGAGCACGGACTGTCGTGCCTTATCAAGGTATTCGCCGACTCAGAGGAGCATGTCATACTGATGGATGCGGGCCGCTCTGCTCTTTGTCTTCTGCACAATATAGAGGTTTCCGATGTTGATACAAAGGCGATTGAGGGCGTTGTTTTGAGTCATGGACATCGGGACCATTTCGGCGGCCTTCTGGAGGTTCTGAAGATGGTGACGGCGGGGATTCCACTGGTCCTGCATCCCGACGCCTTTTTACAGAGGCGAATGAATCCATCAGGAGGGGACATTCGCAATGCGCCCCTGCTGGACGAAGATGCCTTGAAAGAGACGGGTGTTGAAATCCGTAAGGAGAGGGATGCATCCACACTGGCCTCCGATCTGATTATGGTGTTGGGGCAGGTGGAACGGTTAACGGACTTTGAAAAGGGCCTTGTGTGGGCCGAAGCGAAAATTGATGATCAATGGATCATGGACCCCATACTGGATGACCAGGGTGTTGCAATCAATGTAAGAGGAAAGGGACTCGTTGTTCTTGGCGGGTGTTCTCATGCGGGGATTATCAACACGATCAAGCATGCACAAAAAGTGTCAAAGACGAATAGGGTTCATGCAGTACTGGGCGGTTTTCATCTCACCGGTCCTCTCTTTGAACCGATTATAGGAAGAACCATCAAGGAGATGAAGAAACTGCAACCCGCATTCGTCGTTCCCATGCATTGTACCGGATGGAAGGCCATCAATCAGTTTGCAGTGGAGATGCCCGAACAGTTTCTTCTCAACAGCGTCGGGACGACCTATGTATTCTGACGGCCCTGCATCACTCCAGAATGATCAGGGATAGTGATACATGTTGATGGAGGAAAAATTCCGGCAGTTGCAAAAAGGGCCTATAACCTTTCGCAGAGGCTGATGCCCATGAATATAAGATCCATGACAGAGGATGATGTCCTCAATATATTTAAGGATGCCTATGGCGGAACGCTATAAAATAATTTACAAATTGAACAAATAATGCTAAATGTCAGACCAATAGCTCAGACTAATCCTGAAGGTTTGCTCAGTTTCTTTTCTATGCCGATGTGGTGAGAATATATCTTCGAATCCATACATGTCCTTGTCTTTGCCCTTTGCGTTGAGATCACCATTGAGGAACTTCACGCAATAATCACAAGCATGGTGTTATAAGTCCTGACTGTATATTTATGCGTGAAGGAGAAATGGGGGCTGGAAGAAAACGTCTTGTTGCTCAGGAGGATTGCAGACTTCATTTGAATGACATGTTAAATTATTGTTCCTTTCTTTGGAGAGGAAATTTTACAAATAAGAGGAGTAGTTTTTATGTTAGCAGACAGAATACTTGCAGTTGAAAGATCCCCATTCTACAGCATAATGGATCTTGCCGCCGGTCGAAAAGATTGCATTTACCTTCAACTGGGTGAACCCGATTTTACGACGCCGGCGCATATTCTAGAGGCGGCCAAAAAGGCCCTCGATGAAGGATTTACCCATTATGGTCCCGATCGAGGAGTTCCCGAACTGCGTCAGCTTATAGCTGAAAAGATAGAACAAGATCATGGCGCGAAATATGACTGGCAGAATGAGTTGCTGATTACCGCAGGCGGACAGTCGGCCCTCCATGTTGCCGTTATGGCGACAGCCAATCCCGGCGATGAGATCATAATCCTTGTTCCCTACTATCCGCCCTATCTTGCCAATGCCCAGTTGGCGGGAGCAAAGGCAGTATTCGTAGAGTTGAAAAGTGAAAATGACTTCATCCCCGATCCTGCCGCTATCGAGCGTGCCATTACACCAAAGACAAAGGCGATGGTCGTTCTGAGCCCCAACAACCCCACGGGGGCCATTTATCCCGAAGATGTGCTGGGGGAAATTGTCAAGATCGCACAGAAACATAATGTCACCATTATCGCCGATGAGGTCTACGATAGCTTTGTCTATAGTGACGCACAGTATAAGAGTCTGGTTTCTTTCCCCGGTGCCAAGGATGTCGTTGTCCAGGTAAACAGCTTTTCAAAGGGCTACGCAATGACAGGATTACGAGTCGGTTATCTGGCTGCTTCGAAGGAACGGCTGTTACAATTTTTGAAGTATCACCATACAGTTAATATCTGTGCCAATGTGCCCTCTCAGAAGGCATGTATCACTGCACTGACTGGTCCCCAGGACTGTGTGAAAGAAATGAAAGCGGCATATCTCAAGAGGAGAGACGTGGCAGTGGCAGGGCTGAACGATATTCCCGGAGTCCATTGTTTCATGCCCCAGGGTGCCTTTTATGCCTTTGCCGATATTCGCGAACTGGGAGTCTCCTCGCTGGACCTTGTGCAGTATCTGGTCAAAGAGGCGGGTGTCGTACTGACCAATGGAAGCGGGTTCGGATGCGAAGGCTTTATCCGCGTATCCTATGCAGCCGATATAGCAAAGATTCAAGAGGCCATGGATCGTATGAAGAAGGCCATCGTTAAGATGCCCTCTTCGTTAAAAAAAGGTTAATAAAGCTTTTCTTGTAACATTCGTTCGTAGAAGAAAGGGGGTGCATGGACCAGAGGGGTGGAGTTGGTGAGTTTCAGTGCAATAAACAAGGTTATTGATAGTTAAAAACACGATGCAGCTTTCATTGAAAGGAGAGAAACATGCGTAAATATAAAATGATAATAGTAGCGATCAGTTTTGTCTGTTTTATGGGATTATTGCCCGCCGCCTCAATGGCGATGGACCCCGTTAGTCTGAAACTTGCCTCATTCAGGGTGGGAAGCGGATGGTATGTCCTGGGTGGTGTTATGGCCGATGTTATAAAAAACGGACTGCCGGCGGGGTCTACGGTTGATGCCATGCCCAAAGCGGGTGGTGTCGGCAATCCGCAACTCATCGGTGTCAAGAAGGCGGACTTTGCTCTGGCATTTCCCGTAACGGCAAACTGGGCCTATAACGGCGTCCATAAATACAAGAAAAAGATACAAAACATCAGGGTTGTGGCCGGTGGATTAGACAACTACTGGGTCCTCGGAGCCGTTAAGGCAGACAGCGCTATTAAGAGCTGGGCCGACATCAAGGGTAAGAAGATAGGAATTCGGCTGAGCACGCAGGCAAAAGGCTCTCTCAGCGAGGTTGCCGCCAGTCAGATATTGAAAACGTACGGTACTGCTTATGAAGATCTCGATAAATTGGGAGGAAAAATCCTGATGATGGGCTTCAAGGAGATGGTTCCTGCACTTAAGGAAGGGGCCATCGATGGCTTCCTCATGATGGCGACACCCTATCATCCCACATGGACGGAAGCAGCCATTTCTCGTGATCTGAGATTTATCTCCATGGATGACGATATCATCAAGAAGATGGGTGCGGAATATGGGTATACCCGTTCGGTAGTTCCTGCAGGTATGTTCAAGGGGCAGGACAAAGATACCGTCGTCATCGGGTTCCCCACAGTGCTCATCACGCGCGACGATATCTCCGACGAGATAGTCTATGCCGCATTAACTGCGATTGTTGCAAATACGGAGAAGATCAAGGCCGCATACAAGGCCTTTGAGGCATTTGATCCCAAGACTGCCTGGACTGCCGATAAGAGAGGCGGTGTTCCGCTTCATCCGGGAGCCGAGAAATTCTACAAGGAAAAGGGCTGGATGTAATT
>CAYMYS010000085.1:6166-11964 GCA_964394725.1 uncultured Syntrophaceae bacterium
CTTTCTACGGGAAAGCAAGTTCTCATTTACGTAACAGTCGGAGATTTCCCGCAAGTTGTTGAGGGGACCTTCAATAGGTGTTAAACACTATTTCTGCCGGAGAATTATCTGCTGTGAATAGGAAGTTTGTATGGATGAAAAATTAGGAACTATTAGATATCTTCTGGCAGGTGCCCTGGCTATTTGCTGGTCACTCTTTCAGCTCTATGCGGCGTGGGATGTCTTACTCGATACGATGATCCTGCGAGGGACCCATGTCGCTTTTGCATTATCTCTGGCATTCCTTTTGAAACCCTCTTTTCCGAAGAGGCCGCGATTATCTTTTGTCACTGATATTATTCTGTCCCTCTGGGGAATCATGGCAGGCATGCACGTTGCCATCGACTTTGAGCGTATCGTTGAGCGCATTATGTCCATCGACCCCGTGACAACTCTTGATCTCTTTCTTGGAATAAGCGCCATCGTCTTGATTCTGGAGGCTACACGGAGGGCTGTTATGCCCGCTTTGGCAGCGGTTGCCGTGCTCTTTATCGGCTATGCCCTGACAGGACCATATCTCATGGCCGGCTTGAAGCATTCAGGGGCTACTCCCGATGAGTGGATCGAGTATCTCTACCTTTCCACGGAGGGAATTTTCGGTGTTCCTACGGGCGTATCGGCAACCTATGTGTTCCTCTTTATCCTCTTTGTCGCCTTTCTGCAGTCGACGAATGTGGGGCAGTTTTATATGGATCTGGCTTTTGCAATGACGGGGCGGGCCCGCGGGGGTGCCGCTAAGTCGTCCGTCGTAGCCTCAAGTTTCTTCGGCACCATTTCAGGAAGCGCCGTGGCAAATACGGTGGGAACTGGAAGTTTTACGATTCCGCTGATTATACGGTCGGGTTACAAACGACATTTTGCCGCATCCGTGGAGGCCCTTTCTTCTACGGGCGGACAGATCATGCCCCCTATAATGGGGGCGGCAGCCTTTATCATGGCAGAATTGACGGGTGTGGGATACTGGAGTATCTGTAAGGCGGCTGCCTTTCCCGCTATTCTTTTTTACGGATCCGTATTTATTATGATCCATCTGGAAGCGGTGAAATCGGGATTGAAAGGACTGCCCAGTGATGAATTGCCGCAGTTGAAAGAGACCTTGAAACGGGGCGGTCATCTGATGATTCCCATCATTGTCCTCATAGGGTTGCTTGCCCTTGATTTTACCATTACCAAGGCTGCTCTCATGTCAATATTTGCCGTTGCAGCAGTTTATTTCATCGATAGGCGAACAGTAGAGTATGTCAAAAATATAGGGGAATCGTCGAAACAGGGCCTTTTTTCGGGAATGAAAACCATGCTTGATGGTCTGAGAATGGTTATCATCGGGCTTGGAAAGACCCTCGATAATGGCGCAAAAATGGCGATGACTGTGGCACTTGCCTGTATCTGTTCAGGAATCATTGTGGGAATCGTCACGTTATCCGGTCTGGGACTTCGATTTGCCGGCATGGTGGGCCTTCTTGCCGGAAATTCCCTCTTTCTTGCCCTCCTTCTGGTTGCCGCTGCATCTATAGTACTGGGCATGGGAATGCCCACGACGGCAGCCTATATCATGGTTTCTACGCTGGCCGTTCCCGCGCTGGTAATGTTGAAGGTGAACGTGCTTTCGGCCCATATGTTTGCATTCTACTTTGCCTGTCTTTCCATGATTACACCGCCTGTCGCATTATGCGCCTACGCGGCTGCGGGAATTGCCCAAACGGGGCCCTGGCGGGTGGGATTTACGGCCATGCGCCTCGGAATGGTGGCCTTTATCGTTCCATTTATGTTTGCCTACAATCCGGCCTTGCTGTTAATAGGGCCCTGGCCGGAAGTGGCGTGGGCATGTCTGACGTCACTGATCGGTATTGTAGGCATAGGCGTTGCTATTGTGGGATATCTATATTGCACGGCACGGCCCGTTGAGCGCTTTATCATGGGCATAGCGGCCATTGCACTTATCTTCCCCGGTGCAACGAGTGATTTTGTTGGATTGCCGATCTTTCTGGTATTATTTATATGGAATTATTTGAGAGCAAAAAAAGTCAAGCAGGAGAAGTTAATAGATGAGTGAAACCTTTAGAACCTTCCTGGAAGAGATGGAAGCAACACAGGAGGGTGGATTTATCAGGATAGATAAGGAAGTCGATTCATTGTATGAGACGGCTGCCATCGTAAAGAAACTGGAAATGGCGCGAAAGGTGCCGCTGATTATCTTTGAGAATATAAAGGGTAAGTCGATCCCCGTGGCCGTCAATTGCAACGGCACCAGGGGCAGGGTAGCCAAGGCGGTCGGCGTCCCGAAAGAGGAACTGGAAAAGAGGGTAATCCATGCCTTTCAGAACCCCATTCCTCCCGTCGAGGTCTTCCAGGCGCCGGCACAGGAAGTCGTCCTCCTGGACACGGACATCGATATTTTACAACTGCCGGCAATGGTCTACCACGACACTGATGTGGGGCCATACATAACGGCAGGCATTGTATACGCCAAGGACCCCGATACGGGTGTCTATAACCTGAGCTATAACCGACTCATGGTAAAGGGCAAGAATAAGCTCGGTATATTCATGACCGTAGGGAAACACCTGAACGCCATATACACCAAGCTGGAAGAGCGGAATCAACCGATGGAAGTGGCTATCACCATTGGAAACCATCCTGCATGGGCCATCGGCGGTTTGGCTATCGGTCCCTATGAAGAAGATGAAATGGCCGTCATCGGCGGGTTGAAGGGGAGCCCCCTCGAAGTGGTACAGTGTAAGACCGTCGATCTGATGGTTCCCGCAGGTGCGGAGATCGTTCTCGAAGGAGTCATCCAGCCCCACCTTCGTGAAAAGGAAGGACCCTTCAGCGAATTCACGGGATACGCCCTCGGCGAAGGCCAAAATCCAGTTATTAATATTACGGCCATGACACACCGAAAGGATCCCATCTATCAGGACATCTGCGGAGGGCAGGGGAGGGAACACCTCATCGTGGCAACCATTCCCATGGAGGCAAATTACCTGCGGGCAATCCAGTCCACCGTTCCCGAGGTGCAGGCCGTGCGCGTGACTGCCCCCTTTACACTGATCATACAGCTCAAGAAGACCTATGAGGGGCAGGCGCGGCAGGCCATAATCGCGGCGCTGAATGCCGATCTCTATTTGAAGCACGTCATCGTCGTCGATACGGATATCGACATCAACAATCTCCATCGCGTCATGTGGGCAGTCGCAACGAGGTTTCAGGCGGATCGTGACCTCTTCGTCATACCCAAGGTCCGCGGTTCCTCCCTCGATCCCTCTGCAGGTGAGATGGGCGTTACCGATAAGATGGGAATTGATGCGACGGCCAAGCCGAATCTGAAGGATTTCGCCCCCATGAACAAGATTCCAAAGGAAGTCATGGAACGGATCGATCTTGCCAACTATGTTCCCGAGGGATTTTTAACAAAAAGGAAATAAGATACACATTTTAATCGAGAAATGTGACATTGAGTTATAAAATTAAAAATATTTACAGTATGAGAAAGGAGTAGTAATTATGGGGAAACCCCATTTGGAGTTTGTAAAGGTAGGCATGGACGAGGGCTGGGCGTCGCCTCCCGGTTATCCAGAAGGAATCAAGCAGAAGATACTGGCCAGCGATTTAGACGAAGATAAGAAAGTTGGAAGCCGCACACGCCTCCTTCGATTTGATCCCGGCGCTTATTCGACGATGCCCTTCAATCACGACTACTATGAAGAAGTTCTTCTGATAAGCGGCGATTTGACTGTAGTCGATACCAGTTGCGAACCCTATACCTATGCATGCAGGCCGCCTGCAACACCGCACGGCCCCTTCAAGAGTGAAAAAGGATGTATCTTGATGGAACTCCACTATTATCTATAAACACCGGAGTCAGGTCTCAATATTTGACATTTTGCCGAATGTTGAGACCTGCGCCGTATCAGCTTTTCTCCGTAATTCAAATTCCTTCCTTCCTGTAAGTGAGCGTTAGATACTTTTGAAGGGTATGCATTACTTCAAATGATATTCATTATTAGCTGTTGCCATTTTCCCCATATTTTACCCACCGGGTTTTTCTCTTTATTACTACAAAAATACCCAGAAAATTCATTGGTGTTGATTTTATAATGGATTTTCTGTTTTCATTATTCGTGAAATAAAGTATAATCGTACGAAAGTTCGGGAAATACCTATCAGGTATATTATTTGTTGTCCCGTTTAATAACAATGAATCATTCAGTAGGAGGAGGGCTTATGGCAGAAGAATTAAAGGTAGGATGTGCCCGTCCCACAGGAGGACCGGTAGGAGAAACAATCACTGAACAAAAACTTGAAAGAGAAGATGCCAAAAAGGAGGTTGTAAGCATGATACAAGTCGGAAAGAAAGCACCTGATTTTACCGCACCTGCTTATCAAAAAGGTAAATTTGTCAATGTAAAACTATCAGATCATCTTGGGAAATGGGTTCTTCTTTGTTTTTACCCAGGTGATTTTACGTTTGTCTGAGCTACTGAAATTTCAGCAGTTGCTGAAAAATATCCGGAATTTCAGAAACTCGGGGTAGAAATATTCTCTATGAGTATTGACAGTATATTCGTCCATAAAATGTGGGATGATTATGAACTGTCGAAAATGGTAGACGGGGGTGTTCCTTTTGCCATGCTGTCTGACGCGGGTGGAAGAGTGGGAAAGGTGTACGGTGTTTATGATGAAGATGGCGGTGTCGAGACACGTGGAAGATTTATTATCGATCCAGATGGAGTGGTACAAGGGTTCGAGGTATTAACGCCACCCGTAGGCCGAAATGTGAATGAATCGTTCCGGCAAGTTCAGGCCTTTCAGCTTGTTCGAGAATCCAAGGGAACGGAAGCCACGCCATCCGGCTGGAGACCGGGCAAGATGACGCTCAAGCCTGGACCGGAACTGGTCGGTAATGTGTGGAAAGAATGGAAACCCAAAATGGCCTTTGATTGATAAAAAGGCACAACAGTCATTGCACCGGACGGGGCTAATACCCCGCCGGTGAACTTATTCTGTGTGTCGGGCATGACACAGAACTAGCGGGGTGGAAGTAGATATCCAGCTTGGAACACAGCTAAATCGGCCCATGGTCCATGGCGGCTGAGCCGCAGTCCGGGATTGGCATTCGCATTGACGGCATAGTATTTTGCACGTCTGGGGTTTCCACTGCTGTTTATGAAACCGACTTAATCAACCGAACCGCCGTGGTACGTGATTCCTATGCCCGGTGGTGTGAGGAGTGGAGTCGCGAGGTTCCTTCCTATCCCGATTAAGCCCCTAAAGAAATAGAAAATGAATGGAACAAGTACTCAGAAGCCTCACATTGAATTTTTTTGGTCAAGGGAGGCACAAAATATTATCTGATAAATTTTTTGAAATAGAAAATGGTTTTTTGTTAGATATCCGATCAAAAGAAGAAGCGGGTTCTATCTCTATTAAAATGAAATTCCATCCTAATGTAGTATGTATAAATATACCAACCAATGAAGTTCCTGATAGAATCAGTGAAATACCCAAGAATAAATCTATCGGTGTATTTTGCCCTGCAAATGTCAGGTCAGCTATAGCCTATGCCTGTCTGCTATCAAAAGGATTTACTGATGTCCGCATAGCTGAGAGCGGCTATTCTGCTTTAACAAATGTTCTGAAGCCGGGTAAAGTTCTTAAAGTCCTTCAAGGTGCTAAGGAGGGCAATTTTTAAATGATAAGCTTGATTATCGTTGGCGTACTTATTTTAATTGTTGCTATTGCCATGACCATGGTCGGCA
>CAYMYS010000086.1:0-11738 GCA_964394725.1 uncultured Syntrophaceae bacterium
TCAGAGGTCAGAGGTCAGAGGTCAGAGGTCAGAGGTCAGAGGTCAGAGGTCAGATCCACCGCTGATTCAATCTTGCAGATTGAACCAGCGTAAAGCTTTTTCCTGAAAGTCTTCAGACTACAAACTACCCGCCTAAGTAGTTTCTATAGTCTTTAAAAAGAGTTCCTTCAGCTGATCTTCATCTACCTTTGATGGCGCTCCCGTGAGGAGACAACTGGCCCTGTTGGTCTTGGGGAAGGCGATAATATCCCTTATCGATTCGGCACCCGTCATAATGGCGATAATACGATCGAAACCGAATGCTATGCCGCCGTGCGGCGGAGTTCCATATTTAAGCGCTTCAAGCAGAAAGCCGAACTTTGTCTTCGATTCCTCTTCACTCAATCCCAGGACTTCAAAGACCAGTGACTGGACCTCTCGCCTGTGGATACGAATGCTGCCGCCCCCTATTTCAGAGCCGTTGAGGACGAGGTCGTAGGCCCGTGCCCGCGCCTTTCCCGGATCGGACTTGAGTATGGCGAGATCTTCCATCACAGGCGATGTGAAGGGATGGTGTGTGGCCACATATCTATCTTCCGATTCACTATAGTCAAACATGGGGAACTCGGTTATCCATACGAATGAAAAGGTATCATCGGGGATACAATCAAACTTTTTCGCGACATGGTTTCGGAGGTTTCCCAGGGCGCTGTTTACGACATGTGGCGTACCGGCGACCATAAGTAGTGTGTCACCGGGGGAGGTGCCCATTGTTTCGTTTATCACATCTATCTCTTCAGGTGTGAGAAATTTGGCGATGGAAGAGGCCCACCCATCTTCCTTTACCTTGGCCCAGATAAGTCCCTTTGCGCCATATTCTCCAACAAAATCGGAGAGACCGTCCAGTTCCTTTCGCGAAAGCGTCTTCTCGCTTCCAGCATTGATTCCTTTTATCAGTCCCTGGTTAGCCGCTGTGTCGGAAAATACCTTGAATCCCGAATCCTTTACTATGTCCGTAAGATTCTTCAGCTCCAGTGAGAACCGCGTATCGGGATTGTCAAGACCGTAACGATCGATGGCCTCGCCGTAGGTCAATCGGGGGAAGGGCGTTGCTATGTCCCTGTTGAGACCCGCCTTGAATATGTGGGGCATCAGGCCTTCTATCGTATTTATGATGTCGTCCTCAGAGACAAAGGACATCTCCATGTCTATCTGTGTGAACTCGGGCTGACGGTCGGCACGCAGGTCTTCATCGCGAAAGCATTTTACGATCTGGAAATACTTGTCGAATCCCGAGATCATGAGGAGTTGTTTGAAAAGCTGGGGCGACTGGGGCAGGGCGTAGAATGTTCCCGGATTAACCCTGCTCGGGACAAGATAGTCCCTGGCGCCTTCGGGAGTGCTTTTCGTCAGGAAGGGCGTTTCTATTTCTATAAAGCCCTCTTTGTGAAGATAGCTTCTCGTTTCGAGGGAAATTGTGCTCCTCAGCATCAGATTTCGTTGTATATCCTTTCGTCTCAAGTCGAGATAACGATAGGAGAGGCGTGTATTTTCAGATATATCTGTTTCTGATTCGGGAAGAAAGGGCAGCGCCGTCGATTCATTGAGTATCTCAAGTTCTTTCACAGAAATTTCAATCTCTCCCGTTTTCAGAGAAGTGTTGGCCATCTTTTCCGGGCGCATTGCGACGTTACCAACAATGGCAAGTACAAATTCATTGCGTATGCTGTGGGCCTTTTCATGTATCTCGGGATTTATTTCTTCAGGGTTGAATACGACCTGCACGACTCCCGTTCTGTCACGCAGGGTTACAAAGATCAGATTACCCAGATCTCTCCTTCTTTCGACCCACCCCATGAGCACGACCTCCTGGCCGCTATGACCGGCTGTGAGATCGCCGCAGTAATGTGTCCTCTTTGTATCGGTTATAAAATCTGACAAAATAAATTACCTTTCTCGTAAGTATAGCGGGTAGTGTCACACCGTTGATTGTTTTCCGAACCTGTCGATCATGGCGTTTACTGCGCTGTCGATGGTCCCGATTTCTATTATTTCTTGTTCCTTGGTGGCCATATTTCTCAGCGGGGCCTTCCCCTCGTCAATTTCTCTTTCGCCGATAATAAGGGTGTGAAGGCAGTTCAATTTATCGGAACGCTTCATCTGGCTCTTCAGGCTTTTGTCGGTAAAATCCATTTCCGATCTGATTTCCACTTTTTTCAATGCATTGCTGAGGGAAAAGGAGTATTCCTGCGCCTTTTCTCCCAGTGCGGCGATGAAGAGGTGGGGCGACTGGGTGAAATCTTCATCCATTCCCGGTACGAGCGAGATAAGTCGTTCCAGACCGATGGCGAATCCTATGCCCGGAATAACTGGTCCGCCGAGGATCTCTGTAAGGCCGTCATATCTTCCACCCCCTGCGATGGCATTCTGTGCCCCCAGAGATTTTGTGGTGATCTCAAAGGCGGTCTGTGTATAATAGTCGAGACCGCGTACCATCCTCGCGTTTATAGTATATGCCACGCCAAGGAGTTCGAGATATTTCTTAACATTTTCAAAGTGATCGCTGCAATCTGAACATATATATTCCAGTATGGTGGGAACTTCGGCAATCGATTCCTGACATGTTTCATTCTTGCAGTCGAAAATCCTCAGGGGATTTGTTTCGAGACGCCTTTTGCAGTCGGAGCAGAGTGTGTCTTCACGTTCATGCAACAATTTCTTTACATTATCCCTGAAGGCCGGCCGGCATTTAGGGCAACCCAGTGAATTGATTTCAAGGCTCAGGTTGGTGAGTCCCGTTGCTGAGAGGAAATGCATCAACATGGAGATCAGTTCACCATCGACGCGGGGATCTTTTTGTCCTATGAATTCCACATTGATCTGGTGAAACTGCCTGAATCTACCCTTCTGCGGCCGTTCGCGCCTGAACATGGGGCCGATAGTGAAGAGCTTCGTCAGGGGATCAACCTTATACATGTTGTGCTCAAGGTAGGCCCTGATAACCGATGCCGTCGCCTCGGGGCGAAGTGTAAGATACTCATCACCACGGTCGAGAAAGGTGTACATCTCTTTTTCAACTATGTCTGTGGTCTCGCCTATCCCCCTTTTAAAAAGTTCTGTCTTTTCGAGGATGGGAATCTTTATCTCATGAATTCCATAGTTGGAAAAAACCTTTCTGGCTATCTTTTCAACATGCTGCCATTTCCCCGATTCCTGGGGGAGTATATCTTTAAATCCCCGGATTGCTGTAATTTTCGCCATGTTCACGTCTCCTCTTTGAGGGGCAATTTACTACCATATATCCGGTGAAAGGGCAAGTGTCATGAAAAAGGGAAATCTATGGAATATGGCATGAATAGTGGATTTCCGTACCGTCCGTTACGAATGAAATGGCCCCCCCTGTGTCTGTTCGCAGTAGAGTAATGCCCAATCTACGACATATATCGACCAATTCTTCATCGGGAAAACCGAAGACATTATCTTTGCCGCAACTGGATACAACAAATCGGGGTCGAACTGCGCCGAGGAAGGACGGGGTGGCAGGCGTATATGCCCCATGGTGGGGGGCAAGAAGGATGTCGCTTTTCAGGCCGGTGCCCTCAGAGAGAAGAAATTGTTGGGCCGCTTCCTCTATATCAGCCGGCAATAGAATGGCGATTTTTTTATAGGTTATCTTCATGACAACGGAATTATTGTTGGTATCAAATTGTGTACTTCCTTTGGGGGGATGGATTATCCCTACAATGGCGTCCCCGATTATCCTTTCGAAGGTGTCGCGGCTTACAATTCTGTGGGGTATATGTCTTTCTGCAATAACCCGTGTGAATTCTTTATAGGAATCACTTTCAACTGTTGTACCGTTTGACCAGACCTCCTTTACAGCAAAGTTTTTCAGTACGAAGACAAGTCCCGCCAGATGATCCTGATGGGGGTGAGTCAGAACCATCAGATCGATCGTCTTTATCCGTTCATGCCATAGATAGGGTGCTACAACGTAGCGGCCCACGTCAAAAGATCCGCTGTAGAATCCACCGCCATCGACAAGCATGGTGCGACCACCGGGAAATCTGACAAGAGTGGAACTCCCCTGACCAACGTCGATACAGGTAACACGCAGCTTTCCCGGGTTCGTTGCCTTTATATGTATAGAGAGGAATAGACCAATGATGCACAGGGATATCACGGCAAGGGCTATCGAGTACCGTGCTTTAGGTGAATGTATCAGTTTCACTGCGATGAAGATGAAACTGTAATATAAGACAATCTCAGGAATGGATGGCGTGGTGACTGAAAAACTTGAAAAGGGAAAATGTGCAAGATAGCCGATTATGGAATTGGAGAGGCCGACAAAAAGAGAAGCAATCTTGATGAAAAGGGCGGCTGCCGGCGTTGAAAAGGGGAGTATAAATGCACTAAGGATGCCGAGAGGGAGTACGATAAAGCCGATTATGGGAATAATAATGATATTGGAAAAAAGGGTCATCGTTGAGATCCTGTTGAAGTAATAGGCAATCAGGGGGGCAGTCCCGAGGGCGGCGCTGAAGGTTACAAAGATAAAGACAGCGAATCTTTTAAAGATCTTTTTCGCGTAAGAGATTTCTGAAATCTCCCATGTTGGAAGGAGGGAATGTAAGGCCGGTGTTATTATCACAATGGCGGCAACTGCAATAAATGAAAGCTGGAATGATACATCGAAGAGTGACATAGGGCTGAAAGCGAGGATGGCAAGTGCGGCACAGGCCAGTGTGTTCAGTAAATCCCGTTCTCTTCCGATGAGGATAGCAATAAGCAACGAAATAATCATTATAGTTGCCCGTATAGTAGAAATCCTGAAACCGGCAATCGATGCGTAGCCTATTATGGGCATGACGGCACAGATAAGGGAGACCTTAACCATATTGAATCGCAACAGGAGGTATTCCGATGTCTTCATTATCAGGCGGACGATAAAAATAGCGAGAAAGGCAATGATTCCTATATGAAGGCCCGATATGGCAAGCATATGAGAGACGCCTGTTCTGTTGAAGTGATCGAGAATATCAAAGGGGATTTCTCTCTTCTCTCCCAGAATGAGGGCCTGGAGGATGCTGCTTTCGGGAGCAGGAGAATGTTCCACTATCAGGTTTCGCAGTTTTGACCGGTACCTTTCAAGGGATGCTTTAAAAATATTTCCCCTGTTTTCCCTGATAGTTACAATATCGGTGGGATTGTTTACGAAACCACGGTACTGTATGCCCCTGAAGAGGAGATACTCTTTGTAGTCAAAACCACCGGGGTTATTGAAATTGTGCGGTTTCCTCAGTCGAACAGTTGCTCTTATATAATCCCCGTATTGAAAGGGGTGGCCTTTCAGCCGGAGGGAGAGGAGAATTGTTTCATCCGTCGGGATAAATAGAGCCCCGTCTATAATTCTCTGTGCGGCAACGATGAGATCGACTTTATGGGGTGATACGTCGGGGGCCTTACAGACCACACCCTCGATGGTGATTTTTTCTTTATCTATGAATCTGGAGATGTCAATTGACGATGATGCGGGATAGAGATAGAGATGACTGTTCAGGATTCCAAAAAAGAAGAGTGATAAAAAAATGCAGGAGATTGAAAACCACCGACCTCCTCTTATGAATGAGAAGATAAGGCACGTAAAAGAAAACAAGGATAATGATAGGACAATGAATGCGGGGATTGCGACAAGGTATCCGCTGATAATACCTGCTATGAAGAACATAAGTAATGGAATTATGGGTTGTTGCATAAATCTTCCAGTTATGGTTTATATAATATATTGGAGGCGATGGATTCGATGGGAAGTGAATTAGTGCAGGATGAAATACAGATAAAGAGACTGCGATGGTTGATGTTTTACCGGGTTATAACAGTATCCCTATTCCTCAGTGTTGCTGCAGTCATACAGATTAAGGGTATGGAAGCGATTTCTCAATCGTCCCTCTATTGGGTCTACGTCATCATAGGATTAACATACCTTCTCTCTATTTTATATGTATTTCTTCTCAAGCAAATCGGCGATGTTATCATCAATATCTATATTCAGTCTGTCTTAGATGTTATCGTTATCACCGCCCTTGTATATGTAACGGGGGGAGTTGAAAGTATATATGCAACACTCTACCCCCTGGTTATAATATATTGCGCACTCTTTCTGGGAGGAAAGGGGGTAATCCTTATTGCCTCCTTCAGCAGTATTATGTATGGTCTCCTCCTCGATCTTGAATTCTATGGCATTATACATCCCATATACGACATGCCTCAAATATATTCATTCAGCCCGGGATACGTGTTTTCGCGGATCTTTACACATATAGCTTCATTTTACATTATTGCCGTATTAGCGAGCTTCGTGGTTCGTCAGGAACAAAGGACACGATCCCTTCTTTCGGAACGGGAAAGCGCATTCGAGCAACTCGATTTACTCCATCGGAGCATCATTGAATCCGTCGGCTCGGGGATTATGACGACTGATCGATCCGGGAGGATCAGGTCTTTCAACCGGGCGGCGGAAGAAATATCAGGCTATGTATTCGATGAAATCCGGGGAAAGAAGATTGATACCGTGTTCCAAAATATCTTTAAAGTTATGGAAAAAAAGGGCGAGATACGAGACAGATTTGAATTCAACCTCTTACGCCCGGGTGCCAGGAACAAAATACTGGGGTTTTCTGTATTTGTCTTAATAGATCCTGAGGGAGAGAATATAGGAAACATATTTATATTTCAAGATCTTACCGCTATTCGGAACATGGAGTTGGAGGTTGAGAAGAACAAGAAACTGGCATTTATGGGAGGGATGGCATCGGT
Source organism: uncultured Syntrophaceae bacterium (assembly GCA_964394725.1). GTDB lineage: Bacteria > Desulfobacterota > Syntrophia > Syntrophales > UBA2210 > JAFGPZ01. Next base: position 6,796 of record CAYMYS010000086.1, read on the forward strand.
ACTGGCACATGAGCTGAGAACGCCACTGGTCTCCATCGGGGGATCGATTCAACTATTGCTCAATGATCTGAAACTGGATAAAACGAATAGAAAGCTCATGAACATCATAGTACGGGGAAAGGATCAGCTGGAAGATCTGGCAAATAATTTCCTTTACCTGGCAAGAACGGGCTCGGCAAAACATTCACACATCAAAATAGGTGAGATACTCGATGATATAATCGAATCTATACGCTTTGGGCCCGATTGGACTGAAAACATTGATATAGAAAAAAAGATTTCAGGAAATAACGATCTATATGGAAGCAAAACAGAGGTCAGGCAGATCTTCTGGAACATTATATTAAATGCCCTGCAGTCGATGCCCGATGGGGGGAAGCTGAAGATTGATACACTGATGGTAAAAAGTGATGGGAATGAATGTCTGAAAGTTACCATTGCAGACACGGGCTGCGGAATCGAAAAGGAAAATCTAAAGGCTGTATTGGAGCCTTTCTATACGACGAAGGAACGGGGTACCGGTCTGGGACTTGCCATTGTAAACAAGATTATTGAGATACATGGAGGGGAACTCACAATAGAGAGTGAAGTGGATGCAGGAACAACGTGTACGATTCTGCTGCCGAGAAACAGAGAGAATGAATGAGTGTGGGAAGAGGAGGAAGGTCACAGGTGTCACGAATACTGATTGTCGATGATGACAGAAGCATGAGGGAATTTCTTGAGATATTACTGGAGAGAGAGGGATACGAAGTTGTCACCGCCGCCAACGGTAAAACAGCGATAGATCTATGTAAAAAACAAAAATTCGATCTCCTTATTACCGATCTCAGAATGCCGGGAATGAGCGGACTTGACGTTCTGAAAGGCATAAAAGAAATATCTCCGGAAACCATGGTTATATTGCTTACCGCCTTTGCATCGGGAGAAACGGCGATAGAGGCGATGCAGGAAGGCGCCCATGATTACCTCGAGAAAAATTTCGATGTCGAAGATCTTAAGTCGGCCGTTCGGGACGCCCTCAGCAAGAAGGGAACAAAAGAGGACGATGCCCTCTTTATCAAGTCAGTAAAGGAATCCTATTGCTTTGGAAAGATGATCGGGAAGAGCAGTGCAATGCTGAAGATTTACGGCCTTATAAAAAAGGTGGCCGCTACATCCGCCAATGTCCTCATCCTCGGTGAAAGCGGTACGGGAAAAGAACTGGTAGCGGAGGCAATTCACCAGAACAGTGACAGAAAGGACAGGCCCTTTGTGGTGATAAACTGCGGGGGAATTCCCGAAAATCTCCTGGAAAGTGAACTGTTCGGTTATATGAAGGGTTCTTTCAGCAGCGCCTATGCAGATAAACCGGGACTCTTTGAAATGGCCCACCATGGAGTTGTATTTCTCGATGAGATTGGTGATCTGTCTCCCCTCCTTCAGGTTAAACTATTACGGGCAGTGCAGGAAAAGACATTCAGGAGAATTGGGGGATCGGAAGATATTACCGTAGATGTGAGGATCATATCTGCCACAAATAAGGATCTTGAAGAGAAGGTGAAAGATGGAAGCTTCAGGGAAGATCTCTATTACCGGCTCAATGTTATACCTGTGAAAATCAAACCCCTGAGAGAGAGGAAGGAAGATATTCCCATCCTCGTAGAGTACTTTATTGAAAAGTATTCAACTAAATTTGGGAAGGAGATCAAAAAGATATCCCTCTATGCCCTGGAACTCCTCATGGGATATCCCTTTCCCGGCAATGTGCGTGAGCTTGAAAATATCATAGAGAGGAGCGTCGCCCTGGAAAGTACAAACATTATTCTACCCGAAAATCTGGTGATTCCGGGAACGGATGAGGGTGACTTGCAGGGAGAATTTGATATTGAGATCCCCGAAGAGGGGATCAGCCTCAATGATGAAATGGGCCGGATAGAACGGGCATTCATCAAAGAGGCATTGGAGAAATCGAATCATTCGAAGACAAGGGCTGCGGAATTACTTGACATCAGTTTTGATTCCCTGCGATATCGGATGGAAAAATTGGATCTAAACTAATTTAAATAAAGCAAGGGAGTTTCATGCTGAGCAGCATAGTAAAGAGGGAAAAAAGAAGAGGTTTTACATTGGTTGAATTGATGATCGTTATTGCGATTATCGCTATTTTAGTAGCTCTCGCCGCTCCAGCCATGACAAAGCATAGGACGCGGGGTTTCAATACATCTGCCAGGGTAGATTTAAAAAACTCATTTACCGCAGCTCAGGGCTACTTTTTAGATAATCCTGATGGTTCCTTAAGCGATGACAATTTGACCAGTTATGGCTATAACGCAACGGATGGTGTTGTCATAACGATCAATGATGGTACAATGGTGGGCCTCGAAATGACGGCAACTCACGACTCCGGAGACGTTATATACACCATGGACAGTGCCGGGAATATATCACCGTAGTGAAGAGGTGGTGTATATCCCCACAATAATGGTGGAGAAGCCCGGTTATTTCTTGAAAGACAGGATTGAGATCATGAACAATGTTTTGGTAAAGATATGAAAGATTCAACATGTCAGGTCTTTATGAACCGATTTGGCGAATGTTCATCTCTCAGTTATTCATGGCATATAAATTGCTGAGTACTAAACTATCTTATGAGAATTTATTTAAAATAAAAGGAGAAAGAATATGCTGACAAAAATGAACAGAAAAAGAGGAGAGAAGGGTTTTACATTGATCGAGTTGATGATCGTTATTGCCATTATCGGAATCCTGGCAGCGATTGCCATCCCGCAGTTCAGCAAATACAGAGAGAGAGGCTATGACGCGATGGCGAATGCCGACGTCAAGAATATGTATACGGCGGCGCAGGCCTACTTCAGTGATTATCCCTCGGGAGCTATAACAACAGCCAAACTTACTGCCTACGGCTACAAGCAGAGCAGTCCGAATGAAATGACCTCAGCTATGGGTACTGGCGACACGATGTCGAACCTGCAGATGACGGCAACGCACACGAACGGGACGAAAACATACACTGTTGATCAAGACGGGGCTATTACAAAATAGAATTGTTGCGCACCATGTCGAGGGGTAAGGGGTCTTCCTTACCCCTTTTTAAATTGCACGCCGGAGTATAGTAAAATACGTCAGCAGCCTTTATTACATTACTGTGGTGAAGTCAGCCCTATATGTATGGATAAGAGGTTGTTGCGGTCATGCCGGATAAAACTCTGCCATGATCGGGATCGCATCCTCAAGCCACGCCCTGTGAGCGTGGAGCTGTACATTTTTAAAACCTTAAAGAGATAATACGATCGAATATTGTGGATAAGGTCATCCTCTTTGAAGATACTGTGCCGGCTGGATATGAATAGAAATACATCTAGTTCCGATAATAAACGTTCATGGTGTGGATTTACGATAATCGCACTTTTGGCAATCATTGTTTATTTGCCGACCTTTACGGGAGGGTTCATCCTTGATGACCGCACCCTCATAGAAAAGAACCCCTACGTAAAAGAAATTCACTCCCTTCACTCCTATCTTTCCCAAGAGGACGGAATTTCGGAAGAAAGGGATTCTGAAATCTATCATACCGGCTATTACAGACCCTTGATCAATTTCACCTATTGGATTGATTATCAAATATGGGGGATGAAGGCCTATGGTTTCAGGACTACAAATTTCATCCTTCACCTCGTGTGTTGTCTCCTGTTGTTTAAAGTCCTCCTCCTGATAGTGGATAACCGGTGGGCGGTATTTTGGGTTGTCGCTCTTTTCGCACTTCATCCGGTAAACACAGAATCAGTTTCCTGGGTTGTGTCCAGGAATAACATCGTCGTCACCATTTTTATCCTTCTATCACTCTATTTTTATATAACCGCCTGGATTGAGAATAGACATTTTCCCCTTACACTTTCCATTGTCTTTTTTTTGTGTGCCCTCCTTTCAAAGGAATTTGCCGTTATGCTTCTCCCCGTGTTTTTCCTTTGCCACAGATTTTTATTTGATGGAGAAAGGAAATATCTAAAAGAATTAACAGGATACATTCCCTTCGTTTTAATGGTTGTCTTTTACTTTTTCCTCAGGTATCGTGTAACCGACTCTGTGCTCACGCCGGGCGGCATGAATGATTTCTGGCAGCGGGTATATTTTGTCCCCTACATTATAGCGTGGAACCTTAAACTTATCTTTTTGCCTTGGAATCTGCATAACTTTTATGTGACCTACCTCGATGATTACTTTGGCTGGAGGGCCCTGTCATCAATCGTATTATTTCTCTTAATCTGTCTGTCTCTGTGGCGCGGCAGAAGGCACAGTCTCCTCTTATTCTCTGCCCTTTCAGCCCTTCTTTTCATGTTTCCCGTACTCAATGTGATACCAACGGCGTCGATTTCGCTTATCGCAATGCGATGGATCTATCTGCCCATGGCGTTCACTGCCATTGGCGCTACGCTGGTTGTTACGTGGGGAATCCATCGAAGGCGGGCCTTAACTGTCATGGTTCTTTGCGCCGTACTTTCTTACCTTGGCGTCTATTCCTTTATACTGAACAAATATCTATGGCACGACGACAATACCTTTTTTACTGCGGAGGTCAGGCAATTTGCAAATGAACAACTCTATGCAGGCGAATTGGCAGAGATACTCTTTAAACGGGGCAGATACGCGGCAGCAGAGCAATATTTTCTAATAGCCATCAAGAGTCGTCCCTTTGATGCTAGAAATTATATAAATTATGCGGCGCTGCTCATGGAGATCGGCAGACACCGTCTGGCCCTGTCATATCTTGAGCGGGCGAAGGAGTTTCCAGAGACCGTTGCAGACAGGAAAGACCTGTTTAATAATATGGGGGTGGCGTTGGCTCATGATGGGAAACCAGTTGAAGCCGCCGACAACCTGAGGCGTGCGATCGAGCTTGATCCCGAATATGCGGAGGCGCATAATAATTATGGCGTGGTACT
>CAYMYS010000087.1:0-11331 GCA_964394725.1 uncultured Syntrophaceae bacterium
TTCTTTTTTCCGAGTTCTCTTTTATCAATTCCGGTAATTCTGTCTGATATTTTTTCCCTTTTTCAAAATACCCCTTATCAGCGAAATATCCTGCAATGTTTCTCCAATGATCCAGACCATTGAAATATGTTTCCTTAACTATGCCATGCTTCCAAGCCCTGTGGAGATTTTTACCGCCGATCATGCCGGCTTTTCCATCTTTTTCAACCTCGATTAACAGATGCCAATGAGGGTAGCCGTCACGATAAAACTCCAGCACTGCAATGGCCCGAGTTATCGTTATCGGCTTGTGTTTATATATCCACTTATTCCCGATTTTAATTTTTTTTCCGTTCCTCAGTTTCCTTATGAAAGCAGATAGTTCTTTTTTCTCGGTTATGGTTTGGAGTGCTTCAAATCCGTTGCTGAATTTGTTTCTATCCGTGGTCAGGATGACATGACGTGTTTTTCTGTAATCGAATTTATTGATATACTCTTTATACTTCGGTACATAATAAATCCTATGGCACCGAGGACACCACGAAGACTTGCACATGCAATTTCCGATCTTCGTTACAATCTTTTCCCGTGGTGTTTCCTGTGCTTCCTTTAATCTTTCGATGAATGTATTTTCATCTCTCTGCCTGTACTCCGTATTAAAAGCAAGAATAGGAAGGGCTTTCCCCTGAAGCTCGCTATAATTCATATTCCTGAATATTATGTCTGATGAACTGGGATTGTGTATCTGTTTGAATCCATCGCAACTGTTATGCAACGGATATACGACCCCCCGTTTTTCCCCGCCCTTTCCCTCGCTCGCTCTCTCTCTGCGGAGTCGCTCCTCGGTGTATGAGCCCGATCCTGTATCCCTGCCATATTGCATAAAAAAAGCCCTCCAATGCCTATTGGAGAGCCTCTTGACACACTATATCTAACAGGTTATGATTCTATAAGATGTGTGTGTGCCGAAAGGCCCTCATATCGATCCGAGGCCAAGCACCGTACCCTTCAAAGTCCGTGCTTGGTCTCGCCTTTTTTATCTCTATTCCATTTATCCTTTCTCTTTCGTTTTGCTCTTATTGCCTCTTAATCTTTGCCTGATGTCCTCATAGATTCTTGCCATTGCCCATATTCCTACTTTGTTCATGATAGTAAGTTCCTCAACCCCGACTTCAACAAGGTTGGATATGAGTTTGCTTCTCGTCAAATCTCCCTTTTCTGCAAACTGATCGATCTTTTCAACGAGGTCTTTCTTGATCCAGATCGTAACGGCTTGCATGTTTCCCTTTTCTTTTGGCATGTCTCATACCTCCTATAGCATCTATATTAATGCTACAGACTCTAATAGTATCTGTCAAGCATTTTTTTTGAATATGAACCTGAATGAAATGCCCGCCTCACGCATTAACAAAAGTAGCACGAGCGCCCTTTCTGTCAAGGGTTCCCTTTGGCTCACTTCGTTCGACCTTGACAGAAAAGGCTTTTCTCGTGCTCATGAATAATTAGGCGACGGCGGGAGGGTAGTCGTTTTCAGGCTCTGGTGAAAGGGTAGGGTTTGGGGTTGTGCCTTGAATTTTGATTGTTTGGATTTGAATGGTTTTGATAATTGTTGTTCTTTAGTACACCTACCTAACAAATGATTTCAATTAAGGGGGATATTGAGTATTACCTTTGGAAATGGAGTATGACTATTGAAATCACCTGCCTCTATGGAGCGTTAGCGGAATAGAGGGCAAGTTGATTGATTGGTTAGCCAAACGTGGTGCAATTATTACACTTTACAAATATGGGGCTAAAAACTGTTTGGAATAATTAAGTATTGTTTCCCCGGAATTTAGAATATATGGCGATTATTTCGTAAACACTTCGGGTATTTTTGTCGAAAAGTGAGATAGAATTATTTTATCTTAAATACATCTTGCATGATAAAATAAGATATGCTAAGGTAAAATTACGATAAAATATGAAGGAGGAACTGAAATGAATTACGAAAGAACGATTTTGGAAATGATGGAACGTATCAAGACAATTGAAGAAAGGCTTGAAATATGGGGGGAACATAATCCCAAGATTGAAAATTTAGACGACCGTAATGAGGAGGGTGATGTTATGACTCAAGAATTGAAAAAAAGTGGCAGAATACTATCACGGAATGAGATCATGCAGATTCTGCGTGATAATTATGGCTTTAACGTCAGAAAAGCTAATCGAAGCGAAGGCAGCGGTATTGTGATATCAAAAAATGGCAAACAATACAATATCAAAGTATCCTTTAGCCGTTCGTATCCTGCCTATGCAAATGAAGATGTCATATGTTCAGGATGGCACACCAGACTTGAAGAAGTTATTAATAATCAAGATTTTCCGTTTTTCATCTTTGTCGTAGCTGATGCTGAGAACAGGTTTCACTACTTCATTTTCAAACGACAAGATATAATCAATGTATTTCATTACAAAGTTTACGATTCACACAGAAGGCTTCATTTTTACTTCAGGGTCAGAAAAAATGGCAAGCCATTTGAAGTGAGGGAAATTGAAAAGGATATGAGCCTTTACTACAACAACTGGACAGTATTTGAAAATGTAGAGTGAGAGTAATTGATAATAGTTTTTCTTTTCTTGGAGAAGGGCGAGAGTATATGAACCTTATTTATAGGCTGGTTACATTTTGGTTTCATGGTTAATATTGTTAAGTAGCTGTAATTAAATAAAAAATGGCGGAAGTGCATGAGAATCGAACCCACCTACCGATAAATTAACATTAGCAAAAACAGTATGTTATGCTTCCAAAAAATACTTTGGGGGACATCTGGGGGACGTTCGCAGATAAACTGAAGATTGCTTCCTAAAAGAGTGATTTATAATTACAGTCACCCTATAGCACCTACAAATAGACGCTTTGCAATATATTAACGATCGACGATTTACGACAAAGTGTAGTTTTTTGCTCCGTGATAATTTAGTATTGCGTTTCCCGGAATTCGGGAATTCTTCTAAAATGCCTTGACAATAATGAATTGTCATGATTATAGATTTTTATACTACAGCGAATCAGCTGAAGAGAGTAAGGTTTCCTCTTTTGACTCGCAAAACCCTAACATGGCTCTTGCAACTGACAGCTTTTCGCTACGGCTGAAGATCGTCGTAACCATAAAAGGCAACAAATTAGACAACCCTAAAAACAACGGAGTCTTCTATGAAAGCAAATAGAACTTTAACAATCGTAATATTTATCTTTCTTTTGGGGTTTATTGCTTGTGCTCGTACAGATTTAACACGCCCTGAGCATTTCAAGTATTCTAAAGGCATAGTAACCCATGTCGTTAAGAATATTTTTGTAGTGGAATCTGATGACGGGCAAAAAATGACTTTTCTAGCGGGAAGAAATACTGTCTTTAGACCAAGGTTAGCTCGCAGAATGAGGGATTTTCTATTTGCTAGCATGAGCCTGCAAATATACCATCTTATAAAGCCTGATTCTAAGGGTCGTTATACTGCTTTTGAGGTACTGATACTTGATAGAAAAAAGCCTGTATCACGGAACAATGACAACAATTCTTCAATTCGTACAGATGCCTATGGTCTGGGTGTTCATAGTAACCGTTCCGGTCAAGCTATAAGACTTGTCCCGGACGGAGACTACGCACCCGGTGAACGACTCGAAATCAAACCTGATGCCTACGGCCCAGGAATCCACATGGATCAGTATGGACGTCCTGTCAGAGAAGTGCCAGCATTCGGTAAGTGATTGTTTCAGGAATAAAACTCACGAGCCACTGCGGCACCCCGAGGCGGGGAATGGTTATCAAGTCTACTGTTGACCCTTGTTGTTGATTGCCAATTGAATGTACAACAAACAAGCCAGCTTAAATTTTATTTGTTTCAGGAAAATATGTTCATATTTTGTTTCTTTTTACCATTTTTTTACCAGCAAATATTAAATAATAATATATACAGTAACATAGATTGCCTTTCGCGGGTTCGACTCCCGCCGCCTCCACCAATTAAGTTTTTGTAACATCAGGAGCTTACCTTTCTCGGTAGGCTCTTTTTTTTTGCTACTCGTTCCCACGCTCCTGCGTGGGAATGCATACTTACATGGGTACAGCTTCCCGTCGATTTCTATTCGGGCAAGACTGGTAATCTGGGGATGGGTTGGAATTCGTGGCTTATCCGTTCATCGCCGGAATTTCAAGAAATCCTGACGATTTTCCTTCTTTTTCCGACTTTATTCTGTTTTCTCAAGTCCATAAGAAAACCTTCTGCTTTTCTATGCTCTGTTCCATACCTACCGGAAATTCTATCGACTTGTTGTGTTCAATAAATCTCTTGCACGTGACATAGCAACTATTATATTATGGATTTCATTGTATATTAGGTTGATTGTTCGTACCCGACTTGCCATGTAAGAAGAGACGGGCAGATCCGGCGCGGAAGCGAGCATATAGCATAAAAGTTTTCAGGTGTTACAATGACCAAAAGTCCCGAAACATTCCCGGAACTGGTTAAGGAAGTCCGCAGGCAACTGGGGATAAGCCAGGAAGAGCTGGCCCACGAGTTGGGGGTAAGCTTCGCCACGATAAACCGCTGGGAAAACGGCAAGACCACGCCCTCCAAACTGGTACGGAAGAAGTTGGATGCCTTTTGCGAGAAAATGACGAACCAGGGAAAGCTGAAACTGCTCGATGGGTAAACCATGAGTACCGAAGCCGATGCCAGAATGTTGATTGACAAGCTGCTTGAGGTGGCGGACTGGACCATCACAAACAAGGCGCAGGTTTCCACTGAAGAAGCATCATCGGATGGACGGGCGGAATACGGGGAAGCCATCCTCAAAGAACTTACGAATTCCCTGATAAATGAGTTCGGACGGGGTTTTCACGATCCAACTTGGAATATATTCGAAAATTGTATTTGGCTTACAGGGGCAGGATTCCAGAGATTTCGCAGATGACGTCTGCAAAATTGTCTGTGGCAGAAAAATCCCAGACGGCATGTGGAAAATTGGCAAAGGGAGAGAAAAGTCAGACACTGTCTGACGAATCCTCCGTTGCGATGACTCTGTTTGCTACCTCCGGCAAAGGCCAACCGGTATTCACTTTGAGCTGGTCGCAGTATGTGTTTCTAATATAGATCAACGATCTCGATGAACGCTGGTTCTGCGAAATCGAAGCTTTGGACAACAGCTGGACGTTACCTGAACTCAAGCGTCAGTTCAATTAGGGACTCTATGAACGATTGGCCATGAGTCGGGACAAGGACGACATCCGCAAGCTGTAGCGGGAAGGGTAAATTGTCATACGGAAGCAAGATTCCGTGAAATGGAGTGCCGATGCGAAGTGACCGGCCGAAGGAAATGAGAAATGAACATCGAAGAGTTGCTCGAACAAGCGGAAGGCAAGACTCTGGAGTTCAAGCAAGACTTGTCGTCACCAAAGAACCTGGTTAAAACCTTGGTGGCGTTCGCGAACACGGCAGGCGGACGAGTGATCATCGGCGTGGACGATAAGACCCGTCTGCCGGTGGGCGTTGATCGCCCTCTTGATGAAGAAGAACGGCTTTGCAGCATCATTGCCGATTCGATCAGTCCGCGCCTGGTGCCGAACATCGATATGATTACTGTGAACGACAAAACCCTGCTCGTGCTTGATGTCTTTCTAAGCGGATCACGGCCACACTGGCTGAAGGCCGAAGGCCCGGAAGGCGGTGTCTATGTGCGGCTCGGTTCCACCAACCGTCAGGCCGACCGGGAGCTGATTGCCGAACTGCACCGCTCTGTTGAAGGCGTTGCTTTTGATGAATTGCCAATGCTCGGGTTGTCGGTCGATGATCTGGATCTGGCTGCGATTACTGCCCTATTTCGTGGACAGCGCGACATGAGCGAGAGCGACCTGTTCACTTTGCGGTTGCTGATCTCTGATCAGGGCCGGATGGTGCCGACGAAGGGGGCGGTTCTGCTCTTCGGCAAGGAAAGGAATCGACATTTTCCCGATGCCTGGGTGCAATGTGGACGTTTCATTGGCAGGGACAGAACTGATATTTTCGACCACATCGAATTGTATGGCCACCTGCCGCAGGTTATGGACGACATCATGCTGTTTCTCAAGAAACACGCCATGCGCGGCGCAGATTTTTCCGAAATCCGACGCAAGGATGTCTGGAGCATTCCACTGGGGATCCTGCGCGAAGCGGTGATTAATGCCCTGGTGCATACCGACTATTCCCAGCGTGGCGCTCCCATCCGCATCGCCTTTTTCGATGACCGAATCGAGATCGAAAATCCCGGAATTCTTCTACCGGGTATGACCATAGACGACATGCGGCGGGGTGTCTCCAAAATTAGGAACCATGTCATCGCTCGCGTGTTCCGGGAGTTGCAAATGATTGAGCAATGGGGTAGTGGGGTACGCCGCATGTTCCGGGAGGCCGAAGAACAGGGGTTTCCTGAACCGCAGATAGAGGAAATCGGGATACGTTATCGCTTTACCTTATTCCTGAAAGAAACTGTTTTCGTAAGAGTGGCCGAACAAGTTTCACTGCCAGTCGGCACCAAGTCGGCACCAAGTCGGCACCAAGTTGAGATTCTTCGTATGTGCCGGAACGAAAGGGCAATCGGCAATCTCATGAAAGTTACAGGCCGTACGGACCGCACCAAGTTCAGGAACCAAGTGTTGACCCCGCTCATCGAGGCCGGATGGATCGAGATGACCATCCCCGACAAACCCAGAAGCAGTAAACAAAAATACCGGTTGACGGCAAAGGGTAGTCATATGGTGCAGGGACTGCAGGCCGGAGGGAACGGGGAATGAGTGCGTGGCCTCTTCGCAAACTTGGCGATCCCGAAGTCTGTATCTTGAATCCCAAGAAGCGGGAAAGCGACATGGATATGACCAGCTGGATAGATTACTTCGTCACGGGGCTGGAAACCCAGATGATCGAGGTACGCGAGCGCGGTGAACAGATTATCCGTCGGGATATTCTGATACAGGAGCACGACTTGAACGAACGGCAGGGCAAAGCCGTGGGGCACCTACTCCGGCAAGGTAAGCTGACCATTCGAGATTTCCAGGCGCTCTGTCCCAAGGTCAATCGTCGCACCCTGCAACGGGATCTTAAAATGATGCTGGATGAGGAGTTACTGGTAGCGGAAGGCGCAACCAACCAGCTGGCCTATCTCCTGAAAGATTGAACTTGTGACAAACTCGCGACAAAACTTGTGACATAGTAACGACTAAACTTGCGACAAATGCTTGGCAAGAACCAGTAAAACAAGGGCGGGCCGGTCATTCCACCGATCAAGTACCGGCTATGTGCCCGACCAAGTAGACAGCGCAGAGATTTTGCGGATTAGCCATGACAACTAAAACAGGAAAAACCAAGAGAAAACCAACCTGGACCGACCTCAAGCGCAGACTGAACGAGTTGGACCGAAACGGATTAATTGGGTTGATTCAAGACCTGTATGCCGCCGGCAAGGACAACAAAGCCTTTCTCCACGCCCGCTTCGGGTTGGGTGATGACGTTCTGAAACCTTACAAGGCTACCATTTCCCGGTGGGTTTGCCCTGATGTGTTCAAAAACCAGGATATCTCCGTCGCAAAGGCCAAGAAGGCCATTTCCGATTACAGGAAGGCCATAGGCCATCCAGAGGGTATGGCCGAGTTGACAGTATTCTACTGTGAGGAAGGCACCACTTTTATCGATTTGTGCGGCATGGATGACGAGGGCTATTTAGAGGTACTGGTTCGCATGTTTGAAGAGGCGCTGGAGGCCACATGCAAGGTTGATCCAGGTTTGCAGCAATCTTTCGTGGAACGTCTGGAGGAAGTGCGGCAGGAGTGCCAAAATTACGGTTACTGTGTCGGTGATGATATGGACAATCTGATGGTGGATTATGGATTTGGTGAAGAATGACCAAACTCCGAGAGCATTGCTCGATGAACTGGAGCAGCTAGGGGAAGAGAACGCCCGCCTCAAAGCCCTGCTGACGGAGCACGGCATTCAGTGGGAAAAACCAGTCCCAATTATAGAAACCCCATGCGAAACGTCGGAAACACTTATCCCATCTTTTTCCACTAAAGAAAAAGTTACACTCTTTCGCCGTTTGTTTCGGGGCCGTATCGATGTCTATCCGCTGCGTTGGAAATCCGCCAAAGGAAAGTCGGGCTATTCTCCCGCCTGCGGCAACGAGTGGAAACCGGGAGTCTGCAACAAGCCCCGGATCAAATGTGGCGAGTGCGATCAACGATTGTTGCTGCCCGTCACTGATCAGGTGATTTACGACCACCTGGCCGGTAAGCATACCGTGGGTGTTTATCCGCTCCTGTCCGACGACACCTGTTGCTTCCTGGCTGCCGATTTTGATGAGGCCGACTGGCGCGAGGATGCCCGGGCATTTATACAATCCTGCCAAGAGCTGAACATTTCCGCCGCACTGGAGATATCCCGTTCCGGGAATGGGGCGCATGTCTGGATATTCTTTGCCGATTTCGTTCCGGCCCGCGAGGCGCGGCAACTGGGCGCTGCCCTGATCAGCCATACATGTAACCGCACCCGTCAGCTCTCGCTTTCCAGCTATGACCGTTTCTTCCCCAATCAGGACACCATGTCCAAGGGTGGTTTCGGCAACCTGATCGCGTTTCCCTTGCAGAAGCAGCCTCGCGAACAGGGCCGCAGCGTCTTTGTTGATGGGAATTTTCAACCTTACCCGGATCAATGGGCCTTTCTGGCCTCGATCCGACCAATGTCCGGATTAGAATTGGAAAACGCCATTCTCCGGGTGAGCGACGGCAGGCATCCCCTTGATGTGGCCTTTGTCGCCGAAGAGAATGAACATAAGCCTTGGCAGCGACGAACGCCAGTTTCAACCCGGATATCCGGCCCGCTACCTGAATCGTTGAAACTGGTGCTGGCCAACCAGATCTTTATCGCCAAGGAGGAACTGGCCCAGCCGCTGGCCAATCGGCTGATCCGTCTGGCCGCCTTTCAGAACCCGGAATTCTATAAGGCCCAAGCCATGCGCCTGCCTGTCTGGAATAAACCACGCATCATCGGCTGCGCCGAAAATTTCCCGCATCATATCGGTCTGCCCCGGGGATGCCTGGATTCGGTGCAGGAATTGCTGAAACAGAACAACATCGAGACTCAGATTCAGGATGAACGAGTTGCGGGATGCAAGGTGGCCGTCAAGTTCATCGGAAAACTGAGAACTGATCAGAAGGCGGCTGTCAGGGCGATGCTGAAGCAGGATATGGGTGTTCTTTGTGCGCCCGCTGCATTCGGTAAGACGGTTACTGCCGCTGCGCTGGTTGCGAAGCGCAAGGTGAGCACCATGATTCTGGTGCATCGAACCGAACTGCTTCATCAATGGCAGGAACGGTTGAACACCTTTCTGGAGCTACCCAAAGGGACGCTGGGACTGCTTGGCGGCGGCAAGAAGAAACTAACGGGAAAGATTGATATAGCTGTCATGCAGTCTCTTTTCCGGAGAGAAGACCTGCCGGAACTGCTCGATGGGTACGGTCAGATTATCGTTGACGAGTGCCATCATATTTCCGCTTTTTCCTTCGAAGCGGTCCTGAAACAGGCCACAGCCAAATATATCGTCGGCCTGACTGCAACACCGGTCCGTCGCGATGGCCACCATCCGATCATCTTCATGCAGTGCGGTCCGATGTGCCACAGTGCCGCACGACATGAAACTGCCCCGGCCCAACTGGAGGTATGGCCGCAAAACCTGCCTGCCCCGGAGATTCCTCCAAACTCCGGTATTCAGGATGTATTCCGCATCCTTACAAACGACACCAGACGCAACGGGCGTATCGTACAGGATATTCTGGCAGCATATCAGGAAGGCCGGAAGATCCTTGTGCTGACAGAACGAACCGAACATCTTGAATTGTTGCGCGAAGCTATCGGCGATATTGAGTACTGCTTTGTACTGCATGGCAGGTTGTCGAAGAAGCAACGTGCGGGCATTCTCGCCGAGCTTGTCGAACTGGATGATTCCGATCCTCGAATACTCCTTGCTACCGGTAGATTGATCGGCGAGGGTTTTGATTATCCACCTCTCGATACCTTGGTTTTGGCTATGCCGATCTCGTGGAAGGGGACACTTCAGCAGTACGCGGGGCGCCTGCACCGGGAACATGCTGAAAAGCAGGACGTGCGCATCTATGACTACGTCGAACAGGACCATCCGCAGCTTTCCCGGATGTGGAACAAACGTCAGCGTGGTTACCGTGCCATGGGTTATCAGATCCATTCGTGGGAATGACCACCTGTTTTAGGCTGCTCAAGATAATTATTGCAGAAAAAGCCTTCCGTGCTAATACTGGTGATAGTATACTTAATTCATTGAAATCCTGAGGGTTCCGGGGTCAAAAGCGGATGTGGCCCTATGCCGCCTAGAGAATCTCCAGAAGCCCTTTGAGGTCTGGGAATTCCCAATCGGGATTGTACTTCGGGTCAAGAACGAGTTCACCGCGGCGATTTGCCCAGGCGCAGGGTATCCCCGCCGCCTTTGCACCAAAGGCGTCCGTAGGGCCACTGGCCAGATGCAGCAGCTGGTTTGGTGTCAGGCCGAGCGCCTTCAGCGGAAGCTCGTAGATGCTTGCATGGGGCTTGTAATGACCGGTCTGTTCACATGAGAAAATATGGTCTATCTTTGTGTTGAAGATGTTCGCCAGGGCTTTGAGCATTGCCGTATCCCCGTTTGAAAGTAGGCCGATGGCGTATCCTCTGTCTTTGATCGCTGCCAGTATATCATCCGCTTCAGGCCATGGTATGAGGTGGTCCCAGGTATCTACCCACTCTTCTTTAACCGACTCCTGGAGCGATTGGTCAAAGCGACCCAGTGTATAGTCGAGAGTTCGCCTCGTTATCGTCCGAAATGTCACATACTCATCGTTGAGGGAGTTATTTATAAGCGTATATTCAAGCTGCTTTGAACGCCATGTTCGAAAGAAAGCGAGTGTATCGACTTTGCCTTGAAGAACAGGATGAAGTACAGGAATAAGACTTGCCTCGATGTCAAAAAGAGCGCTGTAAACATCGAATGTCACCAACTCAAATTGTCTGGCCACGGTAAACCTCCACGTATTTCTGAATTTCTGCACATGAGATGAGCGCATCGGTAATGGCACATATAAGGAGTGCATTGCCTTCGGCTCTTCTTCCTGTTGTGCCCTTTCCCTGTCGGAGTCATTTTTATCGAATATTACAGTTGCACCTTCAAAGTCAAACACATTCGATAAGGATTCTGAGACAATGTCTCCAATCAAGAGATCATTATACTGCAGTGTGTGATCGCATGTTTTCCCAGGATAGTGAATATCGTGACTTTTATATGAA
>CAYMYS010000088.1:0-11329 GCA_964394725.1 uncultured Syntrophaceae bacterium
AGAATCAGTTGGTGGTTATGTTTGTCTTACGCATAACAAAAAACCCCGCCTCTATTTGAGAGAAACGGGGTTTTGTTATGATTATCTGCCATCTTTAAGACCTTTCTTTTATTAGAAAGAAAAGATTGATTGTTGTTTAATGCATGATTCCTTCCATTGTTTTGTTGAAGCTATTGTATACATAACAAAAATCCTTAGAATGTCAAGGATAATTAGAACATTAACTGTTACTCTTTATCTGTGGATTTCATAAAAGTAAAAGCATATCAGCTTGGTTTGTATTAATAGCTTTTGATTCCCGTTTTTAGATTTTGAAGGTTTTAAGTGGCAATCTTTGTTCTTCTCCTGAAACGATTCTGTTACGTATAAGTAAATGAAACCAGCAACCGGCACACTTCATTTTTTCTTTGCTCTCTACTGAACATTACCAAAATAAATCCGCTACACAAACACCTTTTCCCAAAACCTAGACTTCAATAAATAATGGGTAATCTCCCGGCACAGGCAGGGCGTTCGGGGTAAATAGGGACAGCAGCGCCTATTTTATCCCGCTGAGGGGTAAATAGGGGTGATTCCTACCGCTGGTTCCATCTTGCAGCGGGGTAATTCCGGGGATTTCACCCACAACACACACCTTGGCGCGCTGAAAGAAATCACGCCGTCACGCGGGTGCGAACACCATGCCCTTAAATTCTTCCAGACCTATGGTTTCTATGAGGGCTCCCAGTCTCTGTCCTCGTTTTGCATGTTTCTTATACTCTTCAATGATCCTGTCAATCAGTGCAAAGACCTCGTCCGTCGAAAGGTCCTTGGCAATCTCCTGCGACAATCGCGGTCTGGACCCGCCATTTCCACCAATCATGACCTTCCAGCCCTTCGGCATGCCAACGAGACCGATCTCCTTTATGCAGGTTTCGGCACACTGATTGGGGCATCCGCTGACACCGATCTTAAATTTTGACGGGAGTTCGATCCCGTGATATTTTTCATCAAGCGCCATTCCCACGCCGAGGCTGTCCTGCATCCCCCTTCGGCAAAAGGTAGTCCCCGGACAGGCCTTGACGCTTCGGACGCAGAGCCCCGTGGCGGCGCCCTTATCCATGCCGAGATCGGCCCAAACCTTTTCCACATCCTCTTCCTTCAACCCAACAATTGCTATACGCGCGGCACTGGTCAGTTTCAACGCCGATGCATTATATTTTTCGGCAACGTCTGCAATCTTTCGAAGTGTCTCGGGGGTGATGACTCCGCAAGGAATGTGTGGCGCTACTGCATAGGTCTCCCTGTCTCTCTGCAGAATAACTCCATGTTCTCCATCCTGAAGCATTATTACAACTCCTTTCTCTATCGTTACGTATCTACTGTATAATCCAAAATACACTATTTGGCAATTACCTGCAATATCCCCAGCAACAAAGAGCAACCGTGATCCATTTCATAACCCTCGACACAGTACGTTCTCAAAGGTGATTTACTCATATCCCGAAATCTGGTATAAAAGCCGATAAGGATAAGGGAATATGGCGGCCGCAGCATCTCATTTCCAACAGTCCTTATATTACTCAACCACTTACAAGAAGAGGGAAAAATGACAGCATCAATAGGTTTTGACAATGAGAAGTATCTCAAAGAACAGACTTCATCCATACTGAAAAGGGTGGAGAGATTCAACAATAAGCTGTACCTCGAATTCGGAGGAAAACTCCTCTTTGATTATCACGCCGCACGGGTTCTGCCCGGATATGACCCCAATGTCAAGATGAGACTCTTGAAGAAGTTGAAGGATAAGGCCGACATACTGCTCTGCATCTTCGCCGGCGACATTGAGAGGAAAAAGATCAGGGCGGATTTCGGCATTACCTATGATTCAGACGCCCTCAAGCTGATTGACGAACTGAGGGAATGGGGAATCGACGTGCTCGGTGTCGTGATCAGTCGTTTTGATGACCAGCCTGCGGCCACACTGTTCAAGAACAAACTGGAACGAAGAGGCGTAAGGGTGTATACGCACCGCCATACCAAGGGATATCCGACAGATGTAGACGTGATAGTAAGTGATGAGGGATATGGGGCCAATACCTACATCGAAACAAAAAAACCTCTCGTTATTGTCACAGGTCCCGGCCCCGGAAGCGGGAAATTGGCCACCTGCCTCTCTCAGATGTTCCATGATTACAAGAGGGGAACAAAAGCGGGATATGCAAAATTTGAAACCTTTCCTGTATGGAACCTCCCACTCAAACACCCCGTCAATGTGGCCTATGAAGCGGCTACGGCGGACATCAGAGATTTCAATCTCATCGATCCCTTTCACCTGGAGGCCTACAACAAAAAATCGGTTAACTACAATCGCGACGTGGAGATATTCCCCGTTCTCAAGCGAATACTGGAGAAGATAACGGGTGGAGAATCCTTTTACCGTTCACCCACCGATATGGGTGTCAACAAGGTCGGATTTTCCATAACCGATGACGCCGTCACCGTGGAAGCGGCCAAACAGGAGATCATCAGGCGCTATTTTCGATACCGCTGCGAGTATGTAATGGGATTTACAGATCGGGAGGCAGTTCAACGGGTAGAATTATTTATCAGGAATTTTGACATAAAACCGGAATACCGAAAGGTAGTCGAACCGGCACGGAAAGCTGCCGTCGAAGCGAAGGTTGCAGAAAAGGGAAACGAAGGGATATACTGCGGGGCGGCCATAGCCCTGCCGGATGGAACGATCGTGACGGGGAACAACTCCCCCCTTATGCACGCTGCATCGAGCGTCGTCCTCCACGCCATAAAGCACCTCGCAGAAATACCTGACAAGATACAGTTACTTCCAAAGAATATCACAGATTCCATCAAAACCATGAAAACGGAGATATTAAATGAGAAAACGATCAGTCTCGATCTGAATGAAACCTTGACGGCCCTCAGCATCGGCGCCACGACAAATCCCGCGGCATCCCTGGCTATGGAAAAATTAGGTGAACTTCGTGGGTGTGAGGCCCACATGACACACATGCCGACACCGGGCGATGAAGCGGGGTTGAGACGACTGGGTGTAAACCTGACGAGCGAGCCCAATTTTCCCACCTTGAACCTCTTCATGGCATGAGGGCACTGAGCCGGTTACCAGTGGATTATGCACATATACTGCATGTCTTATGATAGGCCATCAGTTGACGAGACAATTCTTCGGCCGTGAGGATTTCGGTTAGATCCTCGGGAGGGAAAGGCACGTCTTTGAAAAACTTCCCCTCCAGTTCCTCCGTCTTCTTCCAGAGCCAGAGGATGCGTTGACGGTTTTCCGCCTCCTTCCCATATTTCCGCATGATGTATTCCATGCGCTCCTCAAGGGACACTATCTTATCGTGGAGCACCCTCTTGTCCGCATAATTCACAATCTCTTCTTCAAGAGGAACTGATGTCCTGAAATACTCATTCAGACGTACATGCTGTCCGATGATATTCCCGACATCGGGATACCCCCGTTCATTAAGGAGCTCCGCACCGGTGATGTCATGTGGTTCCTCCGTCTCGAAGCTTCTCGTCTTGGTTATATCGTGAAGCAGCGCCGACGCCCGGATCAGATCGTTATCAAGCTGCGCCCCTGCCTCATTCAAGGAATCCGCAATGAGTATCGCTACTCTGGAGACCTGTATGGAGTGTGCCACGATGTGATCCATCATCTCCATATCGGCCATGAGATGATAGCATTGATTTACCGAAGGTATTCTCATTTGACTGGTTTTCATCAGACACGTCGTAACATATCCCGAGACAAAATTCCAGGGTGATTCAAATTGACAGAGAAGACAGTACCTGATAGACAAATACAAGAGAATTATATGATTAACCTGACAGAATGACGGATACCACGGGACAGTACGCTCTATGGATATTCTATCATGCCGTCGGTTCTTCACCGCATATCATCTATACTGTCGAAAGGGGAACCAGTAACATGTTCAAGAGAAGCAAAAGATCATTCCTTTCTATTTTTTTCGTTGTGTTATTTTTTATCGCCGTGACCCATGCATCTGCCGATGTGGTTATATTCCTCAAGAATGGTGAGGTCGTCAAGGTACCGGTAAACAAAGAGGACATAATCGGCATTTCCTTTGAAGGAAGTGGCGGCACGGGAGCCAGCATCGCCTGGGATTTTGAATCGGGGACACTGGCAGGGTGGGAAAAGAAGGGGGTATCCTTTGATAACCAGCCCACATACGGAGACAACCCGACGGCCCGCAATCGCGGAGAGGCCTCGGGCCATGCGGGCAACTACTGGATCGGCACCTTTGAAAACCGCCCCACATCTAAAGACAATGCCGGGGCAATCCAGGGCGATGGCCCAAAGGGAGTGCTCACGTCTGAACCCTTTGTCATTGAGAAACAGACCATAACATTTCTCATAGGGGGAGGGTGTGATATAAACGCGGAACGGGCCGAGCTTTTAATCAACGGAGAAACAGTCCTCAAGGCCACGGGAAAATGCAAGGAAACGATGGAACGACAGACATGGGACGTATCTCCATATGTCGGTCAAACCGCGCAGATCAGGCTCGTTGATGCCTCCAGTGGCGGATGGGGTCATATAAACTTTGACGACGTGAGATTTGAATAAGATCGGCACAGTGAAACCAAAGGATATACGGATCATTCTTAAATAATTTGCGGGGAGAAAAAGATGATAAAAGTTACCTGTCTGGGCGCCGCCGGTTCTGTAACGGGCTCCAACTATCTCGTTGAAAACTCAAATGGAAATAAGATACTGGTAGATTGCGGGCTTTTCCAGGGGGGAAGGGAAATGGAAAAGCGAAACTCGATGGAGTGGGGTTTCGATCCCCGGGAGATCGAGGCGCTGTTTCTCACCCATGCCCACATCGATCACAGTGGACGGATTCCCAAGCTCGTGAAGGATGGATTCAAGGGAAAGATAATTACCTCCCCCCCCACGGCGGAATTGTGTGAGATTATGCTTCTCGATTCGGCCCATGTACAGGAAATGGATGCCGAATGGCAGTCACGGAAGAATCGCAGACAGGGGAAAAAGGGAATCCATCCACTCTACAACACAGAAGACGCACAGAAGAGTCTCCAATATCTCTCTCCCGTCGAGAGAGATCGAGAAGTCACACTGGCGCCGGGGATAAAATTTCGCCTCCGCAATGCCGGCCATATCCTCGGTTCCTCTCTGGTGGAACTATGGATCGCTGATGGAGACAGGGAAGTCAAAGTGGTCTTTTCGGGGGACCTGGGCAACCAGGATCAGCTCATCGTCAAAGATCCTCATGAAGTCATTGACGCTGACTTTCTCTTCGTCGAGTCCACCTATGGAAATCGCCTGCACCGATCTTTCATTGACAGCAAGGCAGAACTCCTGGAGGCAATACGATACGCCGTGTCGAATAATGAAAAGGTTGTCATTCCCGCCTTCGCCATGGAGAGGACCCAGGAAATACTCTATCTCCTGGGAGAATTTGCCAGAGACGGTTCCCTCCCGAACATACCTGTCTACCTCGACAGCCCTCTGGCCATCAAGACGACGGAAATCTTCCGGAAGAATAAAGGCTACTACGATGAAGAGGCGCGGGCGATAGTCGAACAGGGATTCGATCCCTTCGATATGCCGAATCTGACCTTCACACCAACAACAGAAGCGTCGATAGCAATCAATGAAAAACCGGGGTCCGCTATTGTAATTGCCGCCAGCGGTATGTGTACGGCAGGAAGGATCAAACATCATCTCAAACACAATCTCTGGCGTACCGGGGCGAGCATTATAATTGTGGGATTCCAGGCTCAGGGTACCACGGGAAGAAAGATCGTGGACGGGGAAAAGCAGGTCAAGATATTCCGAGAGGATGTAGCAGTCAAGGCAAAGGTTTACACAATCGGAGGATTTTCGGCCCATGCAGATCAGGCTGGTCTCCTCGAATGGGTGGGCAACCTTTCCCAATCAAAACCCAGGGTCTTTCTCGTACACGGCGAACCGACGGCAGCGCAGGTATTGGCCGAGAAAATTGAGGAACGATTTCAGTTGGAAACCTATATCCCAAGCTGGAAAGAAACACTGAGTCTCAGTGCCAAAGAAGGAATCGGGAAATCGAAAATCCCCGACGAAACCGCACCAGACAAGGAACAGACCATGCTGCGCTCTCTCGCTTCCATTGAAGAAGAACTGGCCCGTCTTAAAAAGTCAATCGAAGAAGGAGACAAGAAAGCCACAGAAGAGCACCTGGAACAATTAAAAGATATAGAGAAAAACCTTCAAGGTATTTCGTGATTCCAGGAGACGTTATAATGGAATCGTGGGCAGTGAACCTTGCAATGCCCATTACGCTCGCTTCAACTCTCTGCTATGAACATAAGTAAGGAGGGAGAGGTCAGATGTTAAGAGAATTAATTACCAACACCAGGAGTTATCGCCGTTTCCATGGAGATTATATAATAGGACGCGATACGCTTCGAGAACTGATAGATCTCGCCAGATTAGGCGCATCGGCGGCAAATAAACAGTCACTGAGATATATACTCTCCTGTGATCGGGAGCAGAATGCCCTCATTTTCCCGCATCTGGAATGGGCCGGTTATCTGAAAGACTGGCGGGGCCCCGCCGAAGGTGAACGGCCCTCTGCATATATCGTCATCCTGGACAATACAAAAACCACACTTTCCTTTGGATGCGACTATGGCATAGCGGCGCAGAATATCATGCTCGGCGCGAAGGAAAAGGGCCTGGGCGGGTGCATGATCGCCTCCATCAATCGAGACAGGCTCCGAGAAGCCCTCAGCATACCGGACATATATGCCATCAGTCTTGTGCTGGCACTGGGGAGACCCAGAGAAGAGGTCGTCCTCGAGGAGGTCGGCGCCTCCGGTGACATCAAATACTGGAGAGACGAAAATGATGTTCACCATGTCCCCAAGAAGCTCTTGGAAGATATAATAATCGGCTGATTACGTATTTCCATCACTTGCAGAAATCCTGTGTATCAAGAAAGGATAGGCGATGAAAGAAGTGCATAATATGACTGATTATGAAAAGACCTACGCCGAATTCAGATGGGATGTTCCTGAATACTTCAATTTTCCCAGCGATATCATAGACAAATGGGCCGAAGATCCGTGAAAAACAGCCATGGTCTGCATCGATGACGAAGGAAATGAAATCACCAGAACCTTCAGAGATATAAGCAGCACCTCAAAGAGATTGGTATCGGTCTTGAAGAGGGAGGGTATAGAGCGGGGCGGCCGTTTTTATACACAGCACGGACCGTTTCAACCCCAAAAAGACGCTGGACATATTAGAGCACTACCCCATCACCACCATGTGCGGGGCACCCACACTTTGTCGCATGCTGGTCCTGGAGGATCTTGAGCGTTACACCTTTGCGTCACTGCGTGGGTGCTGGCGAACCCTTCAATCCTGAAATCATAGAGACATGGAAATGTGCGACAGGCATAACCATTCGAGACGGCTATGGCCAGACGGATCGAACTTCGCAATGCCGAGTGGGGCAGATAGATCACATAAAATTGACGGGGTCTACATCGACCTTGATGTCGGGGTCCGATCTCTTGGTTGTTCCAAGCAGGGCCCGTACGAAATCACGCAGTGTACTGCTCTGTGCGCCCTTCAAAAGCATATGCCACCGGTATCTCCCCTTGATCTTCGCAATGGGAGACTCTGCCGGGCCCATGACATCTACTCCATATTTCGCGCTTTCATCTCTGGCGATAGCCCCAATCCTCTTTGCAAAATTCTTTACTTTATCTTCCCCGGGGCTCGATATCCTCAGATTAATCATGCGGCTGAAAGGGGGATAACCGAGTTGCCGACGAATGCTCATCTCTTCTTTGTAAAATCCACTATAATCATAATCACGGGCCAGTGTTATGGCATAATGTTCGGGATTGAATGTCTGCACTATCACCCGCCCCGGCGAATCTCCCCTCCCCCCCCTGCCGGCAACCTGAGTAAGAACCTGAAAGGTCCGCTCGGAGGCCCTGAAATCGGGAATATTTAGCGAAGAGTCGGCCGACACCACACCGACGAGTGTAACGTTGGGATAATCATGTCCCTTGGTAATCATCTGTGTGCCGATCAGTATATCCGTGTCTCCCCTGTCGAAGGACCTCAGGATTCTCCCATGGGAACCCTTTTTCGCCGTGGTATCGCTGTCCATGCGCTCCACTCGTGCCGTTGGGAACAATGTTTTTATCTCATCCTCGAGCCGCTCCGTCCCCACTCCATAACTTTTTACATTACCCCCTCCGCAGGAAGAACAGATGGGGGGAGACTTTATCCTGTAGTCGCAGTAGTGGCAACGCAACACCCCTTCGCCTGCATGGTGTGTCATTGAGATGGAACAGTTGACACACGTTACGACATGTCCGCAGTCAAGGCAGCAGAGAAAGGTATTAAACCCCCGTCTGTTCAGATAGAGAAGCGTCTGCTTTCCCGCGGCGAGCGTATCTCCGATGGCATCTCTCAGAGACCTCGACAGAATGGAAACAATCCCTTTCTCTCTCCTCTCGTCTTTCATATCAACGATATCGACAGCGGGCATGGGCCTGCCTTCCACCCGTTTCGTCAATTCGATATAGCCAAAACCCTTTTCCTTCGTATTAAAACAGGTGCGCACCGCCGGCGTCGCCGAACCGAGAATAACAGTGGAGGAAACCATTTTGGCCCGCACAATGGCAATGTCGCGGGCATTATAGGTCATATGATCATCCTGTTTGTATGACCCGTCATGCTCCTCATCGACGATTATCAATCGAAGATTTCTCACGGGTGAAAAGATGGCAGATCTGGCGCCGGCAATGATCCGCGCGTCGCCTCTTTCTATCCTCCTCCATTCATCATACTTTGACACCCTGGAAATACCGCTATGGAGAATGGCGATTATGTCTTCGTCAAACCGCTCGGTGATTCTGCTGATCAACTGCGGCGTCAGGGATATTTCGGGAACGAGATAGAGAACGCTCCCACCCATCTTGAGAACTTCCGCGATGGCCCGGAGATAGACTTCAGTCTTGCCGCTTCCGGTAACGCCATGGAGGAGATAGGGTGAATACTTCCGTGATGAAATGCCCTCTGCAATTTTACCAAGCGCTGTCTCCTGCTCGGCAGTGAGCGTTACTGCACCGTCCCCGCAACCGATAGCATCTTCCCTGTCGGGTCTCCTGTAGCATTCTCTCTCCCATACATCTATGAGACCCTTTGTTTCCAGACTCTTTATGACAGATCGGACATTTGTGAATTTATCTCTCAGAAGTGAGAGGGGCACTTCCCCCGCACTCCCTATCAGGCCATAGACATTTCTCTGCTTTTGCGTCAGCTTTATGTCGGACGGAGATTCTCCCGTCACAGCGACGATGGTTTCCCTCTTTACTTTAATCTCCGGCTTCTTGAGTCTGTCTTCCACATGCAGGAACCCCAGTCCCTGAAGCTTCGTGATATCGCTCCGGAGATGCTTGTTCGTTATCTTCCCCCTCATCTGCTTTATGGAGAGACCTTCGGGATAATCTTTGAGTAACGCTGTAATCTGTCTCCCCCTGTCAGACAGGGCCTCCTCATTGAAAGTCTCCCAGTTCGGTGAAAGTGAAAGCCAGAGGCCGCTTTCCACATCGATGCCTCCCGGGAGTATCGATTTCAATGCCATGCCCAGTGGATACATGTAATATTCCGACACCCACCGGTAAAAAGCCAGATCTGCTTCCGCAAAGAGGGGGACGGGATCGAGTACTTCTATGATATCTTTGACTCCCTCCCAGTCAGATATCGCCTGTACCCCCACGATATAGCCCGTCACCTTTCGCCTTCCCAGGGGGACAAGAACGCGCTTTCCGATTTCCACCTGCCCATCGAGTTCATGGGGAACGGAATAGGTCAGCGTCTCTATGGAAGAAATGCTCACGGTAACATCGCAATATTTCATAAGTCACACATGTCCAAGCCTCGCATATCGGTTTTTCATTCGTCTCGCATGCACGATACCGATCAGCATGAAACTATCAAAGCCCCACGACCTTTTCAAGGATAAAAGGTCTGGATAGTGAGGGGACAAGAATTTACGCTATAGAGGGGGGGGAAGTGACCGAAGGAAATTATTAAAGAATAATCATGAAAATATCTCTTGACATGGGAACATAAATAAGTATTTTGAAACCAGTCTTATTGGATTTCACTATATTGATGACAGTAACCTACCCCCCCCGGCAGACGGGATAAGTGCATCACCGAAATCATTATCTGCCGGACAAAGCAGAAAATGATTTCTAACGTGCTAATCTGTTTTAGGGAGGATTATCGTCTTATCATGGCAGCCCTGTTTCTTGCGAGAGAGATGGGGGGTTCATGTAAGGAGCAATTAACATGAAAGTTAACTGCCCACGATCGTTGGATATAATGAAGATGACAGGACCAAGACTCCTCATATCTACAATCTGCATGGCCTGTTCCATACTGATACTACCCATTCACTCCCAGGCACAAGAGTTGAGTGAACCGGTAACGACTCATTATGGAAGCTTCGAAACAGGTCGGGTCATGAATGCGCCCTTACTGCAGTTTGGTCAGTCGCGGAAATCGGTGATTCGCGTCTTGAAAAAACCGGCATATATTTCAACAGTGGAATTTCCAAACATTCACAATCCCGATGTCCTTGATCGGATCTACAAGCTCGTCTATAAGGATGTGGAAGTTGAGATTTATGAAGCTACTCAGTCGGGGACGGAATTTCTCTGGTCTGTTGTTCTCACCCGGAACATGTCAAGAATCACATACGGCATTCGTATGGGTGCTTCTCCTGAAGAGATCGAGAGGTTACTGGGAAGTCCGGAAGAAAAGAGAAAAGATACCTATATATACCCCTACATGGAAGAAAATGACTCAGGAACAGACACCCTGATATTCACCTTCAAAAAAAAGTCCCTCGTCAAGATCTGCTGGGAATATTTCCTGGATTAGAAGAAAGAAATGTCAGGGTTTCCCTTCCGAGCCATACAGAGAAAAGCGAACCGGCAACACTCACAGCGATATAAGTAGATATCCCCTGAATTCCGCAATATCTTAAAAATACGGGATGAAACATGCTACTTCTTGACAGCTTGTTTCCCGATCATCCATGCTAATGACTTCTTCCTGTAATCGTGATTTTTCTCGATCGGCACCGTATAGCACAGTACAAGCTATAATCCACAAATCCACGTCACTCCCGCGGAAGCGGGAGTCCATATTACCCATAAAATCCTGTCATTGAAAATCCTGTTTTTTGTCTTGACAATGGGGATAGACTTAGAGAGTATGGCAGTTGGAAGTAACCATATA
>CAYMYS010000089.1:0-11037 GCA_964394725.1 uncultured Syntrophaceae bacterium
AACATATAGGCGGCTCCATAAAAGAGACGGGTTCTGACCTCGCTGGCAGGTCTACGCCCGCGTTTAGCGTGAGGTCCCTCTGCTGTATTATGAAAGATTAACCCAGTTTGTGTCTGCTCCTCAGGGGAAAGGAGAAGAAACTTTGCATTAGGAACAAATGTTCCATCGATCATTTTTCCCAAGTAGTTTCTTCGGTGTTTTGGATGCTTTCCCCCTGGTACCCGGTAAGAAAATTCTTGGTATATATATTCAACTCCACGGATGGTTTGTGTTTTAGCTTTCGGTTTTGTTTCTGTAGTGTGCATATGTAATTATATGCACACTACAAGAGAAAGTCAACAATAAAAGACAATCATTTGCTTATATATTAATAATTTAGATGATTCTTGCAGGCATGTGCATATAACTATTGCCGAGAATGCAGGGTATAACTGACCAAATCGGCAGGAATAAAATGTTGTGAGGAATGTCGCAGTATTGCACACAAACAGAGTTGTTTCATAGTATTGTTTTATGAATTCGACGGGGAGATTATAATGCCGCCATTGCTGTTACAGACCAGTCGCATGGAGGCATTAATCTTATGTTGGTAAAATCAGTATGTGAAGTGTCCGGACTCTTCAGTTTCAGGTTAAGGAACAAATCTTCTGCTACTGCTGCTTCATCTTTATCCATGCTTCCCAGTAGAATCTTCCCACGGAGAGGAATATGGCCAGTATCAACAAACCTATCATGAAGGTGGGGGCCGTATCGAATCGGTTGTCTATCCAGTACCCTGCATAGAAGAAAATGAAAGATGCAATAGCGATGGTGAATCCCCAGGCCGTAATCCCTACAATCTGATTACAGGTCGACTTGTTATGTGCTACAAAGCGTGCGATCATCCTATCTGTCCTCCTTTCCCATCTATTGACTCAGCTAACGAATGATTTTAGCGTGTCTATTACCGGTGCCGTGAAGATGGCTACCATGACAGTGTAGAGGGCAAAGGAACCAATGGCTTCGCTGAGGTATATTTTTGAGTATTTGTGTTTCAGCGAAATGATGATCAATCCGCCCACGATAAGACACCCAAGGTGAAAATAGGGGAAGTCACTCTTATCCATAGCTATAAACTCCGCATAACCGAAGGAAGCAGTTGCGAACACTACAAAGACTGCCGTTAGTAAGGTTTGTACTATGCGTTTCATGATTTTTTCTCCTCGACTTTATTTTTTCAAGCTTTGTCTTTCTTATATGAAATAATCGTGCCAGAATGTGATGTTCCTAATGAATAAGCTTTAAATGCTTGAATATTAAAGGTAATATGAATTAGTAAGAAGTGCTTCAAAACAATTTATTGTGTTTTCAGGGGATGATATTGAAAGAAATGTTTAGTGGATTGAATGAAATATTAAATGATGATTGTCCGATAAAAAGTCATTTTCTCGCTTGATGACCATTCCGGGGATGATTTCGGTGCGTGGCTAAAAATCTAAAACTCGTGCTAAAGCACTCAAACAATTAGATTTTTTGCCGCCAATCACCGCTATCATCTGTTTCCCAAAATGCTCAAATCCGCTCGAAAATGACTTTTCCCGATTCGTCAAATGATAATCTTTTGTAAGAAAAGTGTTGGTGCCGTGGTCATCGACTAAAATAGAAGAAAACCTTAGTCTCGTTCAAAGATGATTCCAAACTTTTCCAGTTTTCTCTCAAATGTGGGGCGCGAGATACCAAGCAATTCACATATTTCTCCCTTGTTCTTGTTTGTTTCCCTGATTACTCTCCTGATGTGTATGGCTTGTACCTCATCGAGTGTGAGAAATCCTCCTGCCTCTGTGCGGCCTCTCATGCGTGCCGTGCCTTTTGTGTCCCTGTATACTGTTTCGTCTGTCAGCTCGGGAAAATCTTCTCTTACCAGTGTCTGACCTTGTGCTATGACGGCGGCCCTGACCAGCAGATTTTCAAGCTCCCGTATATTCCCGGGCCATGCATATTTGCGGAAAACGTCCATTACCTCGTCTGAGATACCGGCGATGTGTTTGTGGAGTTCTCTGTTAATCTTTGTCAAAAGGTAGTTGACCAGAGGTGGTACATCTTCCCTCCTCTCGCGGAGCGGTGGTATATTGATAAATACGATATTGAGACGATAGAAAAGATCGCTCCTGAATAGACCCTCCTGGACGAGTGTCTTCAGGTTCCTGTTTGTTGCGGCAATAATCCTGGCGTTTACCTTAACCCTGTCCTTTCCGCCCACCCGTTCGAATTCCATTTCCTGCAGCACCCTTAAAAGTTTGGCCTGAAGGTTCAGAGACATCTCGCTGATTTCATCCAAAAATACGGTTCCATAGCGGGCGAGCTCAAATTTCCCCAGTTTTTTTGAAACGGCCCCCGTAAAAGAACCCTTTTCATGGCCGAACAGTTCAGATTCAAGGAGTGTTTCCACAATGGCGGAGCAGTTCACTGCAATATAGGGTTCGTCCCGCGATGTATTGTTATGGATTACCTTGGCGATTAATTCCTTGCCCGTTCCGCTCTCGCCCTGGATAAGGACCGTTGTTTTGCTTTGGGAAACGACGCCGATAGTCTTGAATATCTCTCTCATATCCGTGCCGTTTCCGATGATGTCCCCCACCTTAAAGTCGCGCAAGGGACTTATGAGAAGTCCGTCGATCTTCTTTTCCATATCGAGGCTTTTAACGGCCTTCTTGATCGCAATATCAAGTTCGTCGACATTGATGGGTTTGTGTATGTAATCGAAGGCGCCACACTTCATGGCTTTGATCGTCGTCTCCATGTCATGGTGAGCCGTTATCATGATTACCTTGGCATTTTCATTGTCTTCCCGTATGTCTTCGAGGACGGTGAACCCGTCGATATCGGGAAGTCTGATATCGAGAATTACCACATCAGGCGAAGTCTCCACATATCTGTTTAACCCGTCCGTACCGGTCATTTCCGTATAGACGGTGTACCCTTCCTCGGTGAGGTAAAGATCAAGGGTTTCACATATGGAACTGTCATCGTCGATAATCAGGATACTTGACATTGTGTTCTTCCTCTCAATTTCTTTGAGAAATGTGCTCACTCGTTACACCTTCCTGGTTGACGGGGATAGTGACGGTAACCATTGTTCCTTTATCTCTTTTACTCAATATTTCAATCGATCCCTGATGCAGATCGATTATCTTTTTAACCTGGGTGAGTCCCAGACCTGTGCCATATTTTTTCCGAGTAAAGAAAGGATTATAAAGATGGGGCAGGTCTTCTTCATCGATGCCGCAACCGGTATCGCTGATCTCCACTATTATCGATTGTCTGCCATTACCCGCGACCTTCGTTGTTATCATAAGTTCTCCAGTGAGAGCCATAGCATCAATTGCATTTTGATAGATGTTGATAAAGACATGTTCCAGCATTGCCCGGTCAACTGCAATGGGTGGAGCGCTTTCATCATAATTTATGTGGACATGAATCTCTTTTTCGGCCCGCGCCTTTTCCGTCATTTCCAGCGCGTGTTCAAGAATTTTTCGAATATCTGTGGGTTTCATAGTGGGCGGTGCCGGCCGCGCATAGATAAGTACGTCATTGACCAGTTTTTCCAGGTGGTCAACCTCTCTTTTGGCGATCTTGAATCTCTTCAGGTTATTCCCCGATGGCTGCATCCTTTTTTCAAGGATCTGGAGACTCATTTTTATGGATGACAGGGGATTTCTCACTTCGTGTGCTATCCCGGCGGACAATTGACCCACGGCAGCAAGTTTACGGCTCTCATGTAATTTGTTTTCCAGGGTCTTGAATTCTGTTATGTCTCTCTGTACAAAGAGGAGTCGGTTCGTTTCTTTCATTGGGTGTGACGACAGAAGTAGATACCGCTTCGAATTGTCTCTTGCCCGCGCCTCTATTTCATAGGGGGTATAGATTCCCTTTTTTGCCTCTTCCCATTTGGACATCACCAGTTTCCTGTTTTCCGGTTCAACCAGTTCAAGGAAGTGTTTTCCCTTCATCGTCATCGCATTTTCTTTATCATCTCTTTCAAATTCTGAAGATGCATAGTTGATAATGCCGTCGCTTCCAATATCCAGGAGTTTTGCAGGCAGACTTCTTATCATGGACGTGAGGTATTCATTCAATTCTTCAATTTCACTCCTGAGCTTTATATTCAAGGCCAGTTCATCCTGAAGAGTGTCGGTATATTCTTTCAGATTATTTGCCAGCATTACCTCTTCAGATATGTCCTGAAGGGTCTCGATAGCCGCTATGATGTTTCCCCTGTTGTCATAAATAGGGGCTGCCATTATGTAGAGGTATCTGCTTTTCCCCCCAAGGTTTTTAAAGAAGTCTCTTGCTACATAAGCGCCGTCCATTATGTCGGCTTCCTTCATCCCCTTATCGCCATAATATTTTTTCATCCCCTCAAGGTCGTGATCAATTATGTGATGGGCCAATCCGGGCCTCTCGCTTTCGTAAAAGGGGAGGTAGTGCTTCTCAGTGCCCACCATTTCAGTGGCATCGTATCCCGTTAATATACTGCAGGCCTTGTTCCAGTAAAGAATTGTATGGTCTTTATTTAAAACAAAGGTGGGTGTAGGCGAACCCTCTAAAATCCCTTCCAAGGTTTCGTGTTCCCTGATCAGTCTATCCTGCAACTCCTCCTTTTCCTTTAAATATTTTAATTCTTCGTTGAGTTGTAATTGTCGTGCACCCTTATGGGCCATAGACAGAGCCGTAACAATTACCACTAAAATCAGCGCAAGTGCACCCATCATAACGTTGATAAAGGCCTTTCGCAGCAGCGCAATGACCGATCCATAGGGGGTTGTAATGGCAATAGAAAAGAGATCCCTTCCTACGCGGATGGGAGCGTATGCGACAATTTGTTTCTCGAATTTTCCTCTGTTATTTTTTAGTTTGTAGGCGCCATATCCCGGCTTCCCCGAAAGAAAGGCTTTTTTCAGGGTTTTGTTTTCTTCTCTCGTTCCTTCAATGGATTGTATGTCTTCCCCGATCAGTTCCCCCTGCGGGTGTATGACCACAAACCCTGTGTTATCAACTATCCATAGATCACTGTTCATGCCATCATTGTTCGGGTGCGCAAGGCGATCAATTATCTTTCTCAGTGACAGGGCGGTAACAATTATCCCGCTATCCATCGTCGGTATGGTGAGAATTGTCGATTTAGTCATACCGCCCTTTTCCATTTCCGGAAGGTCTACATAATAGATATATGGTTTTTTAAGTTCTGCGATCCCCCTTATCAGCTCCTTATTAATCGTTGTTCCCGCATGAGGGGGATATATGGACTGAACTGTTCCCCCTGCATTTATTTTCGCTATAAAGGCGACGGGGAGATTGCCATAAATCGACGGCGTGATTTTTTCTATTAAGTCGGGACCTATGGATTTATCTGAAGAAAGCTGTGAAAGAAGATTGGAACCCTTTGCAATGTCGGCTATGAGATTTTCGATTCCAAAGGCGACACCCTTGGCAATTGCCAACTGCTGCCTGCCGAACTGCAGTGCCATGTCTTTTTCCAAAGAGTGGTTAACCGTCAGTGCCAGCATAATGATCAGCAATATTACTGAAAGCGTAGAAACCCATATAGGCATTTTTACGTTAAATGCTCCGGTTTTTTTTTCTTCTGTGGATTTCTTCATCAGTTATCTGGGGAAGGGGTTTAAGATTTGCCACCCTTGTTTTTCTGGTCTTTATAGTTTCTGATGGCAATTACCACATACACCGACACGGCCGCACTGAGCGAAATGATCAGTTTTATCAGGCCGCTCTCTATCTGGATGACCCAGTCACAGATGAGCCATGCAACCAGATATGTAGCAACAGTTAATACTTCATGCATGAGCGACCACCTTGAGAACTACCTGTCTTTGGATTCTTCAAATTGATCGTGCCTCTGAAAATCCAGCTACATGAAAGATTTTGTTGTTAATTATCAATGTGTCTTTCCATACCTTCTGTATCATGTTGTTGGATTTTTTAACAGGCTTTTGATGTTCACAGATAGAGTCCCTGATTCGTTTCCTTCCTTTTCAGATGAGATCTGCCCCACCAATCTATTCTATCTTTCATTCAATCTGTGCCAAAGATTGAATGAAACGTTAAACCCGATATGCCTACAGGGTTTTCAGATCAAAGAGATGAAGCAGACAAGAAAATAATGATTGTGGGGAGTTAAAGCGGAAGGTATGCTGTTTCACAGTCCTTGGCATATCTGTTGCAATAATAGCACGCGCATTGTAAGGTATGACCGGTACAGTTATGTACGATGAAAAATAATTGATGATGAAAGGAGAAAATCATGTTACGGAGGTCTGGAAAAAGGTTATTAACTCTATTCTCAGCTATAGCGGTGCTTCTGATATCTTCACCGATAGTCCATGCGGCCGAGGTTATTCCTGAAGGTGAATCATACTCGAAGGCCATATTTGCAGTAGGCGCCATGATCGCGGCTGGTATTGCTATCGGCGTGGGAGCTGTAGGATCGGGGTTGGGAATCGGAACAGCTGCCAGTGGGGCATGTACGGCTGTCGGAAGAAATCCGGGAGTGCAGGGAAAGATCATGATGACCATGCTCGTCGGTATGGCTATGGCTGAATCGATTGCCATATATGCCCTGGTCATTTCTCTTGTGCTACTCTATGCAAACCCCTTCGTAAGTTACTTTTTTGGTTAATGGGCAACAGTTAATTGGCTTAAAAATTAACAGAAAGTTGAAGGGGGAGAAATAATGCCAGAAACTACACAAGATAAGCAGTTTTTTACCGTAGCAAGGATCTTCTTTCTGCTTATCGTGATCCCCTTATTGTTGATGTCTTTTCTGATAGCCAACGGCATTTTTCAATTGGGGGACACATCAGGGAAGCGGGCAGTTGCCGTTCTGGATCAAAAGTCCCAGGAAGAGATCAAGGCACGTGCCAGTAATGTTGCTGAAGAGGTTGCCGGTTTTCTGCAGGAAAGGGAAAAGGACATACTGATTGCAACAATTCTCCCGTCAACGGAGGCGGCATACAAAGAATTTGTGGACAAAAACAGACAGCCGCTGTGGGTAAAGCAAGACGGTAAAATAGTAAAGGTATTTGAACGATTGTACTGTGAGATGTCTTTCATAGCGAAGACGGGCGATGAGATCATAAAGGTTGTCGATGGAGAAATAGTATCCAAGGCCGAGCTGCTGAACGTCAGCGATCCTGCGCATACCACCTATAAATCGGAAGAGTATTTTATGCGGGCAAAACAGTTGGGCAAGGGTGATGTTTATGTCTCCCATGTTACCGGCTGGTATGTAAACAGGTCTGATTTTGAAGCGGGGAGGCGGTTTGCAGGCATCATTCGCATGGCCACTCCTCTCTTCGACAAAGATGGTTTTGCTGGACTTCTGATGTTGGCCGTCGACACAAGACACCTTGCAAAATTCACGGATACCATTATTCCCACCGAGACGAGACATGTCTTTGAATCAGATACCTCGACGGGAAACTATGCCTTTATGGTAGATAACAGGGGTTTTGTCATCTCCCATCCCAATGATTATCACATAGTGGGGTTGCATAAAGATGGGAAAATGGTCGCGGCCCTTACAAAAGAAACTATGGACGCCTTGACCCAAAAGGGTGAGGAGGTTCTCAATCTTAACCTGGTGGGCTATATAGACCCTGCTTTGCCCGAGGTTGCGCAGGCTGCCTCGAAGGGGGAATCGGGAATTAAAAAGTATACATTTGCCGGCAACGACATGATCATAGCCTATGCACCCATACCTTTTTTCTCAAAAAACAATCCGGAACCGGCAGGATTCGGATGGATTGGTATGGGAGTGGATGAAAAAAAATTCACAGAGCTGGCCATGCAGACCTCTCAAAAGATAGAGAAGGAGGCAAAGGCATGGACGGTCACCATCATCGTGATAGTGATTGTCGCCGTAATTCTTCTCTTCCTTATCTCTGCCGTTCTGGCACGGGGAATCTCGCGTTCAATCGCAGCCGAAGTGCCTGAAGAATTTCTGCATCCCGACGTGTACGACGACGACGAAGAATAATAACGAAAAAGGCCGGAAGCTACTTCCGGCCTTTTTTTTGGTTAGAGGAGTCCCTGCTCCTGGAGGACCTTTTTCGCGGCCACTCCGATATTCGCGGGATTCGATTCTACTATTACTCCCGCTTCCTTCAGCGTTGTTACCTTTTCCGCGGCCGTTCCCTTGCCACCCGAGATGATGGCGCCGGCGTGTCCCATACGTTTCCCCGGAGGGGCCGTCTGGCCGGCAATGAATGATACCACCTTCTTGGTCATCTTTTCATTGATAAAACGGGAGGCCTCTTCCTCTGCCGTTCCCCCTATCTCTCCAATGAGAATGACGAGATCCGTTGCGGGATCATTTTCAAAGAGTTCAAGGGCATCGGTAAAAGTTGTTCCCACAATGGGATCGCCGCCGATTCCGATGGAAGTAGACTGTCCTATTCCCAGGGCGGACAACTGGAATATCACCTCATAGGTTAGTGTCCCACTCCGGGAGATGACGCCCACGTTCCCCTCTTTGTGGATGAAATTGGGCATGAAGCCGATCTTTCCAACGCCGGGGGTGGTGATGCCGGGGCAATTGGGTCCGATGAGACGGCAGTCGGTTCCACGAAGGGCCCTCTTTATCTTGACCATTTCGAGAACGGGAACTCCCTCGGTCATGCAGGCGATTAATTTTATGCCGGCCTCGGCGGCTTCAAGGATTGCATCTGCTGCAAAGGCGGCCGGACAAAATATGCCCGACGCATTGGCGCCTTCATTTTCTACCGCATCAATGATCCTGTTGAAGATGGGAATTCCATCGAATTCCTGTCCTCCTTTGCCGGGCGTCATGCCGGCCACTATCTTCGTTCCAAATTTTATGGCTTCCCTGGCATGAAAACTTCCCTCTTTCCCAGTCATACCTTGGATCACCACCCGAGTATTCTTGTCCAGTAATATGCTCACGTTTCCTTCTCTCTTCCAAATGTTTGATTAATTTACCATCTGGGCAACTTTTTCCGCGGCCTCATAGAGTCCTTCCGCCACTTCAAAATTTACCGTTGATTCCGCCATTATTTTGCGGGCCTCTTCTGCATTGGTCCCTTGAAGTCTCACAACCATGGGAAGTTTCAAGTCCATATTGGATGCGGCCTCAATGATACCCAGGGCCACGCGGTCGCACCGTACTATGCCGCCAAAGATATTGACGAGGATGGCCTTGACATTTTTGTCAGAAGTGAGGATTCTGAAGGCCTTTTCAATTCTTTCCGGTGAGGCGGTACCTCCTACGTCGAGAAAATTGGCAGGTTCGCCTCCGGCCATCTTGATGAGATCCATGGTGGTCATGGCCAGACCGGCGCCATTCACCATACAACCCACATTTCCGTCGAGTTTGATGTAGTTCACCTCTGCCTCCTTGGCAATTACCTCAAGGGGGTCCTCCTCGTCAGGGTCGCGTAGTCCCTTTATTCGGGGATGGCGGTAGAGTGCGTCGTCATCGAAGGTGATCTTTGCATCCAGTGCCAGGAAGCGATTGTCTTCTGTTATGACCAGCGGATTGATCTCCACGAGAGAGGCGTCCTTTTCGATGAAGAGACGATAAAGATTTTTTAGGATGTCCGAGAGTTCGCCGATCAGGGGTTTGTCAAGACCAAGGCCGAAGGCGATCTTTCTTCCCTGGAAGTTGCTGTAACTTACTACCGGATTAGCGCCCACTTTGATGATCTTCTCGGGGGTGTTTGCTGCAACCTCTTCGATATCCATGCCGCCGGCGGCGGAAGCCATGAATACGGGCTGCTCGCTCTTTCCTGAGCGATCGATGACGATACCCAGATAGAGTTCCTGTTTTATATCTTTTGCTTCCTCTATCAGGATCTTCTTTACTTCTTTCCCTTTCGGTCCCGTCTGATGGGTGACGAGCTGCATGCCGATTATCGCTTGTGCAGCCTTTTCAGCCTCTTCAGGAGAAGAGGCAAGTTTTATCCCTCCCCCTTTTCCTCTCCCACCGGCATGGATTTGTGCCTTGACTACTACCTTTTCACTTCCCAAATCGTAAGTAATTTGCCCGGCCTGACTCGACCTTTTTGTTACGCTACCTCTTGGGACCGGAATCCCATATTCCTTCAATAATTCTTTTGCCTGATATTCGTGAATCTTCGTTTTTCAGGTCCTCCCTTCACAATTTATAAAAACCTCTCTTCAACAGGCTGGCACCTAACATACTCGCATGACTATGTCAATATGTAATCATTATGAAAACATAACTAAATTAATTCTCTGATGGCAGACTGGATATCTCCCTTCTCAAAGGGATCATGAGTCAATTGCGATGCCTTAATCACCCTTTTTCCGGGGAATCTGAGGTATAAGCCATGAAAGGAATGCATCTTCGCTCCTCGTCTGTATCACAATGTTTCCGGGGCCTCTCAGTTCGCATACCAGCCCCTCACCGCTGAAGAATGTGGATTTCAATCCTCCCACCTTCTTTACGTTGTATTCCACGCTTTCATCGAAGGCTACCATATGTCCCGTATCGACGATGTATTTTTCACCATCTCCTAGAGTGATCTTATGGATAGCGCCGTAGCTCGATAAAAAGAGTGTTCCCGTGCCGCTGATCTTTAGCAGGAAGAATCCCTCCCTCGACAGAAAGGTCTTCGCTCCTCCCCATTTTGTGCTTACGTCAATGCCGGGGGAGGCAGCAATATATGAACCCGATTGGGCATATATGGTTTGACCGCTCAGCTCAATTGCGTGCAAATCACCGGGAAGGGAGGGGGCAAGTGTTACCTCTCCCGCCTCATCGGCCTTGAAGGTATTGACAAAGAAACTTTCGCCCCCCAGTACCTTCCTTTTGAGGGCCCCCATTAATCCCCCCTTCATTCGGGTTTCAATCTTGACACCGCCTGACATGCTCACCATGGCTCCCGATTCCGCAGAGATGGCCTCATTTCGCTGAAGATTGACTTTTAACAATGAGTAGGATGGTTGATACAGGATTTCATATTCCATTTTCATTCCTCCATTTAGTGCATTATTGTATAA
>CAYMYS010000090.1:0-6742 GCA_964394725.1 uncultured Syntrophaceae bacterium
TCTGGAAGA
Organism: uncultured Syntrophaceae bacterium; assembly: GCA_964394725.1. GTDB lineage: Bacteria > Desulfobacterota > Syntrophia > Syntrophales > UBA2210 > JAFGPZ01. The sequence goes on from CAYMYS010000090.1 coordinate 10, forward strand.
CCATTTCGGGGATGATTTCGATGCTTGGCTAAAAATCTAAAACTCGCGCTAAAGCACTCAAACACTTAGATTTTCTTAACGCCAATCACCGCTATCATCTGTTTCCCGAAATGCTCAAATCCGCTCGAAAATGATTTTTTACCGATTCGTCAACTATAAAAGAGGAATTATTTAAATGGATTTTACATTAAAAAGATCATCTGCCTACGAAGGTGTTAAGGGCCCCCTTCTCCTCGTCATTCTCGACGGCATGGGTATGTATGGGGGGGCCGATGGTGGTTATCCCGGGAACGCCATAGACATTGCAAGTCCCGAAAACCTGTTGTGGTTGTTGGGAGAGGAAAAAATCTCGACCCGCCTCAAGGCCCATGGAAAGGCAGTGGGCATGCCCTCCGATGATGACCAGGGTAACAGTGAAGTAGGGCATAACGCCATGGGTGCCGGTCGAATCTTCGCACAGGGTGCCAAACTGGTGGAAGATGCCATCGGAAGCGGCCGTCTCTTCGAGGGGAGGGCCTGGCAGGAAATAATAGACAAGGCCATGGCGGGACAAAAACCGGTGCACTTTATCGGCCTTATCTCCGATGGGAATGTGCACAGTAATCTGTCACACCTCCTGGCCCTCATAGGTGTCTGCGACAGGGCGGGTATTGAAGAGGTCTATGTGCATGGCCTTCTCGATGGTCGCGACGTGCCGCCTCTCAGTGCGCTTCGCTATTTCGGCGAGTTGGAAGATTATCTCTGGTCTGTCAGGACGCAGGCTGCGCAAGAGGGCAAGAAACGCAGATATTTTGTGGCCTCCGGCGGAGGCAGGATGGTCACCACCATGGACCGCTATGAGGCGGACTGGTCCATCGTTGAGCGAGGCTACAACGCCCATGTCCTGGGTGAGGGTCCCACATTCCCCGACAGCCTTACGGCCATAGGGAAACTCAGGGAGACCGAGGGAACTGATGACCAGAATATGGGTCACTGGGTCATCCACGATCCTGAAGATAAGGAAAAACCGATAGCCACGATAGGGGACGGTGACGGCGTAATATTCTTCAACTTTCGCGGCGACCGCGCCCTCGGAATAAGCCGCGCCTTTGTTGAAGATGATTTCCGGGGATTCCGACGCAAGGCACGGCCGCAGGTGAACTATGCCGGCATGCTCGAATATGACGGAGACGCCCACATGCCCCCGCGGTACCTCGTCTCACCCCCGGCGATCGACCGCACCATATCGGAGTATCTGGCGAAAAATGGAATCCCCCAATATGCCATAAGTGAAACGCAGAAATTTGGCCACGTGACATATTTCTGGAACGGGAACAATTCGGCTAAGTTTGATGAAAAGACAGAAACCTGGGTGGAAATCGCATCGGACTGTGTGCCCTTCGACAAGGCGCCGAAGATGAAGGCAAAGGAGATAGCTGACGAGACAATAGCGGCGCTCAGTTCGGGGAAATACAAGTTTTTGCGCCTCAACTTTCCAAACGGCGATATGGTGGGACATACGGGATCGCTCCCCGCTGCAGTGGAGGCGGTCCAGGCCGTTGACGATGCCCTGGGGAAACTGATAGATGTTGTCGATGACCTGGGGGGAACCCTTATCGTGACTGCCGATCACGGCAATTGTGAGCAGATGTATGCCGTGGACAAGAAGACGGGAAGGCCCGTGCAGGCCGGGGCAGGTTACAAACCGATGACGAGCCACTCACTCAATCCCGTTCCCTTTATCATCCACGGACCCGATTCATCTCGCTATGAACTGAATGATGGCCTGGAGGAGATGGGGCTGGGGAATGTGGCTGCTACGATCCTTGCTCTCCTCGGATATGAGAGGCCCGACGACTATCTTGAGGCGCTGATAAAAATTACTGCTTGCTAGCCTTTGTGCCGGTGGGGGTGTGCGGAATCCTTGACCCCTCTGGGATCACGTCTGCCCACGATGCGTCTTTTGGGTCTCCGCCGAAGCCACACTATCGGCCCGGCGGAGACAGTGAAAATAATGGTTTATTGGCGTTTTTCCAGTTCTTCCGTCCTGAGTTGCTTTCTCAGGATCTTTCCCACATTGGTCTTGGGAAGTTCTGTGCGGAATTCGATCTCTGAGGGGTGTTTGTATCGTGCCAGCTTGTCTCTGCAGAATTCGATCATCTCCTCTTCCGTAGCGGTTTGCCCCTCTCTAAGAACGATGAAGACCTTAATGTTTTCACCCCGTTTCTGATCGGGGATACCGATTGAGCAGGCCTCCTGCACCTTGGCGTTTTCATAGAATACCTCGTCTATGTCACGGGGGTATATATTGAAGCCGCCCGATATTATCATGTCCTTCTTTCGGTCGACGATATAGAAGTATCCATCCTCATCCATGGTGGCGATATCACCCGTATAGCACCAGCCGTCACGTATCGTATTCGCCGTTTCCTCGGGCATGCCCAGGTATCCCTTCATCACCTGGGGTCCCTTTATGATAAGTTCGCCCGATTCTCCGACGGGAACCTCCGTGGTCCCCTCTTCAAGGTCGACGATCTTGCACTCCGTATCGGGAATGGGGACACCGATGCTTCCCACCTTGCGTACACCGTCTCCAAAGGGATTGATGTGCGTCACCGGTGTCGTCTCCGTCAGGCCGAAGCCCTCGACGATGATTGCCCCGGTGGCCCCTTCGAAGGTGTGAATGATCTCCACGGGCAGCGGTGCACTGCCTGAAAAACACCCCTTGATAGAGGTCATGTCCGTCTTCTTGACATCGGGATGGTTGAGCATACCGATATACATGGTGGGAACGAGGGGGGCGAAGGTGGGTTTAAATTTCGCTATGGCCTCGAGAAGGGGCTGGGGTTGCGGCTTAGGAACAAGAATGTCCGTCCAGGCGAAAAATACTCCCAGATTCATGGCTGTGGTAAGGCCGAAGACGTGAAAGAAGGGGAGAGCCCCCAGCAGGATCTCTTCACCCTCCTTGAAGGTTGGGAACCAGGCGCGGATCTGCTGCACCTGTTTACTCAGGTTGGAATGGGTGAGCATGACGCCCTTCGAGACCCCCGTCGTGCCTCCTGTGTACTGATACATGGCGACGTCGTCGAAGCCTATCTCCACTTTGGGGGGGGCGGCATCGTGTCCGGCAATGCAATCCTTCCACTTGTAAACATTGTCGGCTGTCTTGACATCGGCGGCAAGCTTTTTCTTTTTTCCTACCAGCGGAAAGAGGAGATTCTTGGGGAAGGGGAGGTAATCGCCGATGGATGTATATATGATCTCCTTTATCCCCGTCTTGGGGCGAAGATCGATCATCCTGTTCCCCAGAAGATCGAGGGTGATGAGGACCTTTGAACCTGAATTGTTGAACTGATACTCCAGTTCGCGATCCGTGTAGAGGGGATTATTCATGACGGTAATGGCGCCCAGTTTTAGTGCGGCGAAGGATGCCACGGCGCAGGGTATCAGATTGGGCAGCAGAATTGCCACGGCATCCCCCTTTTTGATGCCGAATGAGGCGAGACAGGAGGCGAAACGATCCACCATCTCTTTTAATTCCCTGAAGGTCATCCGATAACCCTGAAAGATCAGGGCATCTCTGTCGGGAAACTTCGTTGCCGACCTCTCCAGATACTCGGGCATACAGACCTCTTCGTAGTCTATAGACTCAGGAACCCCTTTCTCGTAGGATTTTAACCATATTTTGTCCTGGTATTTGATTTCTCCTCCCATCGTTCGCTCCCTCCATTTTTTGTGAATGTAATAAATTTTTTCCGGGAAAACTACAAAAATAGCCCTTGTCCTTTCATCTGCTACGCCTCGGTACCGGTATCCGCCCCCTCCATATCCATGGCCTCCCAGACCAGTTCGGCGATATCCCGGGCCACCATCTGCTCTTCCTTCTCTCTGTCCTTGATGCCGTCAGTCATCATGGTGAGGCAGAAGGGGCAGGCAACGGCGACACACTGGGCATTCACGGCGATTGCCTGATCCGTCCTCATGTCATTAATCCGTTCACCTATATCCTCTTCCATCCACATCCGGGCGCCGCCGGCACCGCAGCAGAAACTCTCCGCCCGCGTTCTCTCCATTTCGACGAGTTTCATTTCCGGTATGGCCTTCAGTATATCTCTCGGTGTGTTGTAGATGTTGTTATAGCGTCCCAGGAAACAGGAGTCGTGATAGGTGACAAGACCATCCACCGGTTTTTTCAGAACAATCCTCCCCCGGGTGATCAAATCGGCCATGATCTCCGTATGGTGATATACCTCGAAGGTGTCGCCGAAGTGGGGATAGTCTTTTTTCAGGGTGTTATAGCCGTGGGGACAGGTGCAGATGATCTTTTTCACGTCATATTCCTTCATAATGTCGATATTTGCCTGTGCCAGGTTCTGGTAGAGGTATTCGTTTCCTCCCCTCATGGCCGAGTCGCCGCAACACCCTTCTTCGGTGCCCAGTATGCCGAAGCTCACACCGGCCGTCTTCAGGATCCGTGCGAAGGTCTGTGAAACCTTTTTCCCCCTGTCGTCGAAAGATCCGGCGCATCCCACATAAAAGAGATACTCCACATCGGCATCCTCGGCCAGTGTCTTGATGTCCAGGCCCTTGGCCCAGTCGCCCCTCGTGTGGGTTCCAACGCCCCAGGGGTTTGAGTTGTTTTCCATGTTTCTGTAAGTCAGTTGCAGTTCCGATGGAAAATCCGCCTCCATGAGCACCTTGTACTGCCTCATCCCCACCACTTTGGGGACATGTTCGATGAAGGCGGGGCAGTGTTCCATGCAGTACATACAGTTTGTGCAGCTCCACAATTCGTGGAGATCGATTACTTCTCCCACCATGGTCTTCTCCGGCGGCGGGACTTCGCTGCCCGCTTTTTTTGCCGCTACCGTGGCGGAGGCCCGGTCGAGCCAGCAGGTCTTTAGATCCTGTACGAGCTTCTTGGGGGACAGCGGTTTACCGGAGAGGTATGCGGGGCAGCCATCCTGACAGCGTCCGCAGCGCATGCATGCGTCGGAGTCGAAGATCTGCTTCCATGTGAAGTCCTCAAGCTGGCCGATGCCGAAGGATTCAGCCGTTTCGAAGTCTCTGATCGGCTCCAGAACTCCCGCCGGTTTGAGTGACCTCATGTACTGGTTTGCCGGTGTTGTGAGGATATGGAGGAGTCGCGAGTAGGGGATATAGGCGATAAATCCCAGGGCCAGGAAGGCGTGGATCCACCACATCACCTTGTGGAGTATCCGTGTCGTGTCGTAGTTTACGCCCGCCAGTGTCTTGGACAGGATGAATCCCACGAATGACCATCCTCCCCAGGTGAAGCCGTCTACGTTGACGTTGACGTGAATCCTCAGGCCTTCGACGATAAATCCCGTAGAGATGATGCCTCCTATCAGGATGAGGGTGATCGCGTCATCGGGTGTATTGTCGGGCTTCTCTCTATAACCGAGGAGATCGGGCTTGGTGACGTACCTCCTTACTACTGCCATTACTATCCCGACCAGGACGGCGAGACCGAATATTTCCATGATAAGGGAAAAGACGAGATAGAAGGTGCCGTGAAAGAAGGGCAGACCGATATGGAACTGCGTGGCATCGATAGCGGCGCCGAAAATCAAGACGAAGAATCCGAAGAAGATCAATCCATGGAGGATGCCTGCATAGGATTCTTTGAATGTCTTTACCTGGAAAAAACCGTTCACTATGATGGAGACGATACGCTTTCCCATGCTGTCCGTTCTTGTCTCCGAACTGCCGATGGCCTTCCACATCTGCCAGCGCCTGAAGAGGCCGTAGGCAAAGATGATCAGCGCAACCGCCGTAAAAGCGAAGAGGATAGCTTCAAAGGGGGCATTCCAGAAGACCTCCCGCCCTTCATTCCCCACGCTGTAGATATGTTCCATGATACCTCCGTTGTATAATAGGTGAGCCTCAACGTCCGATACTACCGACTGGTTGAATCAAGATTAATGTGTCCAAGAAATCAAAATAATCGAGAAATGTCAAGTCTATTGATGGCCTGTCCCCCTAAGAAAAAGAAAGGCGGCAACAGGCCATCGATGTATGACTCCCGATTTTCAGGAAAGGAGTTTTTTAGCTGCGGCCGTTACTTCGGGAACGACCTTGAAGAGGTCATCTACAATGCCGTAGTCGGCCTTTGCGAAGATGGGGGCATCGGGGTCCTTGTTTATCGCCACGATGTATTTCGATGAACTCATCCCGGCAAGATGCTGAATCGCCCCCGATATGCCGCAGGCAATGTAGAGATTGGGAGAGACTATCTTGCCCGTCTGTCCCACCTGATCCGACTGGGGTCGCCATCCGGCATCCACGGATGCCCTGGAGGCACCCACGGTGGCACCGAGAACCTCTGCAAGTTCCTCGATGATCGGGTAATTTTCCGGCCCCTTCATGCCGCGGCCGCCCGATACGATTATCTCCGCTTCCGTGAGATCCACCTTACCGCTGGTGTCTTTCTGGACTTCCAGAACCCGCGTCTTTAGTTTTTCCGCTTTCAGTGCGGGTGCGTATTGAATCACTTCCCCCGCCTTCTGATTTTCCACGGCGGGAAAGACATTGGGTCTCAGCGATGCCATCTGCGGCGAACCCGACACGACGATCTCGCCGTAGCATTTACCTGCATACATGGGGCGCTTTGCCAGGAGCTTTCCATCGTCTATCGTCACTTCCACGCAATCGGTGGCCATGCCCGTGGCAAGTTTTCCCACCAGTCGTGATGACAGATCCTTTCCCTGAACGGAGGCCGCCAACAAGAGGA
>CAYMYS010000090.1:6842-9173 GCA_964394725.1 uncultured Syntrophaceae bacterium
CGGGCCGAGGGAGACGATGGTTACCTCGCCGCCATGCTTTTCCTTCAATTTCAGGGCCTCTTCCACGCCGTATTCATCGTAGGGATTCATTACCCATTTTATGCCGGCCTCTTCAATGCCCGATCCGTCCGCTTTGACCCTGATCAGTGCCTCTGTATCGGGGACCTGTTTTACGCATGCAAGTATGTTCACAATTACCTCCTTCTAAGAAAAAACGCCGGTACATGCCTATACCGGCGTTTTAGATGTCGCTATACTCTACCGTTTATTATCTCAAACATGGTCCGAGTTACCATGCCTTTCCTACTGTCGTTACAGTCTGTTTTTTACGATATCCTCGACGACTGAGGGATCGGCCAGTGTTGACGTATCGCCCAGGGTAGTAATGTCGTCGGCGGCCACCTTTTTGAGTATCCTCCGCATGATCTTTCCACTCCTCGTTTTGGGAAGGCTGTCGGCCCACTGGATCTTCTCCGGTGTGGCGATGGGACCGATCTCCTTTCTGACCCAGGCTACCAGTTCTTTTTTCAGCTCATCCGTCTTCTCGATACCGGCATTGAGGGTCACGTAGGCATAGATCGACTGTCCCTTAATCTCGTGAGGATATCCAACGACGGCCGCCTCGGCCACCTTGTCGTGAGCGACGAGGGCGCTTTCCACCTCTGCCGTTCCCATTCTGTGTCCCGAAACATTGATGACGTCATCGATGCGGCCTGTGATCTGGTAGTAGCTGTCTGCGTCTCTCCTGGCACCGTCACCGGCCATATAGTATCCGGGGAACTGCTCGAAATAGGTCTCCTGGAACCGTTGGGGATCGCCATAGACTCCGCGCATGATTCCCGGCCAGGGTTTCTTCATACAGAGGGCGCCGCTGGCCACCGTCTCTTCAAACTCTTTACCCTCGTCATCGAGGAGTACGGGCCAGACACCGGGGAAGGGCACCGTGGCCATTCCCGGTTTGATTGCGATGGCACCGGGAAGGGGCGTAATGAGGATTCCACCCGTTTCCGTCTGCCACCATGTGTCCACGATGGGGCAGTGGCCCTTGCCGATGATGTTGTAATACCAGTTCCATGCCTCGGGGTTGATTGGCTCTCCTACTGTGCCGAGTATCCTCAGTGAAGAGAGGTCTATCCCTTCAACATACTGGTTGCCCTCTTTGGCGATGGCGCGGATTGCCGTGGGGGCCGTGTAGAATATGTTTACCTTGTATTTTTCCACGATCTGCCAGAAGCGGCTCATGGTGGGGTAATTGGGCACGCCCTCGAACATGATCGATGTGGCGCCGTTACAGAGCGGGCCGTAGACGATGTAGCTGTGTCCCGTTACCCAGCCGATGTCGGCGGTGCACCAGTAGACATCTTCTTCATGATAGTCGAAGATCATCTTGTGTGTGTAGGCCACAAATACCAGGTATCCACCCGTGGTGTGCATGACACCCTTCGGTTTTCCCGTGGAACCCGACGTATAGAGGATAAAGAGGGGATCTTCGGCATCCATCCATTCCGGTTCGCACTCGGCGTCTACCTTCGCCATCTCTTCGTGCCACCAGAGGTCTTTTCCCTCGTTCCAGTTACACTTGATCTTGTCGCCGACGCGCTGTACCACGATCAGCTTTTCCACGGAAGGGCATTCCTTGAGAGCTGCATCGGCATTCGCCTTCTGGGGAACGGCCTTGGCGCCGCGGAATGTGCCGTCGCAGACGACGAGGATCTTGGATGTACTGTCCTGTATCCTGTCCTTAAGCGCATCGGAACTGAATCCTCCGAAGACGATGTTGTGTATCGCTCCGATTCTGGTACAAGCCAGCATGGCGATGGCGAGTTCGGGGACCATGGGGAGGTAGAGACATACCCTGTCTCCCTTCTTGATTCCCTGCGCCTTCAGTACATTGGCGAATTTACAGACCTGCTCGTGCAGTTCCTTATAGGTGAAAGACCTGTCTTCACCGGGCTCGTTGCCTTCCCACTGGATGGCAATCTTGTCGCCTCGCGTCTTCAGGTTCTTGTCGAGACAGTTGTAAGAGACATTGAGCTTGCCCCCTTCGAAATACTTGACGTAGATGGGACCCTTCTTCATGTCGAAGTTGTAGTCCTCTGTTGTGTCCCATTTCGTGAACCACTCCACGTACTCTTCGGCGATCTCATTCCAGAATCCCTCGGGGTCTGCCAGGGATCGCTTGTAGATCTCCTCGTACTGCTCCTTGCTGTTGATGTAGGCCCCTTTTTGTGCCCACTCAGGTACAGGATAGATCTCCTTCAATTCTACCTTCTCTTCTGCCATACTCTCACTCCTCCCAATTTATTTATTTTGTGAGCCCCTTTTGTGCTC
>CAYMYS010000090.1:9273-10916 GCA_964394725.1 uncultured Syntrophaceae bacterium
TCAAAATCAGAGAATGTTAGAGTCAAAAAGGGTTTAAACAAACACATAACAGGAGGAAAGTAATATGAGAAAACTTTTAATTGGACTGCTCGCAGTGGGTCTGGTGTTCGCCTTTGTCGGGCCATCATTCGCGACGGATGTGTCTCTCTCGGGAACGTTCCGTGTACGCGGTTTCGCCTTTGACAAAAACTATGATACCGGCCTGAAGAGCGACACAACGGCAACCTCGCAGTATTACGACCAGAGGTTCCGGTCAGCATTCACAATCGTTCCGGAAGAAGGCGTAGCAGTAAAGGGACGATTTGACCTCAATGAAAACACTTGGGGCACAACATCAACCAGCACTCTGGATACGGATTATCTATGGGGCGAATTCACGACGGGGATGGGCCAGTTCAAACTCGGCCATCAAATTGATGGCGTCTGGGGTACAGGCTTCGGAGACGAGATTGCTGAGCTTGACAAGGCTACCTGGGGAGCCGCCTTCGGTCCAATGAGCTATGGTCTCCAGATATGCAAGGGAGTTGAAATGGACAAGGCTACCACTTCTGCCGACGCTGACTATGACTTATACAAGGCCCTGGCCAAATATAAGTGGGACGGCGGCGAGGTCGGTGGCATTTGGGTATATGGTAGCAAAGCTGAAGGTTACACAGCGGAAAACGTTAAATCGGAAACACATCTCTTTATCCCCTACATGAAGGCCACCTTCGGTCCCGTGTACGTAGAGGCGGAGCTGGCCAAGTACTTTGGAAAGGACAAAAAGTACAATGACGGCACAGCCGATGTCGACAAAGAGGGGCTGTCCTACTACGCCATGGCAAAGATGAACCTGGGTCCCGTTTATGTGGGTGGTATGTATGCTTACGTTCAGGGTGAAGACGCCGACGCAACGAAGATTACGCAGGGAAAAACCGGTTCAGACTGGAACCCCGGCCTGGTTCTCTGGAACGATGGCGGCTCGGCCCGCATGGCTGGCAACGAGTTCGGTCTTGACCGTAACAACGCCACAACCGGTGTTGGTGGACAAATCTTCGGTCTGTTTGCAGGCGCAAGTCCCGTCGAGAAACTCACCCTCAAGGCGAGTCTCTACGCATCCTATGCCGATGAAAAGCAGGGTTATCTCAATGATGATTTCGGCACCGAAGTCGACTTCGAGGCCACCTACAAAATCTTCGACAGCGTGTCCTATCACATAGGACTCGGTTACCTGTGGACTGGCGATTACTTCAAGGGCGCAGTCGCAACCGCCGAAACCGAAGATGTGTACTTCATCAGACATCAGATTCAGTGGAGCTTCTAAGCAACATCCTTCACAGAACTTGAACCGGAAAGCCCCGGGAGGAAACTCCCGGGGCTTTTTTTGATGGCAAATGGCAAATGGCAAATGGCAGATGGACAGAGGGGTCATCCATTCTCCGTTTGACCTTTGCTGACCTTTGAGGGCAGCCCTTGAAATGAACAGCGAGCGCATTTTCCGCAACTTGCGGCGGGGAGCTTCAGTCTCAAATTTTGCCGATCAATATACAGGGATTACTCTTTTTTTCTTTTTTAGTTGACAAATATTTGTATGCTGATAGAATGCAACTCAGCATACAAAAGTGAGGATTGCACATGAAATCAATTGATGTGACCGTTTCAAA
>CAYMYS010000091.1:0-10811 GCA_964394725.1 uncultured Syntrophaceae bacterium
TATACTCTAAACTCCAAGGGGGGAAGTGTCTCACTTACATTGGCACAGAGGGACAGGGTCTTATACAAAAACTGTATAAGACGCTAAAATGTTACTCATGTAAATAAAAAACCCCGCCACTTGGTGTGAAACGGGGTTGTATTGTAGTCAGATCATAATTCCCTTTTTTTAATGGTACAGAATTAAGACTCCTGATTGTGATTGTAAAAATCATAGAACATGTGTGTCTAAATTATACGCTCATTACATAAAAAGTCAAGGGCTTAATTGTCCAGTATCTGGTGACAAATTCCAGTGCCGGCATGCCCGATTCCCAAAAGAAAAAAGATGTCCTGCCTTATGATGAGATCATGACGTACCTGCTGGTGATTCCCACTATCTTTTTCTTCTGCATTGCCGAGACGATGCCGGCGGTGAAGCGGTCGGCAGAGAGGGGGGCATACATTGTGTGGGTGTGTTCCCATCCCGCTTTGGATAGTAGGGCGGCGTAGTCTTCCAGCAGGATCGATCCTTTGCGGCCTTCTTCTACTGCGGGAGTGTGCTGAAAGTTGCGCCAGTCGGCGTTGATAAATGCAAGTTTTGTCGTCTTTTTTGCATTGTCTTTCATGAGGGTCAAGAATGACTCAAGGAATGCGACGTATTCATCTCTCGACAGTGCCGATATGCTGTTGCTTTCATAATGGGCGGCCATTTTGTTGAAATATGGCGGATCGAAAATAATAAGGTCGGGCTTGACCTTTGAGCTGATGGGCCAGGATTGGTTATTATCTCTTTCTACTGTCCAGGTGTGGGCTTCGATTTCAGGGCGTGTCTTTGGGTGATCAATCATATCGAAGGCCCAGCATCGGCGGTTCAGTGCCAGGCATGTGTCGGGTGTGACCCCGCCGCCTGCCATGGGTCAAGGATGAGGTCCTTCTGCTTTGAGAAATAGAAGATGATGTGGGCGACCAGTTGGGCGGGGATGCGCCCCGGCCAGTCGTCACCGAATCGCCGATCACAATCGTTCCATTCCCAGTTGTCCCACGTCCTGAGACCCCAACTGAGTTCCCTGAATCGTTCAATGTCTTCTTTGCCTTCCAGGGCCAGTGACCAGACCATCGGTTCCGTCCAGCCGTGCTTTTCCGCGACCTGGGAGACGGTGAAGCCGCGGGATAAATCGGCATTTACAACATTTGGCAACGTTGCCAAATGTTGTAAATGCTTCGATATCGTCTGCTGAAGTACACCCAATCTCTCCGCAATCCTATCCTGCGGAATCCCGAGGCGGTGCATGCGGAATATCTTGAGCTCCATATCCAGGTGAATTGCGGCCCTCAGATCGGCGATGTATGAATCGACCGTTCGCCTGGCACGGCCGATAGCCTTTCCGATGTCCGCCGGTGACAGAGACGAATTTTTATTGTAGGCGCGCCTGGCAGTCTCCCGTGCCTCGTCCTCTGTTAATTGTCTCGGGCCGATGGCCTTTTGGGCGGCATAGAGAAGAGGATCTCTTCCATTCAGGTTTTGTATGATTGCTACCACCTCCATTGTGCCTGTTAATTTGTAGGCGCTCCAGCGGTGTGCGCCATCGAGGAGGCGGTATTTGCCGGGCTTGCCGGGGATGGCTTCCACTTCGATGGGGTCAAAGACAAAACCGTCCCTGATGTTCGCGGCGAACATGGCGACACGCCGGTGATCGATGCTCTTCCTGGGATAGATCGCTTCATCGAGGATGATGGAGGAAATGGGGATTGTCCTTGTGGTTTGACTCATGACTGATTTTCCTTCCCGTACTATTGTTTTGTGCATATGCATTCCCCCGCTGGAGCGTGGGAACGAAACGCGAAGACGAGGGTTCAAGGATTCGATGAGTCAAGTGAAATGCAGAAGGATTATCAGGAATGGTTTCCGGTTCACGGTAAAAAAGCAGAGGGGACATGTTTACTTGAAAAAGATATAGCAGCAATCGAAAGAATGTTAAAACGTTAACGGAATTGAGGGAAGCATACTCCTAATTTTCATTCTCCGCTTTCCCAATCTTCTACCCTTAAATTCGACATCCTTAGAAACTCTTTAGTATTACGCGTTACCAGTGTAGTATTGTGGGCAAGGGCTGTTGCGGCAATTATCATATCGTTCGGACCAATCAGCGTACCTTTGATGGATAAATCGGAACGTATTTCTCCATATATACGGGCGGCACTGTCATCAAAGGGCAGACTTGTCAGGATAGAGAATAAATATTCGAGTGCAGCCAAATTCTTTGCTGTTTGTTTGCTTTTAAACGCACCGTAATAGAGTTCGGCCTTAACCATGGAACAAAGTGCCACGTCTGCCGGTATTATACCTTCCAGCCTGCGACGCACGGGGGAATCAGGATGATTCAGATAGTGAATGCAGGTATTGGTATCCAATAAATATTTCATTTGATGAACTCCCGGATTTCGTATTCACCCTGTGCTTCTTTTTTCAAGGGATTGTCTTTGAATGCACCGGCAGTGATTTTAAAAAAATCAGGTGGCCACGCAAACGACTCCGGCTTATCCGCTGTCTTTCGATAAACAGGTTGCAGAACTAACAACACTTCGATTTCCTGGTCCGATATATCCACCGGTACCTGCAAACGTAAAATGCCGTCTTTGCCAACATGGGATTTTATTTGAACGCTTTTCATTTTGTCACCTCCAAGGACGCTGAAGCAATTCTACCTATTCATTGCAGTCCTTTTAATTCCACGTATGCAATTATTACATATTGAAGAACAAACAACCATTTATTTGTTATGGTGAAACTACTTGATTTTTCAAATACCCGACTAAATACTCAGACAGCTAATCTCCTTTCCACGGATTGTGGGTAGGGAGATTACTTGCCTTAAAGTCGTTTACATTGCTCGTCACTAAAACCGAATTATGCGTATAGGCAATTGCTGCGATAAAACTATCCATTGAAGACATAAGCCTGCCTGACTTTTCAGCGGTGCCTTGCATTACTCCCCAATGCTCGGCCACTGTAAGATCGATTGTATAAATACGATCTTGATAATCTTCTAATAAGGTGTTGAGCCACTCCGTCAATCTATCTTTACGTTTTGAATCCGGCAATTTTGTAAGCCCCTTGCGGATTTCTCCAATAGTAGTAACGCTTAAAAACAATCTTTCTGATGGGATATCATGCAGCCAATCTAAAACCATCGGATTTGGAGAGGGTTTCACCAGTTCAGATATAACGCAGGTATCTAATAGATATTTCACAAGCGAATACTCCTTGGAAAATCTTTCTGTCTTTCAAGTTCAAAGTCGTTATCCATTTTCGGACATCCGAGTAAAAAATCTTTAAAGGACGGCTTACCTGAAAGCAGTTTTTCGTAATCCCTAGCGGAAACCACGACAACTGCGTCTCTTCCTCTCCGTGTAGAAAGTGATTAAGGGGAGGGGGAACATAACTAACTAGTATTATAAATAATTCACCCTCACCCCACGCTACTTTTTGAAAACCGCCGCCATGATTGTGTGGTCCGAGGGTTTTTCGGCACGTCGCGGCTCGAGGTCGATGAAACAGTCGGTGGATCTTTCAGCCAGTGAAGGTGTAGTAAGTATATGATCGATGCGCCATCCCAGGCCCCTGTCAACGGAGTTAGGCACGCGGTAATCGAAAAAGGTGTACTGATTTGCTTCGTCTGGGTGGTGTTGGCGAAAGACGTCGATAAATCCCCATGAGATAAGGCGATCGAATCCTTCCCACACCTCGGGTGTAAAATCGACATGCCCCAGGATGCGCTTTGGAGTGTGGACATCGATATCCTCACGGGCCACATTTATATCGCCGCAGCAGAGGATATTTTCATCTGCCTCATGATGTTTATCAAAAAGGCTTTCTAGGCGTTCCAGCCACTGGAGTTTGTACTGAAACTGTTCGTGTTTCTTGTCACGGCCCTGGGGAACGTAGCAGTTCACCACGGTAAGATCGTCGAAGACGGCGCGAATGAGGCGATCTTCGTCTGGAGGTCCTCCGTCGTCGAGTCCGTAGGAGACCTCTTTCGGTTCGATGAGCGAAGCGATTGCCACGCCGTTGTAGCGCTTGGCGCCCCGGAAGCTGATATGGTATCCAATGTCCGTGAAATCTTTGATGGGGAATAGGGGATCGTCGACCTTCGTTTCCTGCATGCACAGCGCGAAGGGCCTGTGCTTTTCGAGCCAGGGGATAACGATATGCAGTCTCGAACGTATGGAATTGACGTTATAGGTGGCGATCATACAGTCAGTCATGTCATTCTCCTTTCATTGATGACGAATAGTGCAGAATTCAGTAGCGCCTGTGAAGGATGAAGGCGGATGAATTATATACCGGCAGATGGGCAAAGGAAAGGCGTAGTTTTTCTTAACCCCGTTGGGTTCTTCTCCAATTATTACATCGGCAACAATATATGACAAAGCGTCATTCCCGCCTGCCTGTGCGTCGCACGCAGACAAGCGGAAGCGGGAATCCAGGATAAGACTGGATGCCCCCGCATCAAGTGCGGGGCAGGCTTATCAAGTCCGGCATGACAATTGATATGTTTAATTGCCGGAGTAATAAGTTGGAGAAGAGTGTTCAAGTGTTTGTTTTTTGAAGACTTTCAAATCACTTTCCTGTCTCATTCCTTTTTTCTGTTCAGGGCAACGAATTGAGCCCGGATCGTTTCCATACGTTTTCGATTGACGCCGAAATCGGAATGACCGATACGGGATGCCGACCTCATGGCAATGGTCCCGGTGGTTTCATTGAGGGAGAATTCCACATCATCGATGAAGCGGAAGAGGGCCGACGTAAATTCCGCATGGATATAGGTGTCGCTTTCGGTGACAATGTGTGACCGCTTCATTTCCTTCACTACGACAACAAGGGTCTCCCACGCCTTCCTTGCAGATCCCGTGAAATGAATCGGCTCAATACTGTGTTTTTCGTCGGTGCTGTTTGTTGATACGCAATTGGGGGACGAGGGGCAGGGTGTGATCGTTCCCTTTACAATTCCGATATTCGACGGTTGATTCCCCGAGCACTGAACCAGCATAAAGGTACAGGCAAGGATGGATAGCAAAACCCTTTTCATGGCACTTCTTCCTTTCGTGAACTGAACAGCGGGCGCATTCCCCGCTGCTTGCGGAGAACTTCAATAAACTTTGGAGGCCGGCCCGTTAAATCCAAACCGGCCATATCAATAGTGTGGTGCTACTGCCGCATTATTCCACCGTGTGCCTGATGCGTGCCGCTACTACCGGTTTCCTGTCAGCATCGGCGTAATATGATTGTAAACGATCCGTCTCTGCAGTGGTATCGTGCAATAAATCCCTCAGAAAGGGGTATGAGAGTGTCTGGTAGAGTAGTTGGACGGAGACGGTAAAGGGTTTTGTTTTTCCGGCAATGCCCACTTCAAAGACAATCCGGTCCCTCCCGCCTGTAAAATTTGTGTCTGACCCGGCAGTTCCATAGACTGCAACATCGGGCGGTGATTTCGTTTTATCAAAACCGCGGGGGAGGAGGCGATTATCTTTGGCGTATTCCGCACTCCTCAATAGCGTATAGGTTACCTTACCATCGCTGTTCTTCATGATTGCCTCGTAAATCTGAACCTCTTCCGGTTTAGAGATGCCTGTGTAATGAGGTTCGTAACGAGAGGGATTGTCGTATGCATCATTTCCCTCAATACTCCCATCGTCACGGGGGCGGCCCGATTCAAAGATAATAGTTCCCGAGGCATCCTGCACCGTCAGATAAATCCATGTGCGGCGTGAAGGAAATGCTGTGGGAAATTTATGGCCCGCAAGGTTTGTCACCTCGATATCGATCTTCAGGGCATCTCCGTCAATCTTTGCATCTGCAATGGATAATTGAGCGCTCTTTTTTTGTAACTGGTTCAGTGTTCGCTGTGCCGTTCCCTCGATATGGTCAGGGGATGCGGTGACCCCCAGACTCTCCCGATGTGCAGAAAAAAGTGTGAGCATGAATGTGTTTGCCCCGACAAAGTGATGCTGACCAAAGGGACTGCGCTTTGAAAGATTTCTTGGGGGACGATTGGAAATAACCACTCCTCCCGCTGCTTTCGGCATGTGACAGTCCTGGCAGGTTTTGTCTTTCCCTTTTCCATCAGCATATTCGCTCTCTTCCCATTCCAGATAGGGTGTCTGTTCGGGAAACTGTCCCAATACTTTTCCGGCGGCATCGACGTAGGGTGTGTACAATGTATGGCATGTACCACAGAGCGCGGAATCCTTGAAATGAGGGCCTTCTACGGGAGTGAATCCGACATTGTTGCGCATCATTCTCTCTACTGGAGCCGGGTAGGGGCCGAAGATGAGACGATCAGGGGGGGATGTCGTATTGTCTATGGAATAGTGCCCTGTAAAACTTTCCTTTTCTCCCAGATGCCTGTCCTGAATCTGATGACAGAGGGAGCAGGATACTCCATCCAGAGCGGCCGGGTGGAGGGCATGCTGCGATGAAAAAAATCCCTTGTCCAGGAGTGCAACTGGTGATTCAGTTGTGATTGCCTCGGTTCGTGCCATTGGAGTATGGCAGGTGGCGCATTTATCCTCGATGATCTCACGGAGGGCGGGGTTCCGGGCAATTTCTGAACTCATCTTTGCACGCCAGAGGGGATCTTTGGCACTGTTCGCCATCATCGTGGATCGCCAGTGACTGTCTATGGAAACATCGTTACCACTCTCGTCGGCGAGTCTGCTGTGACAGAGGGCGCACTGCCCCGATCCGGCAAAATCACTGGACATGAAATCTGCCAGGGGGAGACTCTCAGAGGATGCCGCGAACAGAGTTGTTGGAGAAAGGACTGCCATAAGAAGGGGGGAGATGATAAGTATCAACCAGATAATGAGCGGCCTGAAAATGCACCGCAATAACATTCTATTGTGAGTGTTTCCTTGCATACTTTTTATCCTCCTTTCAGTGAGGGTTACTCATTCCTTAGTGGGCATATAGGGTTTATGCCAGCGGTCTTCCGGTATGACCCCCTTATACACCCCGGCGGCATCATTGATAATCTCACACAGTCTATCAAAATCCGATTCCCTGTATTTCCGTATCATTGTCATTTTCTCTTTGTCTGTAACCCCTATAATATCATGAAGACAGTAAAAAAAATAGGGACCGAAAGCAAAGCAGCAACCCGGGGGGCAGGGAGTACCCTTAAGTGAATGCTCCCATATGCAATGTCTTGACTCACAGGGGGGCATTTTGTATACTTCTCCATAAGAAAAAAGAGTCGAACATCCCTTCGCGCTCCTGGATTCAGATTGAAGGACTGCGGGCGACTATACCCATCCGGGCCAGCTTTCAGTGACATGTGCTTTCTCCGCCGGCAACGTTTTATCCACAGATTTCGCAGATTACAGGGATTGGTCTAATCACTTTAAGTGCGATGCGAAATCTGTAGGGTTTAATTCCCCGCTGCTTGCGGCGGGGTAGTTCATTGAACCAATTTTATGGAATAGAGATGGGGGGAGACATGGTTTTTACCAAGAAAGAAAGTTCCGACGGAAGGGTCGTTATCATCGAGTGTCCCCAGCGGGTGCGTTTGGACGTGTCCAGCGGTCTCAGGGCACTCATGAAAGAAGCTGTTGAACAGAAGAAGTTCATGATAGTCATTGATATGGATAAGACTGGTTTTATGGATTCCACTGGTCTCGGTGCCCTGGTCTCGCAAATCGCAGTAACCCGCTCCAACGGCGGAGATATTCGCCTTGCTCGTGTCAAGGACCCGATTGTAAAGCTGCTTGGAATTACCCATCTGAATAAAATCTTTCAGTGTTTTGATAGCGTACAATCCGCCGTTGAAAGTTATGATAACTAAGCTGTTTATCTCAACGATACTATTAAACAATACGTCACCCTTGCGAGGCCGGCAGTGAAAGAAGCGTGTCACGAATCAATTCAGGAGACTCCAGGGATGGATCGTTCCCGGTTCTATATGCTCGAACCCGATTATGAACGATCCGTCTTCGAGGTGCCTTCTGCTATCAGAGAGAGGATAGTGAAAAAGCTTGACTGTCTCTATGGAGCTGAAATAGCCGAAGGTGCTTTCCGTGAACTGGAGAGACTGATGAAGGTTCATTACGCCCACAAGCCCCCGGAGATGATTGCCCGCGAAAAGGAATGCCTTCCATCAGAGCGGTTTACCGAGAAAGATATTATTCTCATCACTTATGGCGATCTGATTCAGGGGGATGGAGCGCATCCACTGGAGGTCCTGGCCGATTTTGCCGACCGATACCTGAAGGGGGGGATCAACACGTTCCACATTCTTCCCTTCTTTCCCTACTCCTCGGATCGCGGATTTGCCGTCATCGATTTTGAGGAGGTAGATCCCCATCTCGGCAGTTGGGACAATATTGCCGTGCTGAATGAGCGGTACAAGTTGATGTTTGACGGTGTCTTTAATCACGTATCATCCAAGAGCCGGTGGTTTCAGGAATTCCTGGACGGCAATCCCGAATTTCAGGATTTCTTTATTACCTTTTCGACGAAGAACTCCATCTCGGCAGATCATCTGAAATTGATTACCCGTCCCCGTGTGTCGGAACTCCTTACCAGCTTCAGCACACTGACGGGCAGAAAATCGGTATGGACTACCTTCAGTCCCGATCAGATCGACCTCAATTTCAAAAACCCGAAGGTTCTGTTGAAGATGATCGATATACTCCTCTTTTATGTCCGGAAAGGTGCCGACATCTTGCGCCTCGATGCCGTAACATACATGTGGGCCGAGTTGGGGACCTCGTGCGCCCATCTGGAGCAGACGCATCTCATAACTAAACTCTTCAGAGACATCCTTGATGCCGTGGCACCCGATGTGGCAATAGTAACGGAAACTAATGTGACCCATGATGAAAATATCCGGTATTTCGGCAACGGTTCTGATGAAGCGCAGATGGTGTACAACTTTGCACTTCCACCCCTTGTACTTCACGCCTTTCAGACCGGTTCAGCTGCCCATCTTACGAAATGGGCTGCCGCCCTGGAGCACATCTCCGATGGGGCTACCTATTTCAACTTTCTCGATTCCCATGACGGAATCGGGGTCAGTCCTATCAAGAATATCCTGACGGGGGAAGAGATCGATATGATGGCCCTGCGGGTGTTGGAACAGGGGGGATTTATTTCATACAAGGATAATGGCGACGGGACGGTAAGCCCCTATGAATTGAATGTCACCTGGTACAGCGCCATCAATAACGAGGAATCCGACGAAAGCGATGATTTTCAGATTCAACGCTTTATAGCCTCACGATCAATTGCCATGGTTATGATGGGGGTTCCCGGAATATATCTGCCCAGTCTTTTTGGCTCCAAAAACGATGCCGATGCCGTCCTGGAAAAGGGAGAGACGAGGAGCATCAACAGAAGGACATATCGCAAGGAACATCTATATAGAAGATTGGATGACAGGAATAGACCGGCCTATAAGGTCTCGCGGAGACTGGGAAAGATGATACTGACGAGGATAGGGGAAAAGGCCTTTCATCCCAATGCCGATCAGCGGGTGCTCGATCTTTCAGACACAGCTTTTGCCCTCATCAGGACCTCTGAGGATACAAAAGAGAAGATCCTTGCCATTACCAGCATCGGTAACGGGGTGCAGGATGTAAAGGTCGAGGCACGGGAGATAAAGGGCGAAAGGGAGATTACTTTTCGTGATATACTTTCGGGGAGGGTTTTTGCGTCGTCCGCCGGAGCGCTCTCTCTGACATTGGAACCCTACGATGTCCTCTGGCTCAAATGGAGTGGGTAGATCTTTCTTCGTCTTTGTTGATCGTCACGATACCCAGGTATCCGTCTACTACTATCTGCTGTCCCTTTTCTACATGAGGTATCGATTTACTATTCCACGGCCTGTCACAGAAGGAACAAAGGTACCAGGAATTCTGAGGGGAATGGGAGGGAACATCTTTCGGCACTTTGCGATATAAGCCGGCAACAATGGCTCGTCGCTGTCACTAAGGGCCCATATCGTAGAGTTTCATGAGGCGTCTTTGCTCGCCAATGACGATGTACAATGGAATAGGCTTTGTGAATCGCAGAATCACCTCATTCTTGTCAATCCTGTGGTGGATTGCGTTTGTCTCGACTTTTGTTCCGTCTCGAAAGAAGATTTGTGCGTCAACAGCATGTCGAAAGCACGTGGGTGGACGTCCGGCAAATTGTATGCGGGCCCCCCCTTCTGAGATCTCCACAACACGGAACTTACCGGTTTTTGTGAGTAGTTGCGGCCACTCGCGATGGGGATATCGCAAGCGGAAGTGCCTACGGCGTTGACTGTCTTCGTCCATATATGCCCTCGCTTTGGTGACTAACGTGAGTATATAATACCATCGTCGCTTTTAAATCCCTCTGTCCTGAAAATTACTGCACTTTTCTAAGATCATATCCATCCTCGATCAGGTGGATTGGAAAGGAATAAAGCATTATTACAAAGAGTTAATGTTTTCATATATGATGCATACAAGTTGTACGCCGATATAAATAATTGTCAAGAAAATAAACAGAAAATAATCAGTTGATGTCTGAACTGAATGGCGACAAGGTATAATTAGTGGTCCGGTCAAAAGTCATTTTTATCGCTTGATGACCATTTTAGGTATGATTTCGGTGCGTGGCTAAAAATCTAAAACTCGTTCTAACACACTCAAACAATTAGATTTTCTTAACGCCAATTACTGCTAACATCTGTTTCCCGAAATGCTCAAATCCGCTCGAAAATGACTTTTTACCGAATCGTCAAGAATGATGGTTCGGCAAAAAGTCAAGATTGAACGGCAAAGTAAAAAGCTCCAAATTCA
>CAYMYS010000092.1:0-10764 GCA_964394725.1 uncultured Syntrophaceae bacterium
AAAAGGCAAAATCTCCTCCTATGGGCTGACGAACATCAAGGCCCGTTAGGGAATATCCCAGGGGGTAGCAGAGGTGATTGGTAATTGTTCCGTCGAACTGATGTCTTGAATAGAGGGGAGTTACAAAGTCATACCCCTTCTTAATGGGACTGCCCAGGTACCGTATCCATTCGGGTGTGATCGACCGCAGATCGGCATCGACAACGATGGCAATCTTGGCTTCTTTTTCTTGGCAAAAATTGAAAAGGTTAAAAAAATTGTTTCCCTTCCCCTTTACTCCTTCGGGGGTAGATATATATTTTTTGTCGATCTGTGCAGGGATTTCCACCGATAGAAAGGCATCTTTCGTTCCATCGGGGCTGTTATTGTCGCAATTGACGATAATGCTCCGCAAATCGGGGAAGTACTTTGCGAGACCTTTACCTGCAGCTTCGGTGACATATCCAATTGTGTCTGCTTCTTTATATGAAGGAATACCCACTACTATATCATAATTTTCATTCATCAGTTTCGATCACCAAAGGCATGAGAGTTTAACATGCTCCCTAAACCAAATAAGTCTATTTTGTCAATCTTTTTTATATTTGTGGAAATATTTTCTTTCTGCAGGACACTGGATGAACGGGTGTATTCCAATGAATTCCTCTGCATGAAAGATCAGAGAGCGATATTTGTATGATCATATATTGTTTGGTCCGGAGGGACCTTTATTGGAATGGCTGAAAATAAATGGTGGAGATGAGGGGGCTCGAACCCCTGACCTCGGCATTGCGAACGCCGCGCTCTCCCAGCTGAGCTACATCCCCAGTAAGCTTTGAAAACCTAGGGCGATGCATATCGCATAGCGGAAGCTTCTGTCAAGCAATTATTGCTTTTCGATATGTGCGTAGTTACAATCAAGCGCCAACTGCGCCCTTTTTCATATATTATCCGCCTGCTCGTCGCCCCCTTCTCTTTTATATGATTCCGCCAACCTCATGCGATAGAATGGATTTTCAGGTTCGGCGGCGACGGCTTTTCCATAGGCTCCCAATGCGTCGTGATGGTAGCTGTTTTCGGTTAGCACATTACCCAGTCTGTTGTAATAACTACCTTGAGATGGGGGATCCAACTCTATGGCATTGTCATAAAAGGCCATACCTGCAACCACTTTGCCCTGTGTGATCAAGATATCTCCAAGACTGCAATGGATGGTCGGCTCACGGTCGTTGATTTCGATAGATCTTTTGACGGCATTTTCCGCCTCGGCGAAGTAACCGCGGTGAGACAGAACATGTCCCAACCTGTCGAAAAAGATGGAGGCTTCTTCCTGATCGATCAACGCGGCCTTTTCATAGGCTTGCGTGCCTTCTCTTATATTACCGGCCGCAATATGGGCGTTGCCGAGAGAACAGAAATGGACGGGTGAATCTGATTCCATCTCTGTCAGCATTTCAAAGACCTGGATGGCCCTAGTCGTCTTGCCCGACCGGAGGCAGGCGTCGCCAAGGGTAGTCAACAACGAGACATCGTTGGGGTGTAGAGCAACCACTCGTTCACAGAGGGATAGAAGTTTTTCATAGTGACACTCGTCTCTATATATCCTGACCAACTCATCAAAGGCAAAGCCGGTAAAGATCTTCCCTGCCAACTCCTTTTCCAGGAGTCTTTCCAGACATTTTATCGCCTTGTGCGTTTTCCCGCTGTCCTGGTAGGCCCATGCGAGAGACATGACAAGCGAGTCATTATCCGGATGTGTCTCCATCAATTTCTTATAGAGTTCTATTCCTTCTTCGTATTTTTCTTCTTTTATGTACTCTTCGGCACGGGAATAGTATTCTTTTACATCTCTTTTCATAGGTTCAATGTTATTTAATCCGGGGAGTTTCCCGATCATGCAAGTTATCCTATGCCTTCAGTGTATTTTATCTATGCCCGCCAGTCTACCACATGCCTTTAATTTTTGAAATATCAGTCTTTCTTTTCCGGCGTGGGACGCGACAGGGGGCAGTGTTGTTGTCCATTATGCCCCCTCCATTCTAACAATGATCTTAATTTTTGATATGTAAAACATTTTATTCATCACACCATGTATGTTGAAATGGCGACAATTGAAAAAATAGTATGAAATAAATTAAAAAGTGATTGACAAGATTTTTCAATGTGATAGAAGGCCCCACATGGAGAAAGAAACAAAACATAAAAAAGTACCTGTTATCAAGAGAGACTGGTGCAAGGGATGTGGAATTTGTGTTGAGTTTTGTCCGCAGGATGCGTTGTCAATGGATGATAGAGAGAAGGCTGTTCTCGCCTACCCGGACAGATGCAATAGCTGTGGCATGTGCGAAATACGCTGCCCCGACCTTGCGATTGAGCTGAAATAGAATATCTTATTGATCTTTTTCCGATACCTTTCCAGAGAACCATTTCGAGGGAGGTTAAAAAGGTAGAAACGTATATTAATGGGAATAGAGTATCGGTATTGTAGATGTTCTTGGATTAGTTCATTACAGACTGAATCAATCAACCAGGCTAGACGTGTGAGAGAAAAGACCTTTTCTCAGGACTATAGTTGGTTCTGCTTGTTGTTGGTCAACATGCGGATATCCTGCCGACAAACAAGACAGGGCTAAGCTGAACAGCAGTTTAGTAAGGAGGCAATTTTCGAAGTGAAGAAAGATGTCGTATTTGTTCAAGGGAACGAGGCGTGCGTTAGAGGAGCCCTTTATGCCGGTGTCAATTTTTTTGCCGGTTACCCCATAACTCCCTCTACAGAGGTGGCCGAACTGCTCGCCAGGCGTTTGCCTGCAAAGGGAGGAAAGTTTATCCAGATGGAAGATGAAATTTCTTCCATGTGCGCTATAATTGGAGCGTCACTGACGGGTGAAAAGGTTATGACTGCAACCTCGGGGCCGGGTTTTTCATTGAAACAGGAGGCGATCGGGTTTGCAGTGATGGCTGAAACCCCCTGTGTTATACTTAATGTGCAGAGAGGCGGCCCATCGACTGGTCTCCCTACAAGTGTAAGTCAGGGAGATGTGATGCAGGCGCGCTGGGGAGTCCATGGGGATCACTCCATAATTGCGTTGACTGCATCCAGCTGCCAGGATATTTTTTCGATCACCGTCGATGCATTTAATCTGGCGGAAACCTATAGAACACCCGTTATTTTGCTCCTTGATGAAGTCGTGGCACATACACGGGAGAGTTTAATGGTACCCGAGGCTGGCGATATCGACGTAGTAGAGAGGCTGAAAACGTCGGTCCCGGAAGGCACCGACTATCATCCCTATCTTCCGAGAGAGGATGGCCGTCTGCCCATGTCCGATTTTGGTGGGATTCATCGGCATAATGTTACGGGACTTGCCCATGACATGTGGGGATTTCCTTCAAGCAAGCCCGAGATTGTGTATGGGCTAATGCACCATCTGGTAGATAAGATTGAAAATAATGCCAACGAAATTGCACGGGTAAAAGAATTCTATGTAGATGATGCTGAATGCCTATTGATTTCTTACGGGTCTTCTGCCAGGACTGCTCGCCATGTCGTCGAAGAGAGGAGAGCGCGGGGCGAAAGACTGGGGTTGCTGGAATTACAGACACTCTGGCCCTTCCCGGCAGAGATTGTAAGGAAGAAATGTGCCTCTGCGAATCGCGTCCTTGTGGTTGAGATGAATATGGGGCAGGTTCTTGGCGAGGTAAAGAAGGCGGTTGATGATCCCAAGGCGGTTTTTCTTGCCAACAGGATCGATGGCGGCTTTATTACACCTGCAGATGTTTTGAATATTATAAGAATTACTCAGGGAAAGGGGGTGTAAGCTATGGCCGTAACAGATTATATCAGAAAGAGATTTTTCCCTCATATGTGGTGCCCCGGTTGTGGTCATGGAACGGTCATGACAAGTATGATTCGTGCCGTAGAGAATCTTGGATTAGCGAAAAATGATATTGTGGTAGTGTCCGGTATCGGTTGCTCTGCCCGTATATCCGGCTACCTGGATTTTCATACGATGCATACACTCCATGGCAGGGCCCTTGGCTTTGCCACCGGCGTCAAACTGAGCAGGCCGGAACTTACCGTGCTGGTTCCCATGGGGGACGGTGACTCCTGTGCTATCGGTGGGAATCATTTTATCCATGCCGCAAGGCGGAATATCAATCTTACCGCCATCATTATGAATAACAATATCTATGGGATGACAGGCGGTCAATACTCTCCTTTAACAGGACATGAAAAAATGGCCACTACCGCACCCTTCGGCAATATAGATCCTTCTTTTGATGTGGTTAAACTTGCGATCGCTGCAGGGGCCTCCTTTGTTGCTCGAACAACAACCTATCATGTCAATCCAATGGTAAAGATATTGGAGAAGGCCATTACCCATAAGGGCTTTTCGGTCGTAGAAGTTATGTCTCAATGCCCAACGCAGTATGGCCGAAGAAACAAGACTCCCAATGCTGTAGATATGCTCAATCACTATAAGACCGATACGACTCCCATAGGGAGCAAGGAAAAAGAGGAAAATCCCGATCTGATTGAACGGGGTATCTTTCTCCAGGAAGAACGGCCGGAGTACTGTGCTGAGTATGATAAGGTCATAGAAAGGGCGTCTAAAGGAAGGTAGATTATGGAAAGATATAGAATTACCCTCTCCGGTTCAGGCGGGCAGGGTGTCATTACAGCGGCCATAATACTGGCTGAGGCGGCTCTCCTTCACGAAGGGTTGAATGCCGTACAATCTCAATCATACGGTCCTGAGGCCCGGGGCGGAGCGAGTCGTTCCGATGTAGTCATTTCCGATACAGAGATACTGTTTCCCAAGGTTGTCAATCCAAACGTTGTCGTCTGTCTCACTCAAGAAGCATATGAAAAGTTTTCCGGACTGATCCGGCCAGGTGGTTTCCTCCTCACGGACAGCCATTATGTCAAGCAGAATGAACGGGTTGCTGCACGGCAGATAGGGCTTAATATGCACAAAGAGGTTCTGGATAAGATCGGAAAGCCGATTGTCTTTAACATATGCATGCTCGGCGCTTTGGTTACCTTTTTAAAGGTGGTTAAGCCGGAATCTATCATGAAGGTACTGGAGACCAGGATTCCCTCCGATTTTATACAGATGAACAAAGATGCCCTCGACCTTGGCATCACAATGGCAGAAAATTATTCAGCAAAAGCGAAAAAAGTGGAAGAATAACAGGTCTGCTATATCGTTCTTGATGGGCGATTTGCCGGGAATGTCTTTTACCGGTGAATCGCCTTTTTTGTTGATGTCCTTCAAGATATTCTCTACGAATCCGTTCTGCCCTTTTCACGGGCAGAGGACTCCTCTTTCCCACGCTTCGTGACCGGGTGCGTCTGCCGGGAAAAGGTCAATGAAAAGGTCGTCCCTTTCCCCTCTTCTGAAGCAACTTCTATCCTTCCATCGTGGGCCTTCATTATCTTCTTGCAGAAGGAAAGCCCCAGACCGGAACCCCTGTATTGATCTCCCTTTCCTTTTATTCTGTAAAAGGGTTCGAAGATGAGAAGAAACTTGTCCGAGGGAATGCCTATACCCGTATCGGCTATTGTGATAACGATGTAATGGTCATCATATTCTGCCCGGATCGACAGGGTACCGCCTTTGGGGGTGTACTTTGTGGCGTTGCCTATGATGTTGATAAAGACGCGGGAGAGACTCTCTTTGTCTCCCACCATGGTGGGAAGATCTGCGGGGACATTGACCTCAAGCGTTAGGTCCCTCCTCGTGCAGAGGGGTTCCATCTCATCGATGCATTTCATAATGGTCCCGGACAGGTTCATGGGTTTTTTCTTCCGTACTAAGGTTCCCTCATCTATGCGCCTCAAGTCGAGCCAATGCTCGACAAGCTCCTCGAGATTTCGTATACGCTTGCTGCATCGTTTAATAATATCCACGGCGTCGCCACCCAGGTTGTCGCCTGCCACAACCTTCAGTGATTCCATGTATTGCCGGATAGTAACCAGGGGAGAACGCATTTCGTGACTTACGAAGGTAATGAAGTTATTCTCCATTTCCTTTTTCTCCTTACGTAATATTTGTGTTTCCAACTTCAGGTTGCGGTGATCGATTCCCCGTTGTGCTATGGCCCTCAGTTGATCCGGTGTGAAGGGTTTGGGCAGGTAGTCATAGACACCCTTCTTCATGGCCTCGACGGCAGATACAATGGAGGCATATCCCGTAATGACGATCAGAACGGTATCGGGTATATCCTTCGAGAGGATATCAACGACTTCCATACCGGACAGGCCGGGCATCTTGAGATCAATAAAGGCAATGGCAGGAGATATTTCGCGGGCTAGCTGGAGCCCCTCATCACCATTGGCGCTTGTTATTACTGAATAGTTAGATTTTTCCAACACCTGTCTGCAGCCATCGCGGATGGATTCCTCATCATCGATAACGAGAATCAAGGAATAGTCGGTTTTTTCTGCCATAACTGTATCTTTCCTATTGAGTCAATTGGTCTACATATCTGAGAAGATCGTCGGCCTTGAGCGGTTTGTGCAACACCATATTCACCGTGGGAGATTCGTCGGACGGCTCGAATGACTGATAGGGGCCTTGCAGGTCAACGGCACTCAATATAATGAGGGGCAGGTCTTTTCCCCCCTCCAGAGAACGAATCCGCGAGACCACATTAAATCCCTCTCCCCATGTCTCCATCATCATGTCGATTATTGCAAGATCGGGAGATATGGATTTGATCATTTCGATGCCGCTCTTGCCGTCTTCAGCCATGAAGATTTCATACCCTCCTTTTTCAAGTATGACTTTGGTTGCCATCAGGAAATCCCTGTCATCATCAATCAAGAGTATTTTCTTCTTCTTCTTCTTCTTCTTCTTCTTCTTCTTCTTCTTCGTCTTCGTCGTCATCATGAGCACCCCTTCTAGTCCTTTCGTTTCTCTATTCCATAGTTTCTTATCTTTGTCCGCAATGTCTTTCTGTCTATCCCCAGAAACTGTGCCGTTTTGTTGATCTGAAAATTAAAATAGCGAAGCGCCTTTTCGATATGTTCGCGTTCCACGTCCACCAGCGTTATTTTCCCCGAGTGTGCGTCGACGACGGGAGTTTTGGTTTCTTCATGCTGACCATAGTAGAGAATATCTGCCGGCATGACCGTTTCATTGTCTGAGAGAACACAGAGACGTTCAATGGTGTTCTTCAATTCTCTCACATTCCCCGGCCATGAGTAGGCAATGAGCGACTTGACGGCTTCATCGGAAAAAGACCGCACCCGGCTCTGATATTTTTTGCGGATTTTATCGAGGTAGTATCGGGCAATGGGCATTATATCGCTTTTATGCTCCCTGAGCGGCTTGATATCTATGGGAACCACGGAAATCCGGTAGAAAAGATCCTCCCTGAATCTTCCCTCTTCCACTTCCCTTCGAATATCTCTGTTCGTGGCCGCTATCAGCCTCACGTCTACACTTTCCATTTTCGAGCTGCCCACGCAGGGGATTTCCTGTTCCTGAATTACGCGGAGCAACGTCGCCTGCACCTTGAGGCTTATGTTGGATATTTCATCGAGAAAGAGTGTTCCCGTGTCTGCCATCTGAAATCGTCCTGTTCGAGATTCCGTTGCACCACTGAAGGCGCCTTTGACATGACCGAAGAGTGCGCTCTCCATCAGTGTTTCAACGAGAGACGAACAGTCGAGAGGGACAAAGGGCCTTTCGAATCTTATGCTGAGGTTGTGAATCGTCTGAGCGACGAGTTCCTTCCCCGTTCCGCTTTCACCCGTAATCAGAACAGTACTGTCCGTCCTGGCGATGCGTCGTATCGTTTCCTCCAGTTCGCTCATGTAATCGCTTGTGCCTATCAGTTCGGCAATCTGTCCATCGGAATGATCGATATCTTTTCTGTCCAGGACTTTGGTGACGGCCCTGATCAGTTCAGTGGATGTAAAGGGTTTTGTCAGAAAATCATCGGCGCCGTTTTTGATTGCCTCAACCGTCAGGGGTATGGTGCCGTAGCCGGTGATGATTATAATCTTTGCGGCAATCTTATCGTCATTCTTCAGCCTTTTGAGGATATCAATCCCCTGCATCCTGGGCATCTTCAGATCGAGGAGGATGAGATCGTATTTGTTTAGGCGCGCAGATTGAAAGCCATCCACGGCGTTGCCCGTACAATCCACCTCATATCCTTTACGTGACAGGATTTGACTACAGCCATCCCTTATCGATGCTTCGTCATCTATGATGAGTATCTGTATGCTCTTCTTCCTATCCGACATCTGAATCATATCCCCTTTTGGTACCGGTACCTACGTCAATGATATTTCCGGCAGGTAAGAGTATGAAAAAGGTTGTACCCCTTCCCGGCTCACTCTCTATGTCAATGAAGCCGTCGTGTTGCTGTATGATGCCGTAGGCGATAGACAGCCCCAGCCCCGTTCCCTGTCCCGGATCCTTGGTGGTAAAGAATGGTTCAAAGATGTGTGATTGATAGCTCTTGTCTATTCCCTTGCCCGTATCGGCAATGGTAATCTTCAGCATATCCGTACCCGTAAGGAGGCATATCTTTTCTGTTTCAAAGACCACCCGTGCGAAATCATCCGATTTTCTCGTGAGTAGTTGTGTTGTGATTGTCAGCATTCCTGCGTTATCCATGGAATCGGCGGCATTGATGAAGAGGTTCAGAAAGACTTGCTCCAGTCGCGATCTATCTCCCCGTACTTCGGGAAGGTTCTTAGAAAGCCTGGTTTTTATCTCTATGCCGAAAAAAATGGATTGATCCCTTACGAGCTTGAGCGTCTTCATTATAATGTCGTTGATAGGGAGAGGAAGTATATCGTCCGAAGGGGCCCGCGCAAAATCGAGAAGGTTCTGAACGATTTTCTTACATCTGTCGGATTGGTAGATGATCTTCTGCATGTTTTTTCGTGCCGGACTATGGGTGGGCAGTTCTTCGAGGACAAGGTTGCTGTAAAGAAGAATCCCTCCGAGGGGATTATTTATCTCATGGGCCACCCCTGCCGCTATCTGTCCCAGAGAGACAAGCCTCTCTGTTCGTGTCAATTGTTTGAACACCTTTTTCAGTCTGTCGTCTCGTTCCTTGAGGGATTGAGACAGTGTATTGAATGCCTCATCAATGATGCCGAATCCGGAAAACTTGTTGTGGGGCAGCTTATAGTCGAGATGTCCCGATGCGATAGCCTCGGTAGCCTGCTTCAATATGCGAATCCTTTTGATGATGATACTTCCCAGATAGAAAAATATGAAAATGGAAATTATCATTCCCGTCATTGTGATGCCAAGAAATATCAGTATCGTCTGCCTGGCTCTATCGCGGTACTTGGCATCGAGAATACCCGTGTAAAGCATTCCGATGCTCTTTTTCTCTATGTCAAAAATGGGGGTGTAGTGACTTGTATACCAGTTGCCGGCTATTAATGTCCGACCTGTCCAGTCTCTCCCCTCGCCGATGACCCGGGCAGAGATCTCTTTTGCGACGGTGTCACTCCACATGCCTTCCTCTTTACTTGACATTATGCTTGTTGCTATGCACAGGTCTTTTTGAAAAATAGCAGTAAAACCTGTGTCGCTTCCCCTGTGTTTTTCATCACCGTAGACAGTCTCTTTTATCTTCTCTGCCAGAGTGCGATCGTTGTTTAAAAGGATGCCGCCCACCAGTGCTCCAACGAGGGATTCGTCTTTGTCAAGTATGGGGTATGCAGACCTGAGTACCATGCCCTTCGCCTCCTTCGTTCCCTGAAGATTTTCGATGAGCAGGGGATTTTCCCTTTCTATAAACTCCCGGGGCAAGAGTTCGCCCGATGCTACGGCGATCTTCTTTCGCAGGCATTTTTTCAAAACATTATCGTAGGACATGCTGTCTCCCCGGATTTCAGGGTTTGACGGATTGTAGACAACATTGCCCCCTGCATCGACGAGGGTAAGCATATCCAGCCCATCCATCGGGAAGGGATCACGCGGAACGTTCCCCATTACTCTATTAAGGTGTTGCAGTCTATCTATATCGTTGTCTTCTATGGCACGGATCAGCGGTGTTGTGAGGGCTATAGATCTAACGTGAAAGGCCAGACCGTCCACGGTGTCGTTGTATATCACCCGGGCGGTATTAACATCCTGCTGAATCCTCCGTTCTATCTCCTCTTCCGTATTGTTGTGTATGACCCGTATTCCCACGGCTATTGCCACAATTCCTGTCAGGCATATGGCTATGAAAAAACCCATGATGAGGCAGTTCTGGAGGTTCAATGAGTATAGTTTTTTGATAAGGTTCATGTAGGCCTTGAAAGTACTGCTTAGTCCGGTTGTGGTTCTCTTCTACGGCCGTGCCGATTCGAGAAACCGGTTGTTATCTTTGGTTGTGATATCCCCCCTGCTTATGGTTTTATTAATATGGTTCAGTCGAAATTGCAAGATTAACGTTGTATTATCGTAGGTCGGTTAATAATTAGTTTAAGTTATGTTTTCGTGAGGCGACAGTTAGGAGATCATATGTTAGGGAGGTAAAAAATGCTCTGAACACCTTTTCTCTACGGCACTGTGTCTGTCGGTCCCGGGCGCAGGTCGAGACATCGGTACTCGTTACTGCCAGCCTTCATCAATCGGCCCGTAAAATCGGAAAAAGTGGTCAGAGCGAAAAATTTTCATATTGATTACATCGTCTGTTGGTGGTATAAGGCGCAGTGCGCAAGCAGATCTTGGAAAAACTGCTGGGAGGTCGTTCAATGGCAGGACAACGGACTCTGACTCCGTGAATCAAGGTTCGAATCCTTGTCTCCCAGCCATA
>CAYMYS010000093.1:0-8951 GCA_964394725.1 uncultured Syntrophaceae bacterium
CTCTCTGCGTTACATGATGCGGGATTCTCGGCGCTACTGCTCTTGCCATTCGTGCAATATCAAAAACCAATCAAATTCGATGGGGTTTGTAAATAATTAAATAAGGTGTCCCCGGAACTCCCCGATATAACTTTTATTGAGATGGGACAGGGGACGATGCCTTTTTTATTGAAAAATGTTCTGTTTCGTAATAACTGTCATCTCAGTGCAAGGACGGAAACCGTTGATGACCTTGGCGATTATTGTCGGAAAGCCGGTGCCGAAATTCACCTTCCCATAAAAAAGGAGATTTAAAATGCAAAAGAGGATCATCGTTATAGGGGGTTCCGCAGCGGGACCAAAGGCTGCCGCAAAGGCAAAGCGGACTGATTTGAATGCCGAGGTAATAATACTCCAAAAAGACCCGGACCTGTCTATGGCTTCCTGTGGATACCCCTACTATGTTGGGGGTTACTTCGATGACCGCAATATGCTGATCGGGACAACGACGGGAGCGGTACGGGACCCGCAATACTTTCTCAATACCAAAGGGGTTGACGCGAGGACAAGCACGGAAGTTACCGAGATCGACAGGAAAAACAAACGGGTCTCCTATAAGAATCTGATTAATGGTGAAACAGGTGAACTGGAATACGACAAACTCATCATCGCTACCGGCGCAACGGCGCGCATGCCCCCCGTGCCCGGTACGGATCTCGACGGTATCACTACGCTGCAGTCCATGAAAGATGCCGATTATCTCAGGAAGGTACGCGATGACAACAAGATAAAGGAAGCGGTGGTAATCGGCGGCGGGTTGATCGGGATCGAAACATGCGAGGCACTCCAGAACGCGGGCATTGAAATCACGGTCGTAGAACTCCTTCCACAGCTCCTGACGTTTCTCGACTGGGAAATGGCAAAACTCGTGGAAAATCATGTCAAAATCCAGTCGGCAAATGTTATCACGGGAAACGGGATAGCCGAATTCCTCGGAACTGACGGTAAGCTTAGGGGCATTAAGCTTCAGAATGGAACTGAATTACCATGTGATCTGGCGGTTGTGGCCGTTGGTGTAGTTCCTAATGTAAAACTTGCCAGAGAAGCGGGGCTCGCGATTGGGGCAACGGGTGGAATTGAAGTTGATGCGTACATGCAGACTTCAGACCCAGATATCTACGCGGTAGGTGATTGCATCGAAACATATAATACGGTATCGAGCAAAAAGGTCCTGGCGCCGTTGGGAGATCTTGCCAACCTGCAGGGGCGCGTGGCAGGTGAAAATGCGGCAGGGTCAAACAGTATTACATTTCCCGGAACACTCCAGACAGGAATATGCAAGATTTTCGATTATGCCGCAGGATCGACGGGCCTCTCAGAGTGGGCGGCCAGACAGCTTGGTTTTCAGGATATCATAACGGTCATCAGCGCAAGTCCCGACAAACCGGGATTTATGGGTGGCCTGCTGCTGGTCACCAAGATAGTTGCCGACAGAAAAAGCGGCAAGATACTGGGGGCTCAGTGTGTCGGACCGGGCAATGTGGCCAAACAGATAGCCCAGTGGGCAATGGCACTCATGGCCGGTTATACCATCGAAGACCTTGTACATGTCGATCTGCCCTATGCGCCCCCCTTTTCACTGGCCATCGACCATTTTATCGCGGCGATCCATGTTATGCAGAACAAGATCAAGGGGAGGATGGACGGGATTTCTTCCGTGGCTGTAAAAGAGAAGCTAGACAAGGGTGAAACCCCTTTCATCATCGACGTACGAGGTCCCGATGAATATAAAGAAACGCGACTGGGCATCGGTGAGGTTCTTATCCCTAGTGATACCCTGCGATATCGAATCGGTGAGCTGCCGGAGGATAAAACAAGAGAGATAATCTGCTACTGTGTCATCTCTCTGAGGGCCTATGAATCCGCCCTCGTCATCCGGGCGGCGGGTTGGGAACATGTGAAGGTTCTGGAAGGGGGTATTGCAGCATGGCCCTATGACCGTGAAAAATAGACAGTAGGATTAAACCGATGCGGCGGGGTCATTCGAGCCCCACACGCATCTATCTGTCAGCTAGACTATAGAGCCTCTTGCCGTTCGATTTTTCCCTGGTAATCCTTCCCTCGTCTTCCAGGTACCTGAGGTGGGCCATTGCCTCTCCCGTTGCAAACCACTTCTGTGCCGGGGGAAAGGATTCCCATGAGTCGCATTTTATTTCCCATTTCATTTTAGAGGCGACCTGGGCGACGTTCAATGCGCCCTCTTCGAGGATGGATTCGACATCGGAGGCCCGTTGTTTGTGATGCTCTTTCAGTTCTTCGATACGCCCCTTCAAATCGGTGAAGACGCTCCGGTGTCCCGGCAGAATGAGATCCACATCCATGTCCTTGACTTTGTCAAGACTTAAGAGGTATTCCTTCAACCTGTTTTCGCTGTCTGTCCAGCAGGTAATGTTGGGAGTGATGTCATAGAGGACGTGATCTCCTGCGATCAAGATCTTTTTCTCTGCCTCGTAGAGGCACGTGTGACCCATTGTGTGTCCCGGCGTGACGATAGCGCGGAAGCTGTAATCTCCGACGCGGATGGTGTCGCCCTCTTTCACAAAGATTACCCTTCCGATCCAGGTCCCTATATCATACCGGTAGCCTGATCTTACCTTTATCATCGTATCCACAACCTCGACGGGCAGTCCGCTCATCTGGATGAATGAGTTTAATTCCTTCTGGACGTTGAGGTTCGTCAGGAACTCGGCTTCCGTCTGGTTGAAATAGACTCTGCTGGTATCGGTAATGAGGCGTGTAACGAGTCCTGCATGATCGGAATGCAGGTGTGTAATGAAAAAATCAGACTCTTCAAGCCTGACATCGAGCCGCTTGAGCCCCTCTTTCATGGCGTCGAAACATTCGGGAAGATCGAACCCCGTATCGATAATCAGATGCCTGTCCTTTGACTTGATGACATAAGAGTTGAGCGATCTCAGCGGATTTTTCGGAAGCGGAATTTCCATCCTGAAAAAGGAATCGGCAATTTCTTCAATCATAAAAACCTTCTTTCTAAAACAGGGACAGTGCTCATTAATAGGAATTACGAGATGTCCCTCATAAATTCAATCCATATCGGCAGAGCGACACTGGCGCCGGTTGCCCCTTCAAAGATGGGTAAACGGCCATCCCTCCCGACCCATACTCCGACCAGCGTATTTTCATCAAACCCGATAAACCACGCATCGGCATAGTCGTTGGTGGTACCCGTCTTACCGTATACCTTTCGCATTAAAACCTGCGCCCTTTTCCCGGTGCCTTTCAAAACGACGGCTCTTAGCATAGATCGTATGTTTTTCAAAACCTTTTTATTGATAACTTGTTTCTTTTCCCCTCGTGGTTCCATGATTGTCGACTCTTCTCTGTCGATTATCCGCTCAATACACATCGGTTTTAACCTGTTCCCATTGGCAAAAACAGTATAGGCGTAAGCCATCTCCAGGAGAGACAGTTCAGAGGCGCCGAGAACGGATGAGTAAAAGGGGTGTATCGTACTTGTGATTCCCATATCTTTTGCCGTCTTGATAATGTTCTTGAGTCCCACTTTTCTGGCAAGATTGAGTGTGGCGGAATTGAGGGACAGCGACAGGGCCTTCGTAAGGGTAACGGTACCATGATAAATTCCCTTATAATTCTCCGGCGCCCACACCTCTCCCCCCTTGTTCCACATAAAGAAGGTCTTGCTGTCCTCCAGTGTATCATTCGGTGAAAATCCCTGTTTGAGGGCCGTCAGGTATATGATCGGCTTGAAAACCGATCCCGGTTGCCGCTGTGCCTGGGTGACACGGTTAAACTGTGAATCCGAATAGTTTGCCCCCCCCACCATGGCCTTTATCTGTCCCGATTTGAGATCCAGGGCAATGAGCCCGGCCTGAACATCCGTTATCTTCCCTTTTTTTAATTTGTCTATACCGTTCTGCACGGCCCGCTCGGCTATTTGCTGCATACGGTAGTCCAGTGTTGAATATATTGTCAGTCCCGAGGTATAGAGCCTGTCGCCATACCGTGCTTCCAGATCGGCCCTGCAGTAATCGACGAAGTAAGGTGCGTTGAAATTACGTCTGTGGGCCTTTTCCGGCAGTTTCTTCCTGATCGTTTCGTCATATATCAGGTCATTTATGGAATCAGTTTTAAGCATTCTTCTCAGAACATAATTTCTCCGTTCCAGTGCCCTTTCTTTATCCTCGAAGGGAGAATATTTCGACGGTGCCTTGGGGAGAGCCGCAAGCAGGGCAGCCTCGGCGATGCTTATATCGCTCGCCGACTTTCCAAAGTAGACCTGTGATGCAGCCTCAATGCCGTAGGCCCGTTCGCCGAAATAGGCGTGATTCAGGTAGAGTACGAGAATCTCTCTTTTCGTGAAGTTCCTCTCTATCTTCAGAGAGAGGGCGACCTCCTTTATCTTTCGGGTAATCGTCTTTTCAGGCTTCAGAAAGAGCATCTTTGCCAGCTGCTGGGTGATCGTGCTTCCTCCCTGCACAATGGCACCCCGCCTGATATTTGTCCAGAAGGCGCTTATTATCCTGATAACATCTATCCCGTGATGCCGGTAATAACGGGCATCTTCAACTGCAATGAATGCCTCCATGGCATGTTTCGGTATCCTGTCGTAGGGGACAAAGGTTCTCCGTTCAACATAAAACTCCGTCAGTAGCTTGTTGTCTTGTGTATACAGTTTAGATGTTTCATAGGGAGAATAATCCTTCAGTGTCTCGATGTCGGGGAGTGTTGCCACACACCAGTAGAGATAGCCCCCCGCAAGGCCGATGAAGAGCGTAATGGCAATGGGAATAGCCTTGAAAAAGATACGGCCGGTTTGCCGGAATGCCTCTTTCCCGATGCGGGCGTATTTTTTTATGCTGAATCTCCGTCGTGCAATGAGAACTGCTTCAACCTTGTCCCTGATGTATTCGGGTGCAATGGGGTCGAATGCCACTATCTTGTTTGCGATGGTGATATTTTCCAGTACAGGTCTGTCGGATAGATCGCACTGGATAAAGAAGACCGCTTCGGGCAGGCGGAGGGACAACCGCTCGAGAAATTTCTGTTCCTCGTGAATGTTTTTCTTTACATCAACTATGACGACATGAGGCAGGCGACGCACCATGAGGGCATCGTCCAGTTCAAAGTGGCTGGTGAATATGGCAGAGGCAATACCTTCTGCCTTCAGGGTTTCCGATATTATCCTGGCCCTGATTTCGTCAGGAGAATAAACAAATACGGGGAGAGACATCTATATATCTGCGTCTTCGGTTATGGCCATTACCAGGGCGCCCTTTGCCGTTGCATAGAGCGGGTTTTCGGCAATGATGATGTCCGAAATCTTGAAGGGAAGACTGACCCCATCAAGGGCCTTTTTAAACTTTTCTCTACTCCCTCTCGGGATGACTGTTCCTCCACT
Organism: uncultured Syntrophaceae bacterium; assembly: GCA_964394725.1. Taxonomy (GTDB): domain Bacteria; phylum Desulfobacterota; class Syntrophia; order Syntrophales; family UBA2210; genus JAFGPZ01. Next base: position 5,420 of record CAYMYS010000093.1, read on the forward strand.
GAGGACGATTGGTACGGGCGTAGAGAGACGGGGGACATTGTCCGATGATCCCAGAACCTGCCGGAGGCTCTGAACGAGACTGGAAAAGAGATCATCGTAATATATATGGAAGCCATACTCTATCCTGCCTGAGGGTTCAGCGGAAAGGTCGAGCCCCGTTTCCTTTATCATCTTTATTTTTGTGGGGGACTCTCCCACGGACCGGCCCACCATAGAGTCTATGTAGTCACCCCCCTTCTGGATACTGTATTTCACCACGGGCACGGAGAGGTAGGAGAAACAGACATTGCACATTCCTCCCCCCATGCTTATTCCAATACCAGTGAAGTTGGTGGCTGACAGTTCCGATAAGACGACGGCCAGGCCCTCATTGATCGATATGGGAGAGTAGCCCAAGTCCCGGAGATACATCCTGATGATCGATTCGTGATAAACAATGGCATTGGGATTGTCGATGGGGTCACCGGGTACGCTGAAGCATATCTTCTTGTTCCTCTTGTCCGATTTTTTGACCAGTCGATTGATGATGGCCTTGATGACATCTATACTTTCGACTTCCCGGGGGTTCAGCAAACCGCTCTCGACTGGTCTTCTCGTGCTGCTATCGAAGGTACTGGCAAACCTTTCCGCTGCAGTCCCCAGGATATAGTGTTTCTCGTCCTTATCGAAAAACATCGTCTCTTCTCGCAGGAGGGTCTTTTTTGTCACCTTTGAGTAGGGAATGGTGAAGAAGGCATTCAATTGCAGCAGGTTCTTAATATTTTTATTTTCATTGTATGCAACCACAACGTTGGCAGTCCCGATATCAAGCCCGATCTGTCCCTCTATGGCAGTGCCATTACCATTGGCTTTCTCAAGTTCCATATCCATCATTCCTTCATCCTCCTTTTCCTTATTCGGCGATCCTTCTCTGTACGAAAGAGAGTCCCATCCCTCTATTATGCCAGATCCAATACTTCATGTACCAGCTTTTCGATTCCCATGGCCACTCTCGATATGCTCGGCCCCAACATGTATGCAGGCGTGGTGACGATTTTGTTCTCTCTGTCGATGACTGTATTCTCTACGGTTGACGCCACATGCCTGCCACCCATTTTTTCAATGGCCTCCGCCGTCGCTTCATCATTTCCGATTGTTAGTTCCGGTCCCGATGGACCGAGTACCCTGGCCGCTATGACGGGGGCGATGCATATGAAACCCATCGGTTTCTTCGCTCTGTACATCTCCTTGATTAATCGTTCCACTTCCGAATTAACTGTACAGTCGGCGCCCTTTACTGCAAAATCGCAGAGATTCTTGGCGGCACCGAAGCCACCGGGGAAGATGAGAACATCGAGATCGCCTGCCGTGATTTCTTTCATGTCCGCGATCTCTCCCCTGGCTATCCTGGAAGACTCCACGAGGACGTTTCTAGTTTCCTCTACCGCAGCCCCCTTTAGATGGTCTATGACCTCCAACTGGTCACAATCGGGAGACATGCACCGTATGTCGGCGCCCGCCCTGTCTAAAAAGAGAAGAGTAAGGGCCGCTTCATGAATTTCCGTACCATCGTAAACACCACAACCCGATAAAACAACGCCTACCTTTGCCATGTTTTCCTCCTTATCATTATATCGAGAGCCGAAGCTCACCGTTATTCCCGATGTAACGTGCTAACAATTCTATTACTTATTATTACCCCGAAATCTGTAAAAAGAAAAGGAATTTTATAGAAAGGGGGCAGAAGGATAGATTGAAGCCCTCCGCAGCTTGTTCCGGGGAAGGGGCTCGCCGTTCACCAATCACTTGGACTTTATATAACACCTGGTGTATGATTTATGGCAGTCTATTTCAAGACCATCTCTTCCGCCCACTGACATTTCGCTAGAGTTCACAGTCAAAAACTACGCTTGGGACCGAAACAGTTCATTGTCATTTCACACTGTCATTCTCCACAAGAGTCATATTGAAACTTTCCGCAACAAGTAGGGGGGGGGATTTGCTTGCTGTTCGGTTCAGCCTTTATGAACTTTACCATCAGAGGAGGGGAGAGGAAAAATGAAGGAAACCTACGACGTAGTTGTCGGCATACCATCCTACAATGAATCAAAGACTATCGGTTATGTTACACACATCGCCGGAAGAGGCCTTGCCAAATACTTTCCCGATGCCGGAAATGTCATAGTGAATGTCGATAATAACAGCCCCGATGATACAAAGGGTGCCTTTCTCTGCCAGAGGCCTTATCTCTTGGGGCTCTACTATATGGGCAACGGGAGGTAACACTACAGGGGGACAGTCAATTCACCAGTAGACCTTTATGTGGTAGATGGCGACAAGGAGGGCAAGAAATAAAACAACAAAGGGGAGGAGGGGAATCAATTTGAATCCCACCGATCTTATCTTTTCTATCCGACCTTTCATCGATTACACCTTAAAGGGGAGTTGGCAGAAATAATTAACGATATAGAGGATACCGATGAGCCCCGTAATGCTACCCAGCATGGGTTTGAGGTATCTCTCGGGTATAAATTTCTGCGTCTTCGATGCCACCCATGCACCCAGGATGGCCCCGCTGGCAATGAAGAGACCGAAGGCCCAGTCGGGTGAAGCGGAAACGCCTGTCAGCATTGGTACTGTTATGACATAGGAGATCAGGCCCGTTATGGACAGCACAATGACGAAGGGGATCGTTGCCGCCACCAGGACGTACATGGGTACACCGTATATAGTAGCCATGATGGGAACGAGCATGAATCCTCCGCCCACGCCCATGGCCGAGGCGACGACGCCCACGAAAAGGCCGATGCCGAACATAAGGGGAACACTGAAGGTCTGTTCTTCCCCCCAGTAAGATATGGTGACCGATTTCAGTGATTTTCGAAGGGTAATAATACGAAAATCCTCAGGCAATCCCGCGGGTACCCTGCCGGCTTTGCGACCTTCCTCCTTCATGCGGTCAAATTTTTCCTTGAAGAGACGCTGGCGGACGGTCCGCGCAAGATACCAGGGAGTTATCTGTATCCAGAGATGTATAGCCATAGCGAGGAGGGCACAGCCGATGACCATCTTGAAGGGTTCTGCATCGTGAAACCAGTAGACGCGAATGAAGGGACCGATGGGGGAACCGACGAGTGCCCCGACGCAGAGCCACAGGGCAAAATCGAGATTCCACTGTTTTTCCCTCCGATAACCGAGTAAGGCCCCGAAGGGATTCAAAAAGGTGGTTATGAGAGACGTGGGGCTCACTGCCACGCCGGTGAACTGCAGTATGGACATGGAATAGGGGAGAGAGAATATGCCGCTCGCCTCTCCCACCAGACCCATCGTATAGCCCGTCCAGATTCCCACCCACACCAGATGCCAGATGGGGACGCACACACCGGCAACGGGAAATGCCCTGTCTGCGCCGGGGAGGGAGCCGTTCTGCAGGAACCCTGCCATGATGGCCAGGGCAAAAACGCCCACGATCATGGGGAGCTGCTCTCGAATAAATTCCTTCACTATGGGATGGGCATCTTCCGTGACTGCTCCGACTTCTGATTCTCTCATC
>CAYMYS010000093.1:9051-10404 GCA_964394725.1 uncultured Syntrophaceae bacterium
CTTATTCCGTAAGAAAAGTATCAAGGTATGCATACAGCGCCGGTGATCCTCCCGTATGAAGGAAGAGGACCTTTTCACCCTTTTTGAAATAACCATTTCTGACAAGGCCTATAAGGCCTGCCATGGCCTTGCCCGTATATACGGGATCGACAAGTATGCCCTCGGTTCGGGCCAGCAGCTTGACGGCTTCGATCATCTTATCATTGGGAAGGGAATAGCCGGGCATGTAATAGTCGTCGAAGCAGACAACGATATCTTTCGGAACATCGGATGCGATGCCAAGAAATTGCGCAGTCCTCTTTACTACGTCGTAGACCTTTGCTATCTGGAGTTCTTTCGACCTCCTCACATTGATTCCCGCAACGGGGATATCGGTATTGCTTCCCCAGAGACCCGTGAGGAGTCCCCCGTGGGTGCCTCCGCTGCCGCTGGGGCAGACGATATGGTCTATATGCAGATCTTTCTCGAAGAGTTGTGCAGTCAATTCCTGGGCGCATGCCACGTATCCGAGAGCGCTCAGTGCGGAGGCATTGCTGCCATCTATGATGTAGGGTTTTCTCCCTTCTGCCTCGACCTCTTGGGCCGTCTTCTCCATCTCGGCAACCTCATCGATGCCGCCGGACATGACCTTAATCTTCTCGGCGTCCAGGAGGCGGTAGAGAAAATTGTTGCCACTCCCCTTGGCATCATAAGTTCCGGGAACCCGTTCCTCGATAATCAGTCTGCAATAGAGTCCCTCCTTGACCGCAGCGGCAAGCGTGAGACGGCAGTGGTTTGACTGGATGGCGCCACAGGTAATCAGTGTATCGCACCCCTTTGCCAGGGCATCGGCCACCACAAATTCCAGTTTTCTTGTTTTATTGCCTCCTCCCGTCAGCCCCAGCAAATCGTCTCGCTTTATATAAATCTCGGGACCGCCGAGGGCCTCGGAAAACCTGGGCAATTTTTCTATGGGAGTGTATCCCTCCGTGTATCGTCTCCTTGGAAATCGTGTTAAATCCATTATGCATCCTTTTATTAAAAAATTTCATCAAAATAGGGGGTCAGGTCTTGCGATTTGCTTGTCCGGGCTATATTTTCCATCAAAAACGCAAAACGCAAAACGCAAGACCTGACCCCGTTGTCTTATTCCCTGGAGTATTGTCCGGTATATTCTGCAAATAGTTTCATGACACGACGTGTCATCTCTCCCGGTGTGCCCTTTCCTATGGTGGTATCGTCAATGGTGACAACTGGCGTTACTTCTTTGTTTGATGCAGTGAGAAAGACCTCATCGGCCTTGAGTAGCTCAACGAGTGTTATATCCCGAATATCGGTTGAACCGGCCAGCTCAGGCATGGCGAGGATTACCTG
>CAYMYS010000094.1:0-10164 GCA_964394725.1 uncultured Syntrophaceae bacterium
TAATCCAAAGAGGAGCGTATTGAAAGATGGGTTGGTCGTACGCTTACATTACTATGGTTGGTTGAAATACCCGGGTGGCGTAATTGCCACAATAGCAACGCTGGAAGAGATCTCAAGAGAGATACGAAGAAGAGATTCCTGGTCTTGAAATAGTCTCATTTGAGGAGATAAATATAAGGAGAAGGACTAACGATGGAGATAAAGATCACAGAAATTGCACCTGAGAAGATGAAGATAAAACCTGAAGATGAAAATAATCTGGGTTTCGGAAAGATTTTTACGGACCACTTTTTCATCATGAAATACACAAAAGAAGCCGGATGGAATAGTGCTTCCGTCGAACCGTACAGATCCTTGACGTTGGATCCCGCTGCAATGTGCTTTCATTACGGCCAGGAAATATTTGAGGGACTGAAGGCATACCGGGGCACGGATGATTCCATTTATCTATTCAGGCCCAAAGAAAATATAGAACGGATGAATCAGTCGGCCGAAGGACTGTGCATGCCCCAAATCGATGAAGCACTTTTCATGGATGCCTTACAGAAACTTGTTATGCTGGAAAAAGACTGGGTGCCTCACAGCAATGGAACATCTCTCTATATAAGACCGACAATGATCGCAACGGAAAGAGCTGTGGGCCTTCATGTCTCCAGCGAATATATCTTCTTTATTATCCTCAGTCCCGTTGGTGCATATTACCCCCAGGGCTTCAGTCCCACCAAGATCTACGTGAGCGAAAAATATGTGAGAGCTGCGGAGGGTGGAATTGGATACTGCAAGGCAGCCGGCAATTATGCCGCCAGTTTTTATGCCGGCGAAGAGGCGAGCAATATGGGCTACACGCAGGTTCTGTGGCTCGATGCAAAGGAAAGAAAAAATGTGGAGGAAGTGGGAACGAGCAACATTTTCTTTGTCATAGGAGATAATCTCATCACTCCGCCCCTTTCGGGTAGTATCCTGCCCGGCGTTACCCGCAGATCTGTCATTGAGATGGCATCATCGTGGGGCATCAATGTCCAGGAGAGAACGCTTTCAATGGATGAAATCATCAGGGCGCATAGTGCAGGAACCCTGAAAGAAGTCTTTGCATCAGGGACGGCGGCAGTAATTTCACCGGTAGGACATATATACTACAAGGGCTCAGAATATTGCATTAATGCAGACAAGACAGGCCCCCTTACGGACAGGCTATACCACGAATTACTTCAGATTCAGTATGGCAAGAAGGAAGACCCTTTCGGCTGGAGAGTGAAGATTTCAGCGTGAAAAAGGAAGTCCACAGATATGTTGGCAAGTCTGTGGGTAAGACTGTTTATAAACTATGTAAGTCTACTGTTCATGGTATTTTGTACCTGATTGCTTACGTTTGGGGCAGATATAAAATTACTCATGATTACAATAAGTTACATATATGCTCTTTCTTTTCAATCCCTTAAGGTCTATTGCCGGTATGAATATTTTACCGACGAATTATCACTGGATTTTTTCCCAACAAATTCCAGCAAATAACTATCTATCACCAAATGACACCTTTTGAGAATTAACGATGCATAGATCAAAAACAGTATACTACATAGTCACACTGATCGTCGTTGTAATTTTTTTCGCCCATTGGCCTCTGTCGGCAGAAGAAATCACGCTCGACCAATTGATAACAAATATCCAAACGGCCTACGATAAAACAGAGAATTTTACTGCCGCCTTTACCCAGAAGGCGACTATAAAAACTATAAACCAAACGGTGACGGAAGAAGGAACTCTCTATATCAAAAAGCCGCGGAGGATGCTCTGGGATTATACAAATCCGGCCCTGAAAAAACTGGTTCTCAATCCCCGAACGGCATGGTTGTACTTGCCTGATGACAACGCAGTATATGTTCAGGATGCCAGAATCCTCCTCTCATCGAAGATGACCATACGATTTCTTACGGGAATTGGGAATCTGAAAGATGACTTCGATGTAGCCTTTTCCACACCCGATTCAAGGGATGAAAAGGGCAATTACCTCATAACCCTGATTCCACACGACTATGAAGCAGGCATTACAAGGCTTCTTCTGACAATAAACAGGGACAGATATTACATTGCCCGTTGTACATTCATAGACATGTATGAAAACACGACGGAACTCACCTTTAGCGATGTCACGGTTAACACCGATATGCCGGATACAATCTTTACCTTTATCCCACCCAAAGGCGTCGACATATATAATATACCATAGTAGACAGACCGGTAAAAAGTCATTTTCGAGCGGATTTGAGCATTTCGGGAAACAGATGATTGTGGTGATTGGCGTTAAGAAAATCTAATTGTTTGAGTGCGTTAGCACGAGTTTTAGATTTTTAGCCAAGCATCGAAATCATCCCCGAAATGGTCTTCCAGCGAGAAAATCTGACTTTTTGCCGAACCATCATAGTAACCACTGTTGAATGTTTAATCTGAAATCCGGCTTGATATGGAAGCAGTTGTCGATCTATCTACGCCTTATCTGCCTCGAAAAATGAAAAAAAGAAGAGACAGTATAACGCTCACCAAGAGACATGTTGCGGCAGGAAAGTAGAAGGTAAAATTCTTCCCCTTTATAGATATATCACCAAGAAGGTGTCCGATCCATGGTATCTTTCCACCCATCATCACAAGAAGAAACCCCAGCCCGGCAATCACCACGCCGATTATAATGAGTATCTTTCCTATAGGGGGGAGTTCTGTCACGCAATGCCTTCCGTTCCGGCCTCAGAAAATCCAGAGGATAGATGACTACATCTTTTTAACGACATCACGGAGTTTATTACTCTCGATGAGTTCCAGAAATTGTTCACCCAGATAGGCCGACTTTGTAACGACCTCCTGCCAGTTTCTTATTCTTTCAGAAGGCTTATCTGCAAAGGACTTGAAATCTTTGCGCTGCGGCACCTTGCCCCCGGGAAGTGTTTTGATAAACTCCTCCGTTGGATAAACCATCAATAGATTCTCAAGATTCTCCGCTGGTACATGTCTGTATATCAGTTGTTTATCCAACCACCCGGGGACGACTCGTTCCTGATGCTGAAAGAGTAAGACAATGTCCTCCCCGTCCAAACCATACTTCTGATTCAGATGATAATCCGTGATGCCTCCATCCCGATAGGTTCCATTGGGCGCTCCGTAAATATCTCTGACACCGGAAACCGCAACCGGCACCGCCGATGACGCAAGGAGTACATACTTGATGTTTGCCCTGTTCAGTAGAATAGATTTTCCCTTGAATCCGCTTCTCAAGCAGAATTTAGGGGGGATGGGACTGTTATGAAATACGACCCTCTGGAAAAAAAATCCCAGCCACGATGGATTCATTGCATTAAAGATAAAGGCCATCGCAACGGCAAGACCCTGAAATAGTTTTGTTTCAGAGGCCGCCATGTTCTTTGCACGTGCCGCAGTAATTGCCAGGCGATACTTTTTGCTCGTCAGTACGAAGGGGATGGCATCATCTTCCATGAAGCTGTTGATAACGTCAGAGATAGACCGAAGGATGGTGTTCGCAGTGTCCTTCCTCGCAGGAGACATGGCGATGTATGACTCGATCAGATTTGTGTAACTCTTTTCCGGTTCCGGCTGGGCCCAGGCTGCAAAACGCAATGCACCAGCCGAGGAGCCTGCGAGCAGGACGGGATTTTTTCTTCCCAACACTCCTGTTTTTAACATGGTACGATCAAATCCACTGGCCACCAGCCATTTAGGACCAGTACCCGGTCCCACACAGGTAGCTACTCGATCAAGATCAAAACTGCCGTCCTGTATCATCTCGTACACATATTTACCTGCCTTAACCGAAATATCCGTCATTCCCTCTAGCCTTTCATTTCAAAACGAACAAACGCCACTTACCCTTTTCAGAATTAACAAATAATCATACAAAACGGAAGATTGATAAGTAATCTTGGATCTTGACAGGGGAAAACATATACTATAAATTTAAATTGTTCAATGGAAAATTGCTGGTTACCCTTTCATGGTCGGGTAATGTCATATACATAGCACCTATATCGTAATAAGTGGTCAAGGAGCCTTCATGAAGGAGATTGTCGAAATAGCAAAAAAGTCGAGAAAGGCGGCTCATATTCTTGCCAAGATATCATCGGGCAAAAAAAATGAGGCCCTCATCAAGATGGCGGAGTTACTCGTCATTAAGAAGGCCTTTTTGAAAGAGGAAAATGCAAAGGATCTCGACTGTGCCAGAGAAAAGGGCATCTCTCATGCGATGATAGACAGGCTTACTCTTAGCGACGCAACAATTGAAGGAATGGCCAAGGGACTCACCGAGATTGCCGCCCTGCCCGACCCCGTCGGCGAAATCACCTCCATGAGGAGAAGACCGAACGGCCTCCTTGTAGGGAAGATGAGAATACCGCTCGGTGTCATTGGTATTATCTATGAATCGCGCCCCAATGTGACTGCCGACGCGGCGGCCCTCTGCATGAAGTCGGGAAATGCAGTAATATTACGTGGCGGATCTGAGGCGATCAACTCAAATCGGGCCATTGCACATATCCTCCAGGAGGTACTGCGCGAAACGGGAATCCCCGAAGCTGCCGTCCAGGTAATAGCCACGACAGACAGGGAAGCGGTGAACGAGATGCTCACCCTCGAAGAGTATATCGACCTGATTATCCCCCGGGGCGGCGAAGAGCTGATACGCACCGTTGTAAATAAATCCAAGATTCCCGTTCTCAAGCACTACAAAGGGGTCTGCCATCTCTTTGTTGATTCCACTGCAGATCTGGACATGGCCACGGCAATCTGTATGAATGCAAAGACTCAGAGACCGGGGGTCTGCAACGCCCTGGAAACCCTCCTCGTCCACAAAGACATCTCCAGAGCATTTCTCCCCCTCATATCCGCCACGCTGAGAAAGGCAGGAGTCACCATCAGAGGGTGCGAAAGGACTGGCGCAATTGTTCCCGACTGTGAAAAGGCAACAGAAGATGACTGGTATGAAGAATATCTCGATCTCATCCTCGCCGTGCGTGTCGTTGATGACATCGACGAAGCCATCGCGCATATCGAAAAATACGGCTCCCTTCATACCGAATCGATTGTCACCAGAGACTATCAAAATTCGCAGCGCTTTTTAAAAGAGGTCGACTCCTCGACTGTTTTTGTGAATGCCTCGACTCGTTTCAGTGACGGCTTTGAACTGGGTCTCGGTGCAGAGATAGGGATAAGCACCACCAAACTTCATGCCTTCGGCCCCATGGGACTTGAAGAATTGACGACTACAAAGTTTATCATCTACGGCGACGGACAGATAAGAACATGAAGTGGGGATTATTTGGCGGAACATTCGATCCCATTCACACGGGTCACCTGAGGTGTGCACAGGAGATTTGTGAAGATCTTAACCTGGACCGGATCATCTTCATACCGGCTTCACAGCCGCCGCATAAAAGAGAAAAGGACATAACCCCCTTTCATCATCGTGAAAAGATGATCAGTCTGGCCGTCGCAGGAAATCCCTCATTTTCAATCTCCGACATAGAAAACAGGAGGGTTGGAAAATCATACTCAGTCGAAACAATAAGACATTTTCTCGCCGACCCGACAGTGAAGCCTGAACTTTACTTCATCATGGGCCAGGACGCCTTTCATAACATAGAGACATGGAAAGATTGGGACCAACTGCTGCTGCTCTGCAATTTTGTCGTAATGACCAGGCCGGGATATACAGTCAAAGACCTGGATGGAATTCTCCCGAAGGATTTTTCCGGCCGGTTTCAATACGAAAGCGTTTCAGACAGATTTAAAGGCCCCACGGGATTTCATATTTACTTTCGAGAAGTAACACTGCTCGCAATATCATCGACGGATATAAGAGAAAGAGCGAAAAGAGGACAGTCTGTCAGATATCTGGTCCCCGACGCCATCAGCCATTACATATCCAAACATCTTCTCTATAAAGATTCTTAAGACATGTGGGACACTTCTTCAAGTGTCCAGAATAAATAGATTTTCACTTGACAATTGATCAGAAGATTTATATTTATTTCCCAGTATCATTGATTTCCCGGTACCCATAGTGATCCTATCAATCACCTGAAATTCTGTTGCCCGGCACCATTAGGGTGATTAAGTGAATGAAGATAGCATGAAGTAACCACATATTCTTATATCATCCGGAGGATCATCCATGAGATTATTATCTCGTTGTTTGTTTATGATTTTATTCTCTTTTGTTTTTATATTGGCCCTGAGTTATACAGCTACCGCCCAGCAAAATAATCCAGTAACACAGTCCAGTGAATATGCTGCCGAAGGGAAAACAAGCCCCATAGATGACGCAGCAGTGGAAGAACTGCAAAAGATGACCCCCAAAGAGATCGAAGAACTGGACAAAAAGCTGGCCGAGGCCATGACCCTTTACTATGACAGCGAATTCGGCAAGGCCCTCCCCATCTTCAACGAGGTAGCCGACAGGGTCGAAACGATGGATATCATGTGGTGGATAGGCACGAGTGCCATGAAGATGGGGAAGATGAAACTTGCCATTACAAAATTCAGGGCAATGCTGGCAGCCAACCCGAATCTTCACCGGGTACGTCTCGAACTTGCAACTATCTATTTCAAAGTGGGACAATACGAAAAGGCACGAAGTGAAATTGAAACAGTACAGAGAGCCAATCCCCCGGAACCGGTTCAGCGAAATATAGACAAGTTCCTTGCCGCCCTGGAAGAGAGGACAAAGAAGGCCTTCTGGAATGTCCGCTTTTCGCAGGGTATCATGTACGACGACAACGCAAGTTCCGGTCCCGGAAACAGAGAACTGAGTGTTATTGGAGGCACCCTCACGCTTGGAGACGAATCAAAGAAGATCCGCGATGAGGCACTCGTAACCAGCCTGTCAGGTAATTACCTCTATGATCTGGGAGAGAAACAGGGCATCATGTGGAATACAAACGCGTCACTCTACAACAGCGCCTACCAGAACCATTCACAATTCAATTATTTCATGGTCGATATCGCAACAGGTCCCTGGTGGGCGGGAAGGAAAGACATCGTCAAGCTTCCCTTCGGTTACAAGGAACAGTATTACGAAAGTGAACGCCTTTCACATGTTTTTCATATAGATCCCAGTTATGAACATTTCTTCAACCAGTATTTCAGCCTCAAGGGTGAATACTCCTATAACAAGGAATTTTACTACAAGGAAAGCAATGCCTCCCTCGACAATATAACCTATCGTTACGGGGTAACACCTACCATCTATCTTGCAAACAGGATGCATACACTTTCGGCAACAGTGGGGTGGGAAGACAGAAATGCAGAGGGCAGGAAATATTCCTACGATTCTTATTATTACGCATTGTCTTACCTCCTCAGCCTGCCCACGAAGACCAGCCTCTTTTTCAGATACAAATGGTCGAGAAAGGATTATAAAGAAAAACCCACTTTCTATAACCTGCCCCGTGAAGACATGCAGGACAGTATCACGGCAGTGGTAAGCCAGGAATTCCTGAAACATTTCTCTTCATCATTCGCCATTAACTATACAGACAACAACTCCAATGCCTCGCTCTACGAATATAAGAAGGCAACCTACACACTCAGTCTGGGGTTTGCATTTTGAGGTTTGAGGGCAATGAAAATGAAGTTCATAATTTCTAACTTTAAGGAGCAATCTTTATGAAACGTCACTTTCTTATACTATTAGTTTCCCTGTCTATTTTTTTCTGCGGATCTCAGATACTTTTCCTACAGTCGAGTCATGCCCTCGAGCGGGGTGTCGGAATAACGAAAGACGCCCTCCCCGATGCATTAAAAGAGGTAGAGATACAGAAATCTTTTATAGGTTCGAAGACCAGGGAAGTCGGTTCCATACAGGCACTCACCGGTAACGCAATCGTAGTCCATGGCGATCCGGCAGAGGCCTATTTCGCCCTCCCGGGAGACAGAATATATGAAAACGACAGGATATTTACCATCGACGATAGCCGCTGCCGCCTGAAATTTATCGATGAAAACGTGATCACCATGGGCGCCAATACCGAAATAGGTGTAAAAGAGATAGTTGCCGATCTAAAATTGGGCGAGAAGAAATCCCTCTTTTCCATGACAAAGGGAAAGGCCATGTTCTATGCCCTCAAGATGTTCAGATACAGGAAAGCCACCATGAATGTGGAGACAGTAACTGCCGTCGTCGGTGTCAGGGGGACCAAGTTTGGTATAGAGGTGAGAAAGGAAAGGGAGGGAAATCTTGCCTCCCGACCGATTTATCTGGCCGATGCATCAGACAGAGGATGGATTCGTCTCGTACAAAACCGAGGCGGCGAAGGATTTGAAACCACTGTATACGGTTTCGACGGCGACGTCGCTGTCACCTCCATCACCGACAACACAACCCAGACGGTTACTCCCGGGGAGAATATTACAGTGGGACCGCGAGGTGCGGGACCCGTTACGGTAACGCCTCCAATGATTGCACGTCAGTTTCAATCTGACACGGAGGCCCCTCCGCCTGACACAGGAGATGAAGGAGATTCCGGTGGTTCTCCCGAGGGAGCAGAAGATGCGAATCAGGATGGACAGGGAGAGGACGCAGGATCCGATGCAGGAGACGGCGAAACTGCAGACGAAGATGGCGATGATTCTTCCGATGCAGGAGACGGAATCAAGCCGACTGATGACGCCGGAATAGCTCCGCCAGCTATCGTCAATAATGTTGCCCAGGATATGAATGCCCTGAATGTAGAAACTCAGGAAGACCCCCTTGCGGATACGCCAGCCGTAGAAACGCAGGAAGCCCCCCTTACTGATCCCAAAACAAATGCCTCGGGCACCAGCGTCGGCTATCTTTCGGGAATGCTCACAAACAGCCCTAACAGCTCCCAGCCAACGCTGGAGGAAGTATTTGTGAGCACGACGCGCCAGGATTTTGACGGCGACTACACCGTCTGGGCGCGGGGCATCAGGAATCCCGATGCAGACTATTTTCGTGGAGGCGACTCCGAGAGCGGTTTGGGCGATGCCTATGCAAAGTGGGCCGTCTTTGCCTCAGGCACAAAAAATACGGGAAGCCTCGATAACCATCCCATCACACATAATGAACTGGGAAGTTATACGAGCGGTAACGCAACCTACCTGGAATGGGGCGACTGGCTCGTGATCAAAGCCTTCACCATCGATGGTACAGAATATAAGATAAACCACAAAGGTCATTATATATTCGGCCAAGATACGGGAGCAACGGAACTTGCCACCCTTACCAACACGAATGCTTCATATTCAGGCGGTGCAGAAGGGACTTACTGGACCTCCAGCGGAGGGGTCGGTATGTCTACTGTTTACCCGAGTTCCTTTAACTGTAATGTCAACTTTGTAACCGATGAGATATCGAATTTTCAATTTAACGTCTCGGGGGAAGGCTACAGCGCCTCAATTTTATCAGGCTCGGGGACCATCCAATCGGACGGCACATTCTCCATTACAACAGGGACATGGACCCTCGGAACTCCGACATCAAGCACTACTCCTTATTACAAGTCGGCTCATGGCTCTTTATACAATGTGGGATCTTCGACGGCCCAAGCCATTGGAGGAGCATGGGGTATGTACGAATCAAACGGCGAGGGCGCAACGGGGATATTCCACGGACAGCAGTGAGAGACCACCTCATTGCTGATATCGCTGTATCAGCCTGCATAAAACGACGAGGGTCGGAGCATTAATTGTCCGGCCCTCTTTTTTTCTGGATTTTATAGTTGACAATGAGGGAAACAGGATTGGAATATAGGGAAACTTACAGAAAAATATATTACGGCCGAATCGGAAGGGTTGTACCGAATTGAGCTATGCATCTACAACTTCCTCTCAATAATGTAATCGGAAATCGCTAAGAAGGCCTTTTTCGGCATGGTGTCTTCAAAAGGCTCGAGAAATTTCGTTGCCTCTTCGATATACTCCCTCGCTTTCTCCATTGCGTATTCTATGCCCTTGTAGCAATTGATGAGAGAAACAATCTCAGTAATTTCATCTTCACGTATATCTTCGCTTCCCATGGCTTTCTTTATCAGCTCCTTTTCAGCAGTGGAACACTTCTTCAGGTGTACATGGGGACGTCCTTAAATAGTTGTCGAGTAGACTGGTTTCTTCCGATGCTGTAGGTTGATGTTTGTTTTCTCCGTT
>CAYMYS010000095.1:0-10122 GCA_964394725.1 uncultured Syntrophaceae bacterium
CTTAAAAGATTCTCAGGATTCATCTTTCTACCTCATGTTTTATCGTATAGCTAACATTGAAATCACGCGCATATCGCGTGCATTGCATCGTTATGTTCCTGGCTTTGCAGCCCCTTCCAAAATATTCCCAAAGTAATCTGTGCCGAGATAGCCAATTAACGCTCCGACAACGAATGCACCGTAGAAATCTTCCAGCGTAATAAACCCCTTGGCAACCTCTCGTCGAGAAAGAACGATTGCAGCAATAGTGCACATTACGAATACACCGAGAACTCCAATCAATTGCTCTGGCCATGAAAGACTTCCTGCAAATGCCCCCGAGTTAATTTGACGCGCCAGAAACCCGAGGATTCCACCAAATATGCTACCCAAAACAATCGATCTGACTGGCGGTTGGATTGATAGAAACACTGGTATTACTTGACTTCTGGAATCAGTGCCAACCCTATATTTAATCAGCGCATACAAATCAAGCGTTGTTGGCTTCACCATTAGCCAATGGGCTGTCTGCAGCTCAAAAGATGCGATATCTTCTTGGTGTGGAGCAACGATTCGGAATTCTCCGTTTGCTTCAGAGCCTGAAACCGTATGCTTGTCTGCCAAGTCAATGTTGATGTGAGTCCCTTCTTCGGCGCTAATGTTGAGATTATCGGTTGGCGCTAATGGCCCCTTAATATCGAGTTTGCAATTCGGCTCGGCCTTTATATTGATACTCCGAGAAGTCTGCTCAGGAAAGTGAGCGGTAAGAGGGCCGAAGCTGACCTCCTTAATTTTGATACTATCAAGCATGGAAAGGAGTTTTCCTGCTTTGGAATCGCTTCGTTGGGTTCCGCTTTCTCGGTTAGCTTCAACTTCGGAATGCTCTTGAATGTCAGTTTCTCCTAAAAAGGAGCTACCACCTTGCTGCCTTCCGCCTCTTTGTTTCATCAGGAATGATGATGTAGGCGCCTGTATGGATTCTATGCATATGGGCACAGGGAATGGATTCCGTATTAAAAGGCTGATAGTTGCATTCCGGCCAGCAATTACAGGCGGTGCCTTAACCTCGACGTTGAGGAGTCCCTTGAATTTAGATGTAGCATCTTCTGACATCACTGATTCCTCCTTCTCTTGGGACATAACAGTGTTTAAATTGATCTTTGTGAAATTTGCAAACACTGCAAATTTGCAGTATAAGACCCCTCGATCATGCTTTAAGCAAACCTGATAACTGCCTGTACTACAAGTATATATGATGCAAAATAGCTATTTTAAGAAGGAGTATTATGCATATCAGTATAATACTCCCTTAAATACAATCTGATAGACGCAAAAAACCCCGCCACTTGATGTGAAACGGGGTATGTTTTAAAGTCAGATCATAAATCCCTCTTCTTTGAATGTTGTGGGATTAAGACTCCAGATTGTGCTCCCTGATTATAATTAATAGAACACTTCTTTTTAATAGAAGATGATACTCCCATTACTTTTAAAGTCAAGGATTTTATGGATAATGTGGACTCCCGCCTATAATTGTGCGGGAGTGACATGGATTTGTGGATTACAGTTTGTACTGTGCAATACGGTGTCGATCAAGAAGAATCACTCTTACAGGAAGAAGTCATTTTTAACACGTATGCAAGAACCAGATGAAGCGTAATTGACTCAAGCAGCCTTAAATCCAATAAAAACCGACTTAAACTTTATGCTGTAATGTTGTATGGTAGGATGCATCGGAATCAAGATGCCGTACACTGAAATGGGGAACGAATAAATGACGATTTCAGAATGGCTGGATGAAAAGAAAGCGGAAGGCATTGATGTTTCACACATAGTCGTGCCTGATGATCTGACAAATGAGGAAGATCCTGAAGAAACAGTTTTTTTCAAGCAGATTCGAACATGCAGCGTTCTCTGCACCGGCCAACACCCGTTTGCTACTGTCGAGAGATTCGGCGATTGGTATTATTGTCGAGGTCGGGAAAAAGAAACAGGTCCGCACACGACACAACCACAATGGTGGATGTACACCAAAGACAGAGAGCTCGCCGTTAAAACGGCAAAATCTCATATAGAATGATTAATCAAGAGTCAAGCCAAACCGATTCAACGGCTTGGGGGCAACGTTGAATCAAAATTTCCAAGCAATCTCATTTGAAAAGGAGGACCAGTGATGAGTATCACGGGAAAAGATCGAAGAATGGCCCAACGTTGTGTCACGTGTCCCGTATGCAAACGTGCCCGGACTAAGCAATCCGGATTGGCGTATTGGTTTGTGAAAAACATTGAAAATGGACTCTGTCCTTATTGCCAAGCCTATGAACGCGTCTATGGGAAAAAGGCGCACGTGCCTCTGTAGCGGGAGAGTCAAAAGAAGCGAATACCAGGGGTAACCAGCCGGTACGCGATAATATTCGAACAATCATGGAAGAGAAAATATTTAACAAGACCTGCCACTCTTTGACATTGACAGTATCCCCTCAATATTTCATAATGTATTCACTTACAAAGACAGAATTCCTCTTAAGGGGCTATAGAGTGTTATGAATGCCGGTAAGCACGAAGCAAAAATATCCCAGATCATGGTTACCATTGCGGCCAGTATTGTAATGCTGGCGGGCATGAGTGTAGCCAAGGCTATTCTTGTCCCCTTTCTCCTTGCCGTCTTTATTGCCATCATAAGCGCGCCGCCATTATTCTGGATGCAGCGTAAGGGTGTGCCCACATGGCTTGCCCTTATCATTGTCATCCTTGGAGTCTTCCTTATCGGATTCATGATGGCAACTCTCGTCGGATCATCGATCAAGGATTTTTCCCGTGACCTTCCGCTCTACGAAACTAAGTTGAAGCAGCAGACCGTCCTCGTAACGGGGTGGCTGGACAGGCATGGCGTAACCATTTCCTCACTTGTCGCGACGGAGGTCTTTAATCCCGGAGCGGCCATGAAGCTGGTGGCCACCTTGCTGAACAGCCTGGGAAATGTGCTTGCCAATGGTTTTCTGATCCTGATGACGGTGATTTTTATGCTCCTCGAGGCATCAAATCTTCCTGCCAAACTGAGAACCGTCGTCGGTGACGGCGCATCTTCGATGGATCGTTTCGACGATTTTATCAGCAACGTGAAGCACTATATGGCAATCAAGACAGTGATCAGCCTCGCAACGGGCATCATCGTCTCTATCTTCCTTGCCCTTATCGGCGTCGATTACCCCCTGTTGTGGGGTCTTCTGGCCTTTGTCATGAACTATGTCCCCAATATCGGGCCGATAATCGGGGCGGTACCGGCAGTGCTCCTCGCCCTGATTCAGTTGGGACCTCTTTCAGCGCTCTTCGCCGCTTCGGGATATGTTATCATCAATCTGTTGATGGGTAATGTAATCGAGCCTCGTTTGATGGGGCGCAGTCTCGGTCTTTCGACACTGGTGGTCTTTCTTTCCCTTCTATTCTGGGGGTGGCTCCTCGGTCCTGTGGGCATGTTATTGTCCGTTCCCCTCACCATGACTGCAAAGATCGCACTCGACAGCAGGGACGACACACGCTGGATAGCCCTGTTGCTCGGTCCCGAGATCGTATCGAAAGGGAAGGGCGATAAAGGGGATACAACCACTTCCGAAAATCCGTGATATTTCGATTCCTCTGCGAAAGATATGTCCAATTTCTGTCGTCTGTCATTCACGGCTTGATCGGGAATCCAGTTCTTTTCAGCACTTATGGATTCCCGCTCCCCGATCGGGTCGAGGACAGGCTTCGCGGGAGTGACTCGATTTTTGACTTATAAGTAACGTAAAGCTGACAACTTCTCAAAAAGTCAAAGAATTCCCTCTCACTTGATGGGCAAGGTGCCCTTCGGGGTGAGAGGGTGAGGAGAAGGGGAAAAGAAGGAAAAATTTGATCCCCTGTGGAAACCGAAATACCTGGCCTGCCCCGGCGGCGTGGCACTCTTCCCGGTGATTGCCAATCTCACGTCACTCGTTTCCGGTGGACTGAAAGGGTTAGTTTTGAAATGATTGGGCTCGATACACATCCATCACCGAAGGGGTTTGCATCAGCATGCACTTCGATAGGAACCAGTCTATTCCACTTTATCAATAAAAATACCCGAATTGTGAAGTTTGCGGACAAGGGTGCTCCGTTTGGTCCTGTCTTTGAATTCCACGATAGTGTCTGTGAGCATCTCTACATCCCGTCCGCCCGTTGACAGCACGCGTGAAGCTGTTTCTTTGTCGGGACATTGTATGATGATGGATGAACGCATGGCGACGCTCCTGCACTGCTGAAACCAGCCTTCTATTTCATGGGACACATTTTTGGGAATATCCTTTTTTACGACCTGTCTCAGTTTGTCGACAACCTGCGTGAAATTCCACCCCACGGAGGCGGCCTGGATAATCGATTTTTTGGTGATTCGAAACAGAACGCCAATTCCGCTTCCCTTTCGCTCCGCAAAGCGCCCTATCTCCGCCTCTACACGTGGTGAAGGAGAAAGGAAAACCACGTCAAAGTTGGGCTGTACCACCACCTCGCCATTTTCTTCGTGCCCATACTCAAAGTCATTGGCCTTTCCCGTGAGGTATCTTCCGATATCGTTGACTGAGAAACAGTAGGTGTTCTGTTTCTTTGATTTGCCGACACGGGCGCCCCCCAACAGGATAAGGCGATATATTACAAAGAATGAGAGCATTTCACGCCACAATTTCTCCAGATTTTCTTCACTGGGCGTCATTGTCGAATATCCGTCGCGCATTGAAATTGCGCCTGAATTTCCTCCCTCATATAAGAAGGGATTCGCTTCGGTCTTTTCATAGTTCAGAAAGTCGTCAAGGTCAAAGAAATCTCCCGCCTCCAAGGCGTTAAACACATCGCATATATTCTGTGCCACATTGACTTTCATCTTTTCGTTGATACGTATATTCCACACCGCAGGCAGAAAGTATCTAGTGCATTCATGACTGTCATAATAACCATCCGATGTCAGTATATCTCTATTTCCCTTTATGACGTCAATAATAAATCGGAGCCTATCTTTCCCGGTCTTCTTAATCCATGCCCTCCCCTGATCGGTCGGTGCCATTCTCATGCCGGATTCATTGTGTTCTGTTTTGACTAACTTGAGAGATTTCAGGTAATTGACAGCTATTTCAATACGCAGCGATTCATTTAAACGGCACGCGCTCTCAAACCATACGTGTATTTTTGCCATGTTTTTAGCGATATTCCGCTGATCCCTGATATATATAGTCTCATCCTGCACGCGCATGCGAAGCGGTTCCTGGGAACAGGCCACCATCACTGTTGTCATATCCTCCATCAGGATTGCCGACTCAAAGGTTAACTTCGGTTTAACTTCCTTCGGAAAGTGCGGTTTGGAACGATGAAGATAGCGGGAGATGGATGGCCATATTCCCATAATGGGTTCAAGGTCCCCCGCGCGGAGATCGGGGAAAAAAATGGCATAACGAATTCCTCCTCTGATTGCTGTCGCAAGGAGGGATATATCAATACCGGGAAACATCCGCGGCAGATCTCTGAATGATACAGGTTCCAGAACAGACATCAGACGCCGCAGGATTATCCTGGCTGTGTTAAAGATACTTTCCGACCCTAAATAATGCTTGTTAGTGGGCGATGCGTATCTCCCCTCCCATTCCTCTGGATTCTCAGCTTCGAGAAACTGTTTCAACCAGTTGCCCGACGAAAGGGCGGCGGCTTGCTTTCTGTAATCATAATAAATATACCTTTCCTGATCACAGGAGAAAGCCACTATTTCCGACTCCGAGAAGTGCCTGCGGAGATACTTCCCCATGATTTGCCACCCCTCTTCATCTTTCCTGCCATCGTATATATGAACCATGCCGATTGCCGCCAGGCCGCGGTGAAAAGCCGCCACCTTCTTGTCGAGCCTGATCCACTCTTTTTTCGGAGAGATAGCAACCAGGCCGGCCTCCAGCAATGGAGGAAGCTGAAGTCCGAATGCCGAAGGATCGACCAGACCGACGGGATCTGCCTTTTCAATGAATATTCGACGCATCTCCGTATCCGCTTTTTCCCATAGTGGAAGTGTTTCCATAAAGTGGAGCCAGTCTATTTCGAAATAGTGCATTGGCAATTTCTCCCAGTAAATTGAAGATCCTTCCCTGCAAAAAGGCCACGGGGAATCTCGGACTGTAAAGGACAATCACTAATCCTGCCCCAGGCTGCGGGGAATGCGTTTGCTATTCAGTTCATCTGCCGTTTCAATGTGATATTCGTAGCCCTGCTCGCAGAGGAAGAGCTGTCTCTTCAAGGCAAAGTCCTGTTCCACAGTGTCACGGGTGACTATTGTATAGAAAAAGGCCTGATTCAACCCTTTTTTAGGCCGAAGAATACGTCCCAGTCGTTGTGCCTCCTCCTGGCGGGAACCATAGGTGCCGGAAATCTGAATTGCCACCGTCGCGTCGGGAAGATCGACGGCAAAATTGGCCACCTTGGAAACGGCGAGGACCTTTATTCTTTTCTCCTTAAAATCGCCGTATAATTTATCCCTTTTCTTCTGGGACGTGGAACCGGTAAGCACGGGAATATCCAGTTCACCTGCAATAATCTTCAACTGGTCCAGATACATCCCTATCAGGAGAATCTGTTCATCCTTATGAAAATCGATGATAGTGCGGGCGACCTGCAGTTTCAGCGGATTTTCAGAGGCAATGCGAAACTTTTTTCTTGCATCGGCAACGGCATAGGACATGCGAAGATCCGTGGGCATGTCGAGACGTATCTCACTACATCTGGCCTTCGCTATCCATCCCTGACCTTCCATCTCCTTCCACGGGACATCCACCTTTTTCGGACCTATCAGGGCAAAGACATCGTCCTCCCTTCCATCCTCGCGCACAAGGGTCGCCGTCAACCCCAGACGTCTTCTCGCCTGGATATCCGCCGTTATCTGGAAAACCGGGGCCGGAAGGAGATGCACCTCATCGTAAATAATCAATCCCCAGTTGCGCTGATCGAAGAGATTGAGATGCACAAATTCTGATTCCCTGCTTTTTCGATAGGTCATTATCTGGTACGTGGCGATGGTGACCGGTCTTACTTCCTTTGTATTGCCGCTGTACTCGCCTATTTCATCCTCTGTCAGGGTAGTCTTGTCCAGCAGTTCGGATATCCACTGTCTCGTTGCTGTGACGCTCGTTGTCAGGATAAGGGTGGAAGACTTGACATGAGACATGCATGCTATCCCGACTATGGTCTTTCCCGCCCCGCAGGGAAGAACGACGACACCGGACCCTCCGCGCACTGTTCCCCCCGCATAATATGTGGCGGCGGCCTTCCATTGATAGGGCCTGAGGGAAAAGGCATCCCCCGAGAGGGCTATATCTTTCAAAGAAATCGCTATCGCTTCTCCTTCGGTATAGCCTGCCACATCCTCAGCGGGGAACCCGATCTTGATCAGCGCCTGTTTTATCCTTCCCCTGTTTGCGGGATGAATCAGAAATTCGACAGGGGAAATTCTTTCAGAGAGAAACCTGTTCACATGGCGGTTATGGGCGATTTCTTCCGCAAGAATCTCATCGGTTGAGAAAAGGACCAACCCCTTTTCGTTGAGCGACAAACGGAGTCTCCCGTATCTGGAGGCATAGTCGTGAATCTCGGTGAGAATATGCTCCGGCACGGGATACTTTGAAAACTGCACGAGAGATGCCGTCAATTCCGTTGCTTTCATCCCTGCGGCGCAGGCATTCCAGATTGAAAGAGGGGTAATCCTGTAGGTGTGGATGTACTCCGGGGATTTGACCAGTTCGGCAAATCCGGCCAGCCTGTCCCGTGCCGCGGGATAGAGGGGACTGTCCACCTCAACCAGGACAGTATGATCACCCTGAACTATAAGGGGATTTTCCGGGTTGTATGTCATGTAATTTCCTTCTTCATTGGCATAGTTGGCAGATTACACTGATTAGATCTTCTCTTTCCCACGCTGACGTTACATTCCTCCTTCATATCTGGTCTCGCAAACCGGGCACAATATATCCCAGATCGGCCAGCGCCTTGAGAAATGCCTTCTCTTTGCCCGGCAAAACAGCAATGTGGCCTTCGCCCGCAGCCATGCATAGTTTCTTCAGCTTCCTATCCGCGGCGATCATGCTCGCCAGAAGGGGATCGGCACAGGTAATGATATGGGAGCGCCCCGAGTATGAGAGACATGTCGTACGCTCCGCCGCGTCACCGAGCAGGGAAAGGACAGTCTCGGGAATCTCGCCCGTCGCATGCGATTGGAGAAATGAGAGTATCTCCTCCGGGTTCGTTCCTTTTTCCGCCGCACCAAGAAGTGACCGGACCGATAGCCGCCGCACAGAGGAGGATACCTTATCGGATATCTTCTCAAGGAACAACCTGTCACCCTCAGTCAGCAACACCTTGTCGGTAATGACTATCTCGTGATTCGGCAGCACCTTCAATATCGAACGGTTTTCAACGGGCGGCGCTTCGTAGCGATCAGTCCATTCGAATACGTAGGCCCCCAGAGCATTGATGCGAAAATACTGGAGGCCATCGTATCGGCTCAAAAAAATCAGCTCATCGGCACCCCAGTTGCCGTGGTAATCGTCACGAGCGAAGACGGGGGAGATATAGGCGACATCTATAAGTCCCAGAGTGGCCGCGTATTCGAAGAGAAAGGCAAGCAGATACCGGCCCTCGACAATGGGCCAGTCGCCACATCCTGCATAACCCAGGCTGCCATATTGCTGCTCACATATATAAAGTCTCCACAAATCGCGCGCCACGTCAAATTTGAACCCCTCGGCGCGCATATAACGACCCAACTCATCAACGTGGATCCATTTCCCTTCAGGACAGGTGCCGAGGGCATCATTTATTTTAGGACGACGATCAACGGGAGACGTCATTGCCCGGCCTCTTGACGACTTTTGACCTTTGATTGCATCTATCCTGCTGAACTCATCGATGATCTTCGTATTTTCCCATTTCTGCCAGGCGGCCCTGATAACTGCAGGCAGATCTCCGCCAAGGACCTTCTTGCCGGAACGGCTTAATTGGAGGGTGGTCCCGCTGGCCTTTGCGAGACCTCCGCCTTGGAGAATAAGGGGCCATGCAAATGACTGGATCGGACCTATTATATCGGATTGATCAAACCCGTCGTACCAGTCACCTTCATATAGTATCTTCGAAATGACTGCCATCGTCGCCGCCGTTGGTCGACCGGTTTTAGGACCTACCTTCAGTTTGCCTCCATCGGCAAGCCGGAGAACCGCTTCTAAATTCTGTAGAGCGGCCCTTTCCGTGTGCCGGACAGTCAGTTCCACCTCTTCGTCGAAATCGTCTTTCTTTCTATCCCTGTAGTTGATCTTCTCAAATAATGCCGGTAGTTCCTGGAGGCATTTCACCGAATCCGCTTCGGGAGCGGGGATAAAGGTCTTTAGGCTTTCACTGAGATCATCGGGAACTTTGCTTCCCACAATAAAAAGGTCGAGAATGGTGTGCGGGGTATTGCTGGAATAACGAGAATAACTTTCCTTTGCGTCATCCCAAGGCGTACTGCCGTATTTCGAGCGGAAGCTCTCTGAGTCAAGTTCACCACGATAACTGTGAATAGCCTCCGCCACGGCGGACTTTTCAATTGTGTTCAGTCTGTTGAAGAGAGATTTTAGATTGGCCCCTTGCATGTTTCTGCAGATCTCGTCAATAACTTCTCCCTTTCTGGTCGGCACATGTGAACAAATCTGTTTTGCAAGTCTCCTGAGTTCATCGGCTCTGTAATAATCATCGAGGGCACATCTCAGTGTTCCATCATGAGTTTCATAATATCTCCTCCTCATGTTCTGCCTCCATAATGCTGTCTCTCGGAAATTGATCGAGTATCACAAGGAATCAAAAAGACTCAAAGGACCCTTTCGGTTGATCTCCTGAAGTGTTGTTATTGATTACCAGAAGTCCAATGAAACATCAATCCCCTCTTTGCAGAGTTACGGGCCTGGAGTTTCTGTATGGGATGGCACCTCAAGGCTTGAAGGAAATAATGGCTGAAACAGTGGCTATACGTTACGCTTATATTTATAGATCCAACGCTGCCCCATTTTCATTAAGCCAGCGTGCATATTCTTCGTAGTCAGGCATAACACGAGCTACCAGATGCCAAAACCGGTC